>CAYOAK010000155.1:0-9384 GCA_964401925.1 uncultured Bdellovibrionales bacterium | reverse complement strand
GTTTTGAACCAGTATCAACGCCGGGCTGACCTCATTCCGAATTTGGTAAACGTCGTAAAGGGCTACGCCGCGCACGAGAAAGAGGTGATCGAGGGAGTGAGCAATGCGCGATCGAAGGTCGGATCGATCCAAGCCACGCCCGAGCTCATCAACGATCCTCAGGCGTTTCTAAAATTCCAAAAGGCCCAGAGTGAGCTCGGCGGCGCGCTCAGCAAGCTGCTCGCCGTCTCGGAGAATTATCCGCAGTTGAAGGCAGATGGGAACTTTCGTGACCTGCAGGCGCAGATTGAGGGAACGGAGAACCGCATCGCAGTAGCACGCGGGCGGTATGGTCAGGCGATCAAGGAGTTCAACGTGACGGTTCGATCGTTTCCCAGCAACTTCACCGCTTCGTGGCTCGGCATGACACCGAAGCCGCCCTTTACTGTCGAGAATGAAGCGGTGGTTTCGAAGCCGCCGGTGGTCTCCTTCGAGAAGTGAAGAGCACTCTCCGGCTTCTCCTCCTCTGCCTTTTTGTCGCGGTAGCGTCGCCCGAGGCGCTCGCGCAAAGGGCGCTGCCTTCGCTTGCGAATCGAGTAACAGACGAAGTTGGTCTCCTTCCTCCTGACGTCCGGAATGGGCTCGAAGAGCAGCTCCGCACCTTTGAAACGACAAAAGGCTCACAAGTAGTCCTCGTCATTGTCGGCTCCACTCAGCCCGAGGCGATCGAGCAGTTCGGACTTCGACTAGGGGAGAGCCGGAAAGTCGGGCGAAAAGGAATTGACGACGGCGCGATTTTCATCGTCGCGCTGACCGATCGGAAAATGCGAATCGAAGTCGGATACGGCCTTGAGGGCGTGCTCTCCGATGCGACCTCGAAGCAGATTCTCGACGATCGGGTGCGTCCCCATTTCCGTGCCGGTAATCCGGTTGCCGGAATCCAGGAAGGGGTGCGCTCGATCCTTGCCAAGATTTCGGGTGAGCAGCTTCCTCCGCCGAAGAGTGAGGACCGCACAGTGATAATCGTGCTCGCGATCATCTTCAGCTTTCTTGTGATCCTCGCGTTCATTGGAGCGATGCAAACGCCGTATGTGGTTTATCCCGGTCAACGCCGTCACTGGGGCCGAAACAACTGGGGTGGAGGCGGCTGGGGCGGCGGCAGCGGCGGGTTTAGCGGAGGAGGCGGAGGAGGCTTTAGCGGCGGCGGGGGAAGCTTTGGCGGGGGAGGCGCATCTAGCTCATGGTAGGAAGGAAGATCCTCCACAATCTTTTTGGACGTATTCTTATAAGCCGCGCGCTTGATCTGAAAGCTCTGAACGCCGCGATCGAAGCTGCCGAAGCCGGACACTCCGCGGAGATCGCGGTTTCCGTTGCTCACGACTCACCGATCCTGTCTCCGCTTCATCCCCGGGATCGGGCGGTCGAAGCCTTCTCTGTCAATCGGGTTTGGGATACGGAAAACAATTCCGGTGTTCTGCTCTTTTTTTCGCTCGCCGATAAGGCGATTGAAGTCGTGGCCGATCGCGGTGCGGCGAAGCTTGTTTCCGAGGAAAAGTGGGCGAAGGTCTGCTCCGATGCAGCGGCGAGAATGAAGAACGGCGAGTCGTTGCAGTCGACGCTCGAACTGGCCATCGCGGCCATCGGAGATGAGCTGCGGGCCGTCTTTCCTGGTGAGCGTGCTTCCAATCAACTTCCGGACAGCGTGAACGTAAATAAGCGCCGCTAGAAGGATCTCCTCTATAACAGGGAGAGGAGAATCTCCTTCAACGCGTCATAGCGTGGCGGAATGACTATCGACCGCTTTTCCTTGCGGAACAGATTGTCGATCTGCGGTGGAACCGGGACCTCGCCGCAGTGCTCTTTGACGAACGCGCCAAACTTCGCCGGATGGGCCGTGGAGAGCACAACGGAGCACCGATCAGTCTGTCTTTCCCGGGCGCCAAGAATTCCGATCGCCGTGTGCGGATCCGCGACATAACCGATCTGTTCGCAGAAGTTACTTGCCATCACCGCGGTTTCTCGATCCGAAAAGCTCGGACTCGAAATCACCGCACGCATCCGTTCAACGGAGCCGTCAAAAAGCGCGCTCAGTCTTTCGAAGTTGCTTGGTGAACCGACATCCATCGCGTTTGAAACGGTTTGGATTGACGTGCGTGGCTCATAACGCCCCGTCTCAAGAAACTGGCCGAGCGCCCTGTTTACATTCGTCGGAGCGACGAAGTGCTCGACCGGCATCCCCATGCGCTGTGCGAGCACACCCGCGACGAGATTGCCCAAGTTGCCGCTTGGAACGGAGAAAACAACCGGAGCCTTCTCCCAGAGTTGGAGTGCTGCCCAGATATAATAGATCGACTGCGGAAGCAGGCGGGCGATATTGATCGAGTTCGCTGATGAGATCTGCCCCGCAGCCCGGAGCTCGGGATCTTGAAACGCCTCTTTCGTCAGCCGCTGACAGTCGTCAAAGCTTCCCTCGACCTCGAAAGCGATCACGTTGTGGCCCAGCGTCACCATCTGCCGCTCTTGAATCTCGCTCACTCGTCCCTTCGGATAGAGCACCGCAACGCGAACGGAGGGCACCGGATTCGGATCGAAGAACGCTTGAGCGACGGCGCTGCCGGTATCGCCCGAGGTCGCGACCAAGACCAGTAGCCGTCCACCTTCCTCGCGAAGAACACGCCTGGTCAGTGCGGCGAGAAAACGCGCACCATAATCCTTGAACGCGCAAGTCGGCCCGTGGAACAGCTCGAGGATGTAGAGCTTTTCATCCACCCACTGAAGCACCGGCTCAAACGAAAACGCCTCGATACAGTCAGCTCGCAGCTCCTCTGCGGTAAACTCCGAGCCGATGAGCCGATCGAAAATCTTCGATGCTAGCTCAGCAAAGGAAAGATTTCGGAGGGCAAGAAACTCCTCCTGTGAAAATACGGGCAGGGATTCGGGAAGATACAGCCCGCCATCCTGTGCGAGGCCTTCGAGCAACGCTTTCCGAAACGTTACGTCCTGTCCTCCGCGAGTGCTGATGAATTTCATCCTTGGGCCTTCGCGCCATCCGGATTAATCGCCGAGATCACCGCGGATGAAGTAACCCCTTTTGAAGAAAACGCTTGTTGCATCCCCCGGCTCACAGCTTCCGCCGTACCTCGATCCCGGGCAAACGCAAACACCGTCGGTCCGGCGCCGGAGATACTGCATCCCAGCGCACCGGCCTGAACCGCGGCCCCTTTTACTTCGTAAAATCCGGGGATCAGCGCCGCCCGTTCCGGCTCGATGATGTGATCTTCCAGTGAGCGGCCGATCAGATCGAGATCCTCCTGGAGAAATCCGGCTACAAGACCGGCGATATTTCCCCATTGGCGGACCGCTGTGGAAAGCGCGATCTCTCTTCGCAGTACCCTCCGGGCATCCGAAGTCTTCACCTCGATCGCCGGCGTTACGGCGACACAGAGCAGATTTGTTGGAAAACGGAGGGATATAATATCGAGTGGAGAGTAGCTGCGGATAAGAATGACGCCGCCGAGGATTGCCGGGGCTACGTTATCCGCGTGCGCGGATCCGCAGGCGATACGCTCTCCTTCCATCGCAAATGGGAGAAGCTCTCTCCGTGTGAATGGCTCGCCGAGGAGACTATTCACCGCGACGACTGCCGCTGCGCTACTCGCGGAGCTCGATCCAAGTCCGCTGCCGATCGGAAGTCCCTTTTTCAACGTCAGCTTTAGTCCGGGTGGAATCTCGACTTCGGGCTGAGTTTGTTTGAGCGAATGCAGCATCGCACGGGTGCTCACTATGGCGACATTTCGCTCCTGGTCTACTGGAAGCTCGCTTGAACCTTCCACGTGAAGGCTGACGCCTTCAGAATCAACAATTGCGGCCGTGACAGTATCGCCGGGTTGTTCGAGTGCGAGGCCCAAAACATCGAATGCGCATCCGACATTCGCAATCGTCGCGGGGGCGAAAACAGAGACCGATTTCATTGCTACCAGCGTCCCATCTTGGCCACACGGATGATATCCGCGAACACACCAGCCGCGGTCACATCTGCGCCGGCACCCGGGCCTTTAACGACGAGCGGATGAGCGTTGTAGCGCTTCGTTCGGAATACGACGATGTTCTCGTTCCCTTGCAGGGAAGCGAACGGATGATCCGCGGGGTATCCTTCGAGAGTGAGCGCCGCAGTTCTTCCGGCGATATCAATTCGGGCGCCATACACCAGCCGGCCGCCGCAGCTCTTCGCCTTATCCGCAAAATGGCCGTCGGCCTCGGCCAGTCGTCGCATAAATTCATCTACGCTTCCCACCTTCATTAACTCCGGTGGAAGGAGAGGCTCGATCGAGACGTCAGCGAGAGAGAGCTCCACGCCCGCTTGCCGTGCGAGGATAACGATCTTTCGGGCAGAGTCGATGCCGGCAAGATCATCGCGCGGATCCGGCTCCGTATAGCCCGCCTTGTTCGCTGCGATGACCGCAGTGCTAAATGATTTGCCTTTCGCCATCTCGTTGAAGACGAAGCTCAATGTCCCGGAAAGCACCGCCTCGATAGAAACCATTTGATCGCCGCTTTGAAGCAGGTCATGCAGCGTTCCGATGATCGGCAATCCCGCACCGACGCAGGTCTCGAAGAGCACCGGAACTCTTCGGCGGCTCGATTCATCAATAAGCGCACGGTAGCGCGGGAGAGCGCTACTGAAGGCGCGCTTGTTCGGTGTGACAATCGCGATATTCCGTTTAATCGCCGGAAGATAGTTCTCGGCAACCTCATCGCTCGCGGAACAGTCAACGAGAATCGAGGTCGTTTGATTCGACTCTCGAATCGCCGAGACGAAATCCGCGATCGTTGAGGCGGTATCGGATTGCCCAAGCGGGGGAGCATTCCAATCGAGTCCTTCGCTGTCTTTGGCCAATCGCATCGTCTTCGAGTTACAAATTCCGGCGAGGCGCATCTCAAGCAGATGCCTTTCCCGAAGAGCAGGAATCTGCGCGCTAATCTGCTTGAGCAGAGTATCTCCAATCAGTCCCTTGCCCGCGAGAAAGACGTTCACGGTCTTTCGGCCCGAGAGGAAGAATTCGTCGTGAAGTGTGTTGAGTGCCTTCGTCTCGTCTTCGCCCGCGATGACTGCAGAAATGTTTAGCTCCGATGAGCCTTGCGCGAGGGCTCTGATATTGATGCCGTTTCGACCGAGCGCGCCGAATAACCGGCCTGAGACCCCCGGGGTGTTTCGCATCTGACGGCCGACAACGGCGATGACGGAAAGATCATTCTCCACGACGAGCGGACGGAGAAGTCCGGCCGAGATTTCGAGTTTGAAAGATTCATTCACGGCGAGTTGAGCCTGGGCGGCAGACCGTCCTTCGATCGCACAACAAATGGTGTGCTCCGAGGACGCCTGGGAGATCAGGATGGCGCTGATCTCTTTAGACGCGAGCGCAGCGAAAAGTCTTTGAGCCGTCCCCGAAACGCCGATCATTCCCGTTCCCTCGAGCCGGATCAGCGCAATCTTTGAGATAGAGCTGATTCCGGTGATGAGCTCGCCGCCGGCTTCACAGTCATCGGAGACGAGAGTGCCCGGTGCCGTAGGATTGAGTGTATTCTTAATGAGGAGCGGAATGCGCGCTTCGATCAGTGGCTGCATCGTCGGTGGAAAGATCACCTTCGCGCCGAAGTGGCTGAGCTCGAACACCTCTTCGAACGTGAGGCGCGGAACCGCGTGTGCTTTCGGAACTTTCCGAGGATCCGCAGTCAATATTCCGTCGACATCGGTCCAGATCTCAACCTGCGATACATTCAGTGCCACGCCGACGATTGCAGCCGTGTAGTCCGAGCCGCCACGACCAAGCGTCGTCGTCACTTCCGTGTGCGTGGAACCGATGAAGCCGGTGACGATCTGCAGCTTCGAATGTTTCTCGAAATAGCCGCGGATCAGCTTATTCGTGCTTTCAAAATCTACCCGGGCTTTCCCAAAATCCGCAGAGGTGCGGATGACACTTCGGGTGTCGAGAAACTCGGCATCGATCCCCCGTGCGGTGAACGCTTCCGATGTGATTCGGGCGGAAAGCCGCTCGCCGAAGCTCATCAGTAGATCGAGCGTGCGCGGGGTGCACTCTCCAACGAGATAAACGCCGCGTAGAATGTCTTCGAGCGTATTGAGATCGACCTTGACGGCGGTAACGAGAGAGCTTCGCCGTGTTGCCGGAATGAGCTCTTCAATCGCCTCGAGATGCCGGACCGAGATCTGGCTGAAGCGCTCACGGAAAATATCGTCACGGTTTTCAGCGGCCCGCGCTGCGGTGATCAGCTCATCGGTGATCCCTTGGAAGGCAGAGACGACTACTGCGGCGACGCTGCCGCGCGGATAGCTGGATACGATTGATATGACCTGCCCGATGCGTTCGGCCGAGCCGACGGAGGAGCCGCCAAACTTAAGAACTTTCATCGCCCTGACTTTGGCAGATGTGGAGGCTTCTCGAAACTGCAGCGTTACCGTTCTATGCGATGGGAACGGTAGCGCGACGATCTCCAATGTCAGAACGCTAAGGAAAACGGGGCGGCCGCGGAGGACGGGTCCGTCCGCGGCGCATGATGTTTCAGCCCCTTATTCGAACTTCGTCGCGGCGTCCCGGACAGCCTTGAGCACGTCGGCAGCTTTCGCGACGGCGACCTGTTTGCTGAACCCGAACACGAATGTGTTCGGTGTTTCCGTGATCTGGACTTCCCAGGCGTTGCCGCCGAGATTCAGAGCTTTCAGCACTTTCTTGATGGGAGCGCGAGTGTCTCCGATAGCCAGGTAGTCGCCGAGCGATTCATGGTCGATCGGCTCGTCCGGATCGTCGGTTTCGAAGATGGCCTCGAGGTACTCGAAGCGCGTTTGCGGCGTCGAGGTGTAGACCCAGGTGGTCGCCACCCAGAGGCCTTTGCCCTTGAACACGAGCGGCAAAGGAACGGGGGGAGCCGTGGGATTCGCGAGGTCGACAGTGTAGCCCCTGAAGATCAACGCAGAGGTTTTCTCGAAGGGGAGGCTGACCTCGCTCCGATGAACAAAAAGCACGTTCATATATGCCAACGTTCCGGTCGCGACGCTCGTCGCATACGAGGCATACGGCACGTAGCTTTCAAGTCCGTCCCCGAAATTCGCGGGCAACGCGATCGGCGTCGGGATGTAGCGTGCTCCGTCACGGCGGTACGAAACCGCATGTGACAACGACACGCTGCCAACCCAATCCTCAAGCACGAGCTCGTAAGACTGAGACGACTTGCCGAACAGGAAGCGTCCATCGGCGGTGCCGCCGATAACGGTCGAGTCGGTTGGGGCCTTCTGCAAGCCGGGAACCGTTCCCAGCTTCAAGAGTTCGCCGCTCGGCGTCCAGATGACACCTTCGGTGATTTCGAAGTCCGTAGCCGGACTCCGTCCCTTACGGGTGAAGAGGAGCGTACCGTCAGGATAGAGTTTGGAGAGCTCGGCGAATCCGAATCCGTCCGCCTCAGATCCGACGGCGATCGTCTGAAGGTTGCCGTTGATTCGCCGGAAGATGCGGAGCTCTTGGTTCATTCCGCGCCCGCTGAGATAGGTCCCGGCGCTGTTCGAGCCCTGCCGGAGAAGGATCGTGCACTCGGGCCGGCGGCTCGCGTCAGCGGGGGCGTCGAACCGGTTCGGCGTGAAGCGGAAATCCTCGAGCTGGCCTTTCAAGGTCGCCGGGAAGCTCAGCGTGTAGTCCGGGCATCCCGGGAAATTGGTTTGTGACCCGGAGATCGTGATCCCGGCGCCGCTGGCCTCGGAGTAGGCACCGCGGAAGCCCTTGGGATACGGCACGGAAAATCCCGCGTTAGAGAGGGTCAGCTTCGTGGTCGCTGCCCCGTCGGCGAGGTTGACCCTTTCACCGGTTGCTTTCGCGGCGAAAGTCGAGCGGACATCATGATGGTCGTGACGCTGAAGGCGCTCGAGTCGCGCGTCCATGTCGTGTCGCTCTGCCGCCGTAGCAGTGCAGCCGCAGAGGAGGGCGAACATGCCCAGTAACTGTTTCATATTTCTATAACCTTGGTCGGAATGTCACCGACGAACCCACAGATTGGAGATCGTCTGGCGCAGCGGGCAGATGTGCCGGCCGCGACAGAGATCTTTTAGAAATCTCAAAGCAAAAACTGGAAATGAACTGAGCTGTGTATAATGCACAACTCCGGCGTTTCGCAAGGGAGAGGCAAGGAGACGGCCCTGCACATTTTACTCAGGTGGGGTGATTGTGTGTTCTCCGCCTGGAGGAGGAGCAAAATTTAGGCAATTGCGCCCAGTTGGAGAAGCGATGGGTCGAGCACTGTGCCCGAAAGCACCTCGTTTCCGGGCGCGCAAAGGCGCGCGAGCAGTATCGAGATCTCTTCGCGCGTCGCCATCTTTCCCCTCGGAAGCTCGCTCTCTGCGAGCGCAACTTTATCTGCCGCGTGCCGATCGACTTTCACCCAGCCGGGCCGGACGGTGAAAACATTCACACTGTTCGGGGCGACCTCTCGCGCGATTCCGAGCGCAAGCCGTTCGACGGCAGCCTTCGATTCCCCGTAGGTGATGAAACCGGGCGATGCGCTGATGCCATGAATCGAGCTGAAGAAGATGATCGTTCCGCTCTTCCGCCGAATCATTCCGGGCACGATGCATCGGGTCAGAGCTCGCGGGTTAAGATAGTTGATACGCAGCAGCTCCTCATCCGCTTGATCACTGCCCTCTGCGAACATGCGTGCCTCAGGAGTGAAACCGGCGATGTTCAACAGCACATCGATCGGAGGATGCTTCTCCAGCACCTCTCGTCCGAGGTTGGCTCCGGCGCCGGCCGAGGCAAAATCAGATTCGATCAACCCTACGAGCGTGATTCCATGAGAGGCGAGGAAGTCCGCACACTGATCGAGCTCGGCTTTCGATCGGCCGGCCCCAACAACGTTTGCGCCGAGCTTTGTAAAGAGAGCGGCCGCGGTTTCGCCGATGGCACCGTGCCGCAGGCCGGTGAGGAGTACATTCTTCCCGGACAGGGCAATCGTCGCAGCAGTCTTCTGGGCGTGCTCCAGATCTTCGAGGAAATCCCCGGCCGTCATTTTGTAGTCAGAATTGATTTCAGGTCTTCAAGCCGCTGCGCGAAGACCTGTGTCGTTGCGCGCACTGCATCGGGCTTGAGCATATCGACGCCCGCTGCGCGAAGTATTTCGATCGGAGGGAGGCTGCAGCCGGCTTGAAGGAACCCTGTGTAGCGATCGACTGCGCCCTTCTCTCCCGCAAGCACCTTTTCACTGAGCGCGATCGCCGCCGAGATCCCGGTGGCATACTTATAAACGTAGAAGGCGCTGTAGAAGTGGGGGATGCGCAGGCACTCGAGCCAATCCCGTTCCCCGATCTCGACCGCGTCACCGAAGTACTTCTTCAGCAGCGCCGTGTAG
>CAYOAK010000154.1:0-9447 GCA_964401925.1 uncultured Bdellovibrionales bacterium | reverse complement strand
CGGCGGTGGGCTCAACCACGTCGGTGGGTTTGCAGTCAACATTCTGGTCTGCCGGTAGAATCATGTCGTGGGTATATTGCCCGCCGATCCGCAGATCGGCCGTCGTCTTCGCACTACCGTTCCGGGGAAAGAACCAGCGCTGCATAAGCTCGGGTTTGGTCCACGCATCGTAGATCTGCGCCCGCGATGCATTGATGGTTCTCTTAATAGTTACTTTCGGCGGCGCGCCGGCGTTGGTGTCGATTGCCATGTCTTCGTCTTCTCCATTGTCTGTTTCTGTTTCTTCTCATTCTCAAAATAGTCTTCCAGGGAATCGAGCTGCCCGCTCCAGAATGAGGCGAGCTCCTCGAGCAGGTTCATCACCGGCTCAAGCGGCTCGAGATTCGCGCGGCACCGGTAGACCCGGCCCTGCTTTTTCTTCTGCACAAACCGCGCTTCCTCCAGCACCTTCAAATGCTTCGACACGCCGGCAAACGTCAGCGCGTAGGGCTCCGCGAGCTGTGAAACGGTGCACTCCCCTTTCGCCAGCCGTGCCAGCATCGACCGGCGCGTCGGGTCCGAAAGAGCATGGAAAGCGAGGTCCAGCTCCCTGCTTGAATATTCAACCATATGGTTGAGTGTAAGGAGTTCCCATCCAATAGTCAACCGATTGGTTGAATATTTCTTAGTGGGCTTTCAAGGCCTTACAAGCCCGCGGCCCCCCCTCAGCCCCCCTTTGGTACGGTGTACCTTTTCGGCGCCGGAACAAAAGGTGGGGTGTACCAATGTCAGCCCGGCCGCGGGTGGGGGCACTTCTTAAGGGAGCCGATGGACGGCGATTTCTACTTTCGAGCGCGACTTTGATCGGGCGAGAGTAGCTGGTGAACGCGGTAAGAGTGGTGAGGATAAGATGGTTCGACGAAAGTTATTCAGCAGCAGTGTCGGTCGCGCGTGGTCGATTTTCCTCCTCCTCGCGTTGTACGGAGCAGCGCGCACCGCTACTGCCGACACCATCAACGCAGCGTCTTGTTCACTCGCACATGTGCAGAGCGCAATTGCTCTCGCGCAGAACGGCGACACGGTGACTGTGCCGGCTGGGAACTGCATCTGGACCGCCGGTCTAACACTTTCAAAGCCGAATCATCTGCAGGGCGCGGGATCAGGACGCGTGATTGGACGAAGCACAACGCCGACGGCGATCGGAACCGGCACAAAGACATTTACGACGCAGAGCGGCTTGCTGATCAGTGCGGGTCAAGCATTGCACATTGAGCGCACGGGCGGGATTGTTTCCGGCGGAACACCGACGGGGCAACGGGGCTATATGGACGGCACCGTCATCAGCTATTCAGGCACGACCCTTCAGATGAATGTCACCGGCTCGAGCGGAAGCGGAACGCAGTCAATCTCGACAAATGCGTTAACGACAATCACGCATAGCGCGGGAAGCTCTTCACTCATTAACCTCGATGAGAGCCCTGACGGTAACGTTCAACTCTCGGGTATCCGTTTCGTTACGGGCACCGCCTCGGACGATTACATTCAGATAAACAGGGTTGGGAACGGGAAGCCTGTTCTGATTCATGACATCTACTGCCATTCGACGAACAATTTTGACTGCATCCAGAGCAACTCCAATCGCGGAGTCATTTGGAACGCAAGTTTCGTTGCGCTCCCCTATTCAATGGCCCAGCTCGCAATTCACCATATAAACGGTCCACCCGACTCTTGGACCACCCCGTCAACTATGGGAAGCGCCGACACCAACGGAGCCTCGAACCTCTACATCGAGGACTCTGATTTTCATGGATGGCTGAATTCGACTGACTTCGACAACAACGCCCGAGGTGTGATGCGCCACTGTTTGTTTGATAACGCCGGCTTCGGAACGCACGGCGCAGATACATCAACCTACGGTCAGCGGCATTTCGAATTCTACGACAACGAGATGAACTGGAATGGGTTCTCAAATGGCGAAACCTTAAATCTCGCGCGAGGATTTTACCTGCGCGGAGGAACCGGCGTTATCGCCGATAGCATTATCAACATGCCTGGCGGGTCAGACTTTCCGAACAAACTGGGGATCGACATGACGGTCATGAATCTCCAGCGGAACTCCGGACCAAACGGATGCTGGGGAGCAAATCAAGCCGGCATCCAGTATCCCGCTCCGCGACAGGTCGGCATGGGACGAATTACCGGCTCGGCGGGCAACGACTCCATAACCTACAAGGGCGATAGCGAGCCGCTTTATATCTGGGGGAACACAGGAAGCTTTACCGTGGGCACGAGCGATTATGGTGGGAATGAATGCACAAACTTCGATTCAACTCCGTCGTATGTCGTGGCTGGCCGCGATTATTTCGTCGGTACTCCCAAGCCCGGATATTCAAAATACGCCTATCCTCATCCGCTCCGGAGCGGGATCAACCCAATCGATACGCTCCCGCCGTCAGCACCGACCGGGTTGATTATTCAATGAATGGCTGAAAAACTGAGTCGGCGGCTCCCGTGCGCTGAAGTCTGGTAAGCTCACGATATCATTGCTCGCACGGGCGAGCGGTGCGTCACTGCGGCGAAAGGCCCCGGCAGCGCGACGGCGGGCAGCGATTTTGAGCTCGGATCTGCGGCTCCATTCACCGATCGGCTTTTCGAAATTTTTGGTGGGTTAGTCGCCTTGGTGGTATGTCTGCCCGGCCACCTAATTTGGCCGAGTGCTCAAGGAGATTACGATTCCTTCGCACTGACGCTCGGATGACCATAGTGTCGTGCTTGAACAGGACGGTCCCCTCGCGCCGAGGTGACCACTGGCGAAATTTACAATAGAGCGCTTGTTATCAAGAGATATTCACACACCGCCTGCATCAACGTCGCCTCGCAGACGTCCAACCTCTGATGCAAATTCGCCAGCGCTTAGCCGAGAATGCCCTGGGACTCGCCGGAAGTTTAGCCGATCGAATCGGTCCGCAAACGGCGCGACATATCGGGCGGGCGGGTGCGCGCTTCACCTCTGCACTCCTTTCCCGAGAGTTTCGAATAGAAGAAGCCCAGCTCGAGTTTCTTAAGCACAGCGTTCCCTCGCTCCGTGGAATCTCAGCATCGGAATTTCACCGCGAAGTCTTTTATCACATCGGTGAAAGCCTGGCGGAGCTTCTCAGCATTGATAAATTATTACGATCAAACGATCCCGCAAATTCACTCTATCCGGGCATGTTGTGCATCGAGCCCGGTTCAAGTGAAGAGCTCTTCCGGCAAGCGGCTATCGAATGTCAGCAGGGCAAGAGCAATCTCACGCTCAGCGGACATATTGGAAACTTCGAACTGCTTGGTGCGTATCACGCATCCTCCGGCCTCCCGACAACGATCATCGGCCGCGAGTCCAGCTCTTCAGCGATCAACGGTTGGCTCCATGCGCTCCGCACAAAGCACGGCGGCGAGTCGCTCGTGCGCCGGGAGAATTCCTCAAATCGAAAGCTCTCCGTTGACCTGATTCGGACCTTGAAATCCGGGAAGTCGCTTGGAGTGTTTCTCGATCAAGACACGAAGATTGAAAGCCAGTTCGTTCCATTTTTCGGCCTTGACGCTTCGTACATTACCGGGCCTGTAAGCCTGGCTGTGCGCTGCCGCGTGAAAGTGCTGACAACTTTCATCGTGCGTATCGGTCCGCTCAAGCATCGAATCTCCTCGGCCGAGATCCATTACGACCCGGACAGCCCGACAGCGACCGCGGATATCATCCGGGAGTATTCCCGCCGGCTCGAAGGGCTTCTCGCCGAGTATCCTTTTCAATATCCGTGGTTCCACCGGCGATGGCGCAGACGACCGAATATTGACTATGCACCGGGCCGTGTGCGGCCCCTCTGCACCGACGAATACGTAAAATGGATTCGGAATCAACGGCCGGATCGTCGGCAGCCTGCATTAAAGCTGTGAATCTATTTGCCGGGTAACTGCTCTTCGGGTCTGGTCCCAATTTCTTTAGCACAGCTACAATAGCGCTTTCTAAGAAGGCAGCCTCGATGATCAGCACAGGAAAAACTCAACTGCGCGACGTGGCAAGCATCATCATTGCCGTTCTCCTATTCGGACTGCTCATCACGTTCAGCTTTCTGGTGCTCCAGCCGTTTCTTCCGGCGCTTACATGGGCCGCGATGATCGTCATCTCAAGCTGGAAACTCATGCTCATGATCCAGGCGAGGCTGCGAGGGAGCAGAGGACTGGCGGTGGCCGTCATGACACTCATTTTGACGCTCGTTCTGATCCTACCGCTGACGATCGCGTTTATCGCAATCACTGAGAACATCGGATTCGCTACAGAACAAATCAAAAAACTTTCGGCTGATGGTATCAGCGAACCACCCGTGTGGGTCGAAACCATACCGGTTGTCGGGTCAGGCCTCGCGAAACGCTGGCACGATGCAGCGCATATCGGCCGCGACGAAGTGCTGGTTCGCATCAAGCCGTTCCTCGGAAGGGCAGCCCATTGGTTCGTGGGCCAGGTCGGTGGCTTGGGCCTGATCGTCGTGCACTTCCTTCTGACGATAATCATCGCGGCAATCCTGTACGCTCGAGGCGAAGCCGCAGCTCGAGGGATTATCAGCTTCGCGAGACGCCTCGGGGACGACCGGGGAGAGCAAGCGGTCATCCTCGCTGCTCAGGCGATAAAGGCGGTAGCGAGCGGTGTGGTGATCACCGCACTGGTGCAGGCCTTACTGGCAACGATCGGCATGGTCATCGCGGGAATTCCCTATGCGCTTATCCTCGGTTGCATCGCCTTTCTGTTGTGCGTGGTGCAGCTCGGCGTATGGCCGATATTGATCGGCGCAGACATCTGGTTGTTTTATTCAGACTCGACGGTCACCGCCTGGGTGTTTCTGGGATGGACGGTTTTTGTGCTCGGTATTGATAACGTTCTAAGGCCGTTTCTGATCAAGCGCGGCGCGGATCTCCCCCTCCTCCTGATTTTTGCGGGAGTAATTGGTGGACTTATCTCCTTCGGGATTATCGGGATCTTTATCGGTCCCGTCGTTCTCGCAGTGACGTACACTTTGCTGCAGATTTGGCTCACAGTCACTGAACAGCCGGAGACCGCAGCGTGAGGCTCGCCGGAAGATGAGACTTGCAACTCCGCTTACAGAACTGCTTGGAATCGAACACCCGATCATTCTCGCGCCAATGGGGTATGTCGCCGGTGGCGCGCTCGCAGCGGCCGTAACCCGCGGCGGCGGCTTGGGCATGCTCGGTTTCGGATTCGGCTACCCCGACTGGATGGCACGCGAGCAATCGAATGCTCAGAACGCCCGAGTGGGGTGCGGCTTCATCACCTGGTCCCTTGCACAGAATCCGAAGCTGCTCGATCAAGCGCTCAAATCGAAACCCGTCGCGGTAATGCTCTCGTTCGGCGATCCCGCTCCATTTGCGAGCCGAATCCGTGAATCAGGGGCGAAGCTCATTTGTCAGATCCAAAAGCGCTCCCACGCAGAACATGCACTTGAATGCGGCGCAGACATACTCGTTGCTCAAGGCTCGGAAGCCGGCGGGCACGGAAGAGACAGAGGCGCGCTCACCCTCGTTCCCGAGGTCGTCGATCTCGTTCAAGCACAGAAACGCACCGTGCCCGTCGTTCTCGCCGGCGGCGTCGGAGATGGACGAGCCCTCGCCGCGGCGCTGTCGCTTGGCGCAGATGGAGTACTCGTGGGCAGCCGTTTCTGGGCAACGAAGGAGGCACTTGTTCCTCCCGAAGCGCGGCGACGAGCGTTAGAGGCAACCGGAGATGACACGCTGCAAACTTCGGTCACAGACATTGCGCGCAAGAAAAATTGGCCGCCAGAGTATCCAATGCGCTGTCTAGAGAATGAGTTTATCAAACGCTGGAGTGGACGTGAGCCCGCTCTCCGCGAACAATTGGAAGCACAGCATGCTCTATACGAACGAGCACGTGACGAAGGTGATTTCGATACCGCGGCAGTCGTTGTCGGAGAGGCGATCGGATTAATTCGCGATATTCCCTCGGCCCAGGACCTGCCAAAGCGAATAGTGGACGAAGCGGTTCGAGCCGCCCAATCTCTTATCAGCAGGGTGATTGCGCCATAGAGATCGGCCCCGCTGGTTTCTGCAGGTGAAAGGTTCACCGGCGTTGGTGCGCAGTCCTTAGAAAAAACGGAGACGGGAGGCAGGTCCAATCTGGCACTCCCGCTCTCTCATCGCGCCCTGCGCACCGCGGCGGCTAGATGCCGGTGACGCTGTCCATCGCGGCCAGGCGTTCCGGGAGGAACCCTTCCGGGAAGGTGTAGTCCGCGCGAGTCTGGAACGCCGTCGGATCCTGCCAGCGGCGGATGCTGTCCTCCCCAACCGAGGTTCCGCCGCACCCGGCAGGCCATGGGCCGCCGTGCTGATTCGGGCCACAGAGCCGGACGCCCGTGGGCATGTCCGACGCGATGTGGCGCCGCGCGCTGCGGAGCCGAGCACTCTGGACAGCGCGCATAAGCGTCTCATCGCCGCTGCCGCCGTAGTAGACGGAGGTCAGGGCAGCACCGGACTTCCGGGCGATATCAACCATCTGGTCGCGGCGGGCGACACAGATCATGATTGACGGCCCGAAGACCTCTTCCTCAACTCGGTGGTCGCCGAGGAAAGTGTCGCCGTCGCATACAAACACGGAAGGATTGGCCTCGGTGCGGTCCGGATCAGCCGAACGGCTGAATTTGAGCTCGCGCCGCTGGACGCCGGGAATCGCCGTCATGGCCTCACAACCCTGGTTGTAATCGCGCATCGTCGAATCCGCCAAGCAATGCTGCGGGCCGCGCGCCTCGAACTGCGTCACGACATGAGCAATGAGCCGCTGGGCGGCGTCGCCCGCTTCGACGACGAGGAGCCCCATCTGCGTGCAGAAGAAGCCCGCCGCCTGCAGGGCCGACGTCGCGACATCCTTGGCGATCTCGCCGAAGCGTTCGATCAGCGCGGAGTTCGTGATGAAGGTGTGGTTTACACCCCCCGCTTCGATGGCGACCTTGAAGCTCGGCGCATCGGGCCGCTCCCAGATCAAGCGCATGATGTCTTTCGCCGCACGGCGAGAGCCGGTGAAGCCCAGGCCGTTGATCGACAGGTTCGCGAGGCCGGCGTTCACAATGGACCGGTCGCCCTGCAGCATCTGGAAGATGCCGGCCGGCATGTTGTGCGCTGCCATCGCTTGCCGCATCACTTCGGCAAAGATCTCATTGATTCCGGGCTGGCTACGGTGGCCTTTGACAATCACCGGGCAGCGCGCGACGAGCGCAGAGATGACGTCGCCCCCGATGACACCGAAGCGCCACGGGAAGTTGCAGACCGTCACAACCAGAACGATTCCGCACGGCAACATGATCGTGCGAATCTCCGGCGTCAGCCGGAACAGTTCGCCGGTGGCGATTCCGGGCGTCCGGCGCGCGTTCGCCGCCCAGCCGCTCTCGAGCAGATCCGTCAGCATCCCGGTCTGGAATGCCGAGGCCTTGATTTCGCCGCCGATCCTGCCGGGTTGGATCACGTTGAGGGGTGTCTCCATCTCGCCCCGGGCGATGCCGATATCAAGCGCCCCACTGATTCCGTTAGCGACGGCACGGAGGAAGCCGACAAGCTGCTTCTCCGGCATATCGCGCAGGATTTCGCGAGCTTCCTCGGCGGCTGCGACCGCGGCCGCGAATTCGCTCGGCCCAGCCAGGTAAAAGTCCTCGGGCAGATGCTGCCCGGTGACTGGGTTCTTTGCGCGGAAGGTGCCGACTCCTGTCGGCACCCAAATGCCATTGATCAAATGGCCTCCGGTGAGTGATTGGATGTTCATATGTGCTCCTTTGAGCCAAAACCAGATGTAGCACCAACGCGGTGCCCAGAGAGCCGAGGTGAATCGGCACCGGTGCGCATCGCAGGGTTGAACTTCTACTCGTAACAGTGGGAATCGTTAGGCGCGGACACTAAAAGACGGGACAAAGAAAAGCTATTCTCTCGCTAGGGTGAGCTGCCAGCGTGAAAACTGCGGCTGCGCCGGGCGAATCCGAATCGCGACCGGAGCTTAGACGCAACGGTATGGCTGATCGCAACCATCCCAAGGGCCGTAAAACCTTCCGGCCTCGTCTACAAACTTTGCCCCGTTTCTGCGGACGACGATTTCCTCGGCTAGTTCGTCAGTCAGCGGCTCGGCCGGGATGACTGGCCGGGTCCATCCGTCAACGCCAGCCTCGTCAGGGCCACTGACCTCGACATCTGAAATGCGCCGAAGCAGCAATGTGTCTTCGTCTTTCCGCTCAGAGAGGAGGTAGAACGAGTGCGACATATCGCGAAATTCGAGCCGGGACATGAAGATCGTACCCGGAGTGAGCACTGCAGGTTCAGGTGTGCGCTTGGGCAGAGTCTTGTCCTTCAAGCTCATTCCGAGCATCTGAGAGATCTTTTTCCCAAGCGCGCGCGCCTCCTCTACGGACTCCGTATTCCGCACGAGAATCCAGCGCGGTTTGCCGGACTTTGTCAGGATCTTCAGCTGGTAGACTCGCGTGACACCATGATCCTCCAGCTCTTCATCGAAACGTTCCGTCCTGGATACGAGGAGGACTGAGCTTAGATCTTGCATCTGAAAACGTTTCGCCCGACGAAACGGTCCAATGCGGTGAACCGATTCCACAGTGCGAGCTTCGCCGTCGATCACTACAGAGTAGTGGCGGAAGCACATCATGAAGCCGAGCCTGAGAAGGAGCACGGCGAAGATCATCCAAGAGATGTCCGCAATGCCGAGCGAGACTACAAACTCCCAGCTGAAATTGAGCTCCGCCGCCCGTGCGTAAAAAGGTCCGAGCAAGTGGAATGACGCCGCCATCATCCCCACAGCGATGAACCGTGTGAACTGTGTTTTAAGGAAGCGCACGGTGATCCGCCGCCCATCCTCCTCGACCTTCTCGAATTCACCCGCCATAAGAGCTACTCCAGACCTCGCCGTTCGCGGAGAAGAAATCGGCGATGTGGAATATTTCCTTAAGGATCCCATTCCTGGGCATAAACTCGCCGAGGTAAACTCTAGCCATTTCAGCTTATTATTCCGTGGCCTCCCTACCCGTCCGTGCGCGATCGCCGGTGCCCGCGCTATTGATCCAGGGCGCAGCTCAGTTAAAAGCAGCAAGCCCGAGGCATTCTAAGCCGCTCTTTATTCCCCTCCTCTCTCGTATTGCAGTTGAAACTGTCCGCGAAGGCTTTATACGGACCTTCGAGGGACAGCGGTCGTTTCTTACCGAAGGTTGTTGCACTTCTTCTTTGATTCGCGCGAAATTCATACTAGGAATATAGCAGATTCGTGTGGAGGCACTAACATGAAGATTCTATTTTTCGCGGGTTCTTTGCGAAAGAAGTCGTTTAACAAGACATTTGTGCGCTTGGCTTATGAAACGGCTAAGGCAAAAGGCGGAGCCGAAGCGGAGCTGATCGACTTGTTGGACTTTGAGATGCCCG
>CAYOAK010000153.1:0-9551 GCA_964401925.1 uncultured Bdellovibrionales bacterium | reverse complement strand
AATTATCGCCCATGGATTCACGAGCGCGGGAGGAAAGCTTTCTCTCCGCGGAAAGTCGCCTTCGCTCCCGGAAAGACTGCGAACGGCCTCGCTGTTATTTGAGCTCAGTCACCTCGGGCGAGTAACGGCACGAAGCCGCGTTCGCCTCGCCGCTCCGGCCAAGGCGAAATCCTCCCGGCGTCTGAACGGCCGGGAGGTCGAGTCGATCTGCGCAGGATTTCGCAGATTTCGGTAACGTTTTACTGGGACGTTTTACTGGGACCGCGGGCGTCCTCGCCCGCTTTCCGGTTCAGGGATTCGAACTGGAATCGAACTCTGTTCGGCTGCAGTTACTTGCAAGCGGACGAGGACGTCCGCGGTCCCAGTGGTCTCCTCTTTCGCCGGCTCAAAAAACGGTTTGAATAGATACCAGCTTACAAAGAGCGCGAGAAGTATCGTGATCCCGATTGAGGCAAGTTCCATATCAGGCCTCCACCGCAGCCGGAAGCTCAGCGCGTTTGGAGACGAACGCCGGAAGTCTCGGTCCAATCACGATGACCGCGCCGCTGAGCATGATAAATGCCCCAACCCACAGCCAAAGCTGTAACGGATTCACAAAGACTTTCAGCACCGCTTCGTTGTTCTGACCGATGCCTGCCAGGGCGACATAGAGGTCGTCTCGCGGCGTCATGCGAATGTCGACCTCCGTGGTGACCTCTTGGCTTCGCGGATAAAACCTTCGCTCCGGATGCATCGTCGAGATCTTCTCACCGGTTTCGCGACGAATCACTTCGACCGTTCCGATGAGTGCTGCGTAATTCTTTCCGGGCTGTTCCGTGAGCGCAGTGAGCTTCAACGCATAGCGGCCAACTTCGACCTGCTCGCCGGTCTTCATTACAATGTCCCGCTCGATCTTGAACAGCGATGATGCGGCGATCGAAACCCCCATGAGCGCAACGCCGAGATGGACTATCAGTCCGCCGAACTTACGGGACTTGGAGCGAAACAGATCGCCGGCACCGGCTTGCGCGTTTCCAATCTCTCGCCGAACATCGGCTGCTCTCCGGAACTCGAGAAGAACGGATGAACCGATAAAAGCACAAAGCGCAAACGCGAGCGCGGCTTTTAGCTCACCGGGCTCCGCGATCATTGCTCCGAGAAATACGAGCAACGACAGCGCCGCAGGAGCACGTGCGACCCTCCACAGACTCTCGACCTTCATCTTCTTCCACGAGACGAGCGGGCCAAGTCCCATGAAGAACAGCAGGAGAAGAAACAACGGCCCGTTCACTGCGTTATAGAATGGCGGTCCGACAACGCTCTTCTCGCCGAGGATCGCTTCGCTCAGAACGGGGAACATCACGCCCCAAAATGTCGTGAAGCAGATCCCGAGCAGGATCAAGTTATTAAAAAGAAAGATCGCCTCACGCGAAAGGTAGCTCTCAATCGCCCGATCAGAGCGGAGACTTCGGCGGCGATAGAGAATCAGCGCGATCGATACCGCCGCGGTAATCCCGAGATAGGTCAAAAACACCCAGCCGAACTCCGTCTCTGCAAACGCGTGAACGCTCTGCACGATTCCGGAGCGGGTCAGAAACGTCCCGAAGACTGCGAGGAGATAGCAGAGGATTGCCAGCGTGCTGTTCCAAATCTTCAGCATCCCTCGCCGCTCTTCGACCATGACGGAATGTAAGAATGCGGTCGCTGCGAGCCATGGAAGAAAAGATGCATTTTCCACCGGGTCCCACGCCCAGAATCCGCCCCAGCCCAGCTCGATGTAAGCCCAGTTTCCGCCAAGAACGATCCCCATCGAAAGGAATCCCCACGCGATCAGCGTCCAACGCCTGACAAGCGGCGTCCAACCTTGCTCGCCCGCAATGAGGGCGGCGAGAGCAAAGCCGAACGGGACAACAAACCCGGTAAACCCAAGATAGAGGCTCGGCGGATGGATCATCATCGATGGATTTTGGAGCAGAGGATTGAGTCCGTTTCCATCCGTCAGATTCGATCCTTCCGGAACCATCCGGAACGGATTCGTTACAAAGGTCACCATGGAGAGGAAGAAGCATGTGCTCGACGCGAAGACCGGAACGATCCAGCGCCGGAGAGCGCGGCTGACCCCACTCTCAACATTGTCGAGCTGCATGAGAGCCAACGCGCAGTAGCAGGCATTCAGCGCCGCCCAGAGAAGCAGTGAACCATCCATCCCGCCCCAGACAGCGGAGATAAGATAGTACCATTCCATGTCGTTGTTCGATGTTCTCCAGACATACACGTAGCGGTAATCGTGGTGGAGAAATGCTCCTGCCAGCGCAATCAGCGAGAGTCCGGAGAAAGCGGCGGTGAGCACACCAGCATTGCGCGCTGACTCCGTCAGGCGCGAATTCCGCCTGAACGCACCGATGAGGCCGCACACGAGAGCATAGAGCGAGAGAAACCACGCAGCGATGAGAGTGAAATGACCGACGTCGAAATTCTTCATGTCCTATGAGCCTGCAGCAGGAACCGGAGGTGGTTCATACTTCGAAGGGCACTGTGTTTGAAGCAGCTCTGCGTGGAACTGTCCCTTTTCATACCTCCCTTCGACGATCACGTCGCGTCCCACCTTTAGAGTTTCCGGCATCGGACCATGATAGACGACCGGAAGCAGATCGTTTCGTTCTCGATCTCGCACAGTGAAGCGCAGAAGCAACTCGGGAGTGGTTTGGTATTCGAACGGAACATCCGCCACTCGAGCCCCAAGGCGAACCGATTTTGTCGTTCCGCCCGTCTGAATGAGCTTCGAGACAGTAACGACCTCCTTCTTTGACTCCACCACGGCGCTCCAGATCAGAAACCCCACGGAGGCGATGGCGATGACGATTGCTCCTGTAAATCTCCAGTTCATTCCATCTCCGGGGTTTCTGGCCCGGCCGGAGCACCGCCCGGAACGAGGTTCAGCTGTTTCTTGATATCCTCGACTTTGTGCAGGATGTGGTCACGAACCCAATGCTGGTCCCACCATTCCACCGGCCGCACGGGGATTCCGTTGACCCGAACCTCATACAACAGTGCGGGGGTATCCGAGAACCCCGTTGCGCCTGCCTTTCCAAGCGTCGCCCCGGCGGTAACTTCCGAGCCCAGCGCAACAGAGGTGCTCCCCAGGTAACCATAGACGGTTGAAAGCCCGAAGCCGTGATCAACGATGACGCTTGTTCCATAGAGTCCGAGGTCGCCGGCGAAACGAACTTTTCCCCCCGCTGCCGCAACGACCGGAAGGTTATTTGCCGCAACGTGCTCAGCGCCGGTGTAGACAAAGCTCCCCAAGAGCTCGCCCGCGTGCATGTAGTCGCGGACCTCACCGAAATCGACTCTGAGCGATGCTCCTGGGGGTCGTTGAAACACCCCGCCGGCTTCCCAGCTGCTTCGCAGTTCCGGCGTCACGGTCGCCTGGCGAATGAGCCGCTCGGTAATTGTTCGGAGCCCGCCGACCGTCGCCGCAAATCGTTTCGCCGGTTCGTCGGGCTGCTGGGTGGCCGGGTCAAGCTGCTCGAGCTTCTCTTTCAGCTCATGGAGCTTGGTCTCGACAAACAGCTCGTCTGCCTCTCGCTGCATGCGACGGTAACGGACCGGCTGCACTTTGTAATAGAAAGGTGCCGTTACGACGTTCCCCACGGAGTTCCGTGCGAAGGCGCGAACCTCATCCCGGGTGCGATCATACTGCAGCGGAATCCCAAAGTAGGCGAAATAAATGTCGGGAGCGGCCTCAAAGTCCGCGTCGAGCAATCTTGCCGGAAATCCCGGAAACTCGATATCTCCCACGCGTACTCCGCTTGTTCCTTCCTCGACGCCGGACACGCGGTAGAAACAAAGCTCGGAACCACCAACAACAGCGTTGTGCTGAGCGCTGACGATCTCAAGCTTCGGTCTTTCAAAGTTTACCTTGAGCTGGATCTCTTTTCTTGTTCCGTTGCTCCAGTATGCGCGATCAAAAGCGCGGACGAGGAGATCGAAGCTGCCTTCGGTAAGATCGAGATCTTTCCCGGAGACGGTGAATTCGACCATGTCTTCAAACTTCGGCTCAGCGTAGCGCTTTCGAAAGACTTCGCGCTGTTCTCCCCCCTGGTCGGTGCGGACAATCAACTCATCGAGTCCTGTCCCGGTATCCTCGACGCGAAGGCGCACGAGTCCGGGCTCCACTCCAACTCCGGGGGGCAGCTTCAGCACCTCGACGCTTGGGGGCGTCTGCTCGAAGAAGTTTGCGTACGGCTTATACTCCTCGCTGCTCGCGAGGCAGAGGTAGGCAATGCCGAGCAACGCGGCGATTACACCGAGTACGATTACCTTTCTCAGCAACCAGCGCTTAAAGCGCTTAGCTCGAGATGGACGAACTTGATTCTCGGTTGTCGCTGAATCGGGCATCTGTCAATCCGGGCCATCTTCGATGACGGCCTCACCTTCGTCGCCAAGCTGGAGCCGCCGCTGGAGAAACTCTTTGAGCTCCTCCTTGAGTCTCGTCTCGATCTGTCTAATCCGTTCCCGGCTCAGGCTGAATTGATCGGCTATCTCCTGGAGCGTAACAGGATCTTCGGTGAACAGTCTCCGGTCGATAATCGCCTGTTCACGTTCGCCCAGCTTCGCCTTGAACTCGCCGACGGCACTGCGAAGCGCCTGACCGAATTGCTGGTCGGATACGGTCTGCTCGAGGTCGACGCGGCTATCGGCGATTAGCCCGTGATAGTCGATCTCCCCTTCCGTCCCCTTGATCGGCGCGTCGACGCTGAGATCCGGGAGTGCAAGTCGTTGCTCCATTTCGAGGACCTCGGACTCTTTAACGCCGAGCCGCTTGGCGAGAAGATTTGCCTCAGGATGAAAGCCTTCGGCTTCGAGCCGATCTTTCTCCTTCTGAAGATTGAAGAAGAGCTTTCGCTGCGCTTGAGTAGTTCCAACTTTGACGAGCCGGATATTATTGATCAGGTAACGCAGGATATAAGCGCGGATCCAATAGGCCGCGTATGAGGGGAAGCGAATTCCGCGGAACGGATCGAACTGCTTCACCGCTTCAAGGAGACCGATGTTCCCCTCTTGCACGAGGTCGAGGATGTTCTGGAAGTTTCGCTGGTACTCCTTCGCGATCATGACGACGAGGCGCAGGTTCGAAACGATGAGTTTGTAGGCGGCTTGGCGGTCGCCCGTCTCTTGAAACCGCACAGCAAGCGTATGCTCTTCTTCTCGTGAGAGTGGTGGGTGGCGCCGGATCTCGGCGAGATAATGATCCAGCGGGTCGAAGCGGACGACCGCCGTGCTCTCCGGCTCATCGATGACTTCGGGCGCGTCTGCTGTGACGGAATCATCGAGGAGCTCAGCCTCGATTACCGGCGGGGCATCGCTCGCATCAATCTCGAGGTCGACGATCTCCCCTTCAATCGCTTCAGAATCTTCTACGATCTCGGGCGTAAGGACTTCCGGTGCAGCTTTCGCGTCCGCCTTTTGCTCGCTTCCTTTACGCCCTCTTGCCACTGATCAGTCCAGTGCGAGCATCGAATATTGGGCCAGCGCAAAATCAAACGCACTCTCCACACGAAGGATGTTCTGCGCCAATTTGGTGGGGAGGAATCCCCGCTCGGCGAAAGTCGCCGTCTCGCGCGGCAGAAGACCTCCCTCCGGACCGATGACGAAGAGGTGTTTAGGAGAGTCCTTCAGCTGCTTCCTGTATCCGAGCAAAGTCACATCCGCCGCGGGATCAAAAAGGAACTTTGAGGCCGAACTCTCGATCACTTCACGCTCGCCATCGAGAAACTCCCCGAAGCGGCGGTAGACCGTGACTTCGGGCAGGTAGGTCGAGCCGCCTTGCTCAAGGCCAAGCCGAAGATGCTGAGCGACAGACTCATCCCGCAGCAACGGGGTCGAGAAATAGCTCTTCTCGACCCGCTCCGAACGGAAGAGGACGAGGCGTTGAACGCCGAAGGTCGCGGCCTTCTCCAAAATCCGCTTCAGCATCTGCGGTCTCGGAAGCGCGAGATAGACCACGACCCGGGGGACCACCGGCGCACCGGGAGTCAGCTCGACTCCAAACCGGAGAGCGCGCTTGCCGACGTGTTCCAGGACCCGTCCCGAGCCAATCGGACCCCCGACGACGCCCAGGCGAACGGTGTCTCCAATAGTGATTTTGCAGATGTCGAGCAGATGCGCGGCGCGTGAGCCGTTCACGAGAGCGGTTCCATCGGCTCCCAGCTCCCAAGGCTCGAGTAACAGGCGGTTCATAACTAGGGGAAAAACTGTTTGATTCCCCCGGCTTGGTAGCATCTAATGCCGCCGATGTCAGCTGAACCAAACATTGCCTCGCTTGAGCCTATTGTGTCCCTGTGTAAGCGCCGGGGATTTGTCTTTCCGTCCAGTGAGATCTACGGCGGACTCGGGTCTTGCTACGACTACGGGCCGCTTGGGATCGAGCTCAAGCGGAACATTAAAGAGGCGTGGTGGAAAGCGATGGTGCATCGCCGGGACGATGTCGTGGGGATCGATGCATCGATCATCATGCATCCGCGAGTATGGGAGGCTTCCGGCCACGTCGCCAATTTTACCGACCCGCTCGTTGAGTGTGCGGCGTGCCAGCTGCGCATGCGAGCGGATCATCTTGATGACAATGTTCCGAAGTGCGCGAAGGCGAAGGACGGAAAGCACCAATGGGGCGAGCCCCGTCAGTTCAATCTGATGTTCCGGACGCACCTCGGCCCGGTCGATGACTCAGCCAGCATCGTCTACCTCCGTCCGGAAACGGCACAGGGGATCTTCGTGAACTTTCCGAACGTCTGCGACTCGACCCGTGTGAAGATCCCGTTCGGAATTGCGCAACAAGGGAAAAGCTTCCGGAACGAGATCTCGACCCGCCGATTCATCTTCCGGATGGCCGAGTTCGAACAGATGGAGATGGAGTTCTTCGTCGAGCCCGGCACCGACGCACAGTGGTTCGAATACTGGCGGAACGAGCGGATGAATTGGTTCTACGGCCTCGGAGTGAAAAAGGAGCGGCTCCGGCTGCGCGATCACGCCAAGGAAGAGCTCTCGCATTATTCCATCGGCACGGCCGATGTCGAGTATCTCTACCCGTTCGGCTGGTCCGAGGTCGAAGGGATCGCATGCCGCGGAAATTACGATCTGACACAGCATGGAACTTTCTCCGGGAAGCAGATCGTCTGGCGCGATCAGACCAATAATACGACCTACGTTCCGCACGTAATCGAGCCCGCTGCGGGAGTCGATCGCATCTTCGCAGTCGTTCTCTGTGATGCTTACGCAGAGGAAGACATAGATGGGAACGTGCGCACAGTGCTGAAGCTCCACCCGAAGCTCGCTCCGGTGAAGGCCGCAGTGTTTCCGCTACTGCGTAAGGACGGGCATCCGGAGAAGGCGGATGAGATCTTCAAGATGCTGAATGAGTTTTATTACTGTCAGTATGACGACGGCGGAACGATCGGACGACGTTACCGGCGGCAGGACGAGGCTGGAACACCGATCTGCATCACCGTCGATCATCAGTCGCTGGAAGATGACACTGTCACTCTTCGCGACCGTGACACGCTGACGCAGGATCGGGTGAAGACAAGCGACCTGCGAGAGCAGCTCTTCAAACGGCTCGGCTTCTGAGCAAACGGCGTCTCAACTGGCGGGAGCGGCTCGAGCTCGATTGCCGCTTCCTCTTCTATGCGACGGTCTTCAGTACACTTTGGTTAGCGCTGGATGACACGACTTTCATTGGCGAGAGCCTCGCGCATTTCCGTTTCCAGATTGCTCTCGGCGCCGTGATCGGCGCTTTCGGCTGGCGGAAACGGGCCGTCCTGTCTGCACTCGGAGCGCTCGTGATTATTGTTGCCCAGGTGCAGGAGATCGAATCCTCTCGAGCCGCGATCCGTGCGACTGCCCCGCCACGGGCGGTGTCCGGGGTGAGCTATAAATTGGTCTCTGCAAACATTCTCGGGCGAACTACCAGCGCTTCCCGAGTAAACTCGCTGATCGCTGATTCGGACGCACACATTGTGATTCTGCAGGAGTTCAACGAGAGCTTCCGCGGGATGGCGGCACTGGAAGCGTATCCGCACAGCATCATTCACGCTCGAAGTGACGACTTCGGAACTGCGCTCTTCTCAAAGTTTCCTCTCACTGAGAAGACACAGGATTTCTTCCAAAGTGTGCCTCTGAACATCAGCGCCGAAGTTGCCACCCCGAGTGGCCCGCTCCTCGTTGTGTCTGTGCATCTCATTCCGCCGGCGAATTCGATGCAGAAGCGAGGGCGGGACCATCAGCTTGACGAGTTGGTTCGTTACGCTTCGACGGGTGCGTCACCGATCGTGGTCGCCGGCGATTTTAATTTAACGCCATTTACAACGCGCTACCGGACGTTCATCAGGGCGCTCGGACTTTCGGATGCAAGATCAACTCTAGGTTTCGCTCCGACGTGGCCCGCGTTCATCCCGATTTTGTGGATGCCGATCGATCACGTCTTTACAGGACGAGGAGCGCAGCTCGAATCAATTCGGCGCGGTCCGTTCATTTGGTCAGACCACTTCCCGCTCGAGGTCACGCTTTCGCTTCCGCCTATGCTGCTCGCCGAGCCGCCAATACCGAGCACAGGAGAATGAGGCAGCCGACGAGCTGCTGCACGGAAAGTGTCTCGCCAAGGACGAGGTAGGCGAGAAATGCTCCGACCGGCGCTTCGATCGTTCCGACAATCAGCGCGAATGTCGAGGTCACAAATTTTACTGCCCAAGAGAAGAAGTGGACGGCGACTCCGGAGGTAAAGATGTTTCCGAAGAAGCCGATCCAGCCCGAGGCGTGGAAGCGAGAGAAATCCTCGGTGGGAAAGTTGAGATACGGCATGAGTAACAACCCGGAGAGGATGTTCCCGAAGCCGATGCAACTCAGTCCGATCTCTTCGCTTCGATCATGATCGCGGTCGACCTCTTGTTTGAGGAAAACCGAAAGGGAGGCGTAGAAAACGGCGCTGAGCACGGCGCCCGTCGCGGCGAGCAATCCCGTCTCACTCATGTCAGCGAGGAAGATGAGCGCCGAACCGCAGAGGACGCCGAGGCATGGGAGAAGGATTTCGCGTCCGACTCCTTTCGCCGAATACCGGCGCTCAAGGAAATAGCTGAAGAGCGGGGCGAGTTGCGAAAGCGTCAGCACGACTCCGATGTTTCCCACGGCGAGGGACAGGATGAATGAAGTGGCGGTTCCTCCGGTGAGGAAGATCCCAATCCAGAGCCTGCCGTGTGGGAGAACTATCTTCTTGCCGCGAAGATGAAGGATCGCGAGGCAAAGAATTCCAGCGAGTGTGTTTCGCGTTCCGGCAAGCGCCATCGGTTCGAGTGGCGTCAGGCGGGTGAAGACTCCCGCGCAGCTCCAGAAGAACGCCATGACGACAAGGACTGTCTCCGCTTGGATGCGTATCGATGCCTGGCTGTTCAGAGATCTCCGTGGGACGGCTTGAGGGAAGGAGGGACTGTCACCTCATCTGGCGAAAGGGTCAAACCCCGAACTTGAAGCGCGTTTGGGCAGCGGGAGCTTCTCGATATCACTTATGGCCTGCGGGAGCA
>CAYOAK010000152.1:0-9555 GCA_964401925.1 uncultured Bdellovibrionales bacterium | reverse complement strand
AAAGGGATTTCTCGATGCAACCATCGCTGCCGATCCGCAGATCGATGCGGAAGGAGAGCGGATTCGTCTCCAATTGAACGTTGTTGAAGGGGAGCAATATCTCGTCCGGGAGATCGAGGAGCTTCATGATTGTCCCGCCGCTGCCGGGATTCAGGAAGAGCTGCTGAAGCTCCGCCGGCAACCTGTGTCAGACGAGAAGTTTCGAGCGATTAAAGATACGGCGCTGACGGAGCTGCGAAAGAAGGGATATGCGGTCGCCACAGTCACCCTGACCTACGAAAAAGCAGCTCAGACGCTTGCTGCGCAGACGACGTGCGGACCGCTCGTGCGGATCGGCGAGATAACGGTTCTCGGCCTCGAGCACACGAGCACCGACTTCGTTAAGCGTCTCCTGCAACTCAAGCGAGGCGATCTCTACGATCTGGCCGCCTTGCGGGCCGCGGAAAAGCGGCTGGCCCAGACGGGTGTATTTTCTCAATCGAGCATTGTGCCCGCTGATGGAGTGATCGACTCTGACGTAGAGAATCTCACCATTCAACTCCGGGAACGGGACACGGGAGTCCTCGACGGAACTGTCTCGTTCAACACTGAGGACGGTCTCCGTTTTGGCGGTGAGCTCAGCCAACGAAATCTCGCCGGTGAGGGGAACACGGTTGGATTCGTCGCCGATCTGTTTGTGAATGATGGTCCGAAGCTTTTCGATGCCGGACGTGCTCGTGCCTTCTTCAAGGTGCCGGGTGTATTCGGCTGGGAAGGGACGGACCTCTACACCGAAGCTTATGCTCAGTATGACGTTCAGAACGTCAACGAGTTCAGCTTCACCCGAATCGGCCTCGATGCGCAGCTTCGACGGACCATGGGCGACTTTGCTCTCTCTTTTGGAACGAGCACTTTCGAGGATGAGCTCTCGGATGTGAACGCCGACGTCATCTTGGGTCCAAACGACATTGGAGCGACATACTTTGGCTACCTAACCGCGAAGCTGGAATACGACCGCCGGGACTCTCCGTTCGCACCGACCGACGGATATTACGGCGCGCTGTCGCTAAAAGGGGCATCTCCTCTTCTCGGCAGCGAGGTCGATCTGCTGATTTCGACGCTCGAGCTGCGGGACTATATCGCCGTCGGAGACGATCTGGTTTGGGCAAACAGCCTTCGTGGAACGGCGATCGTCCCATTTTCGGAAGCCGAGGTGGTACCCCTCAGCCAGCGCCTATTCCTTGGCGGGAATAGAACTCTACGCGGATTTCGCCGGAACAGCCTCAGCCCGATTGGGTTGGCCGGCAGCCGGGCGGGGGGGGATCAGTCATTGGTCTTCAACTCTGAGCTGCAGCTCAATCTCCCGGCGAATGTGCAGCTCGCCGGTTTTGTGGATGCCGGCGAGGTGCGCCTGGTGAACGAGGGCTCCACGCTAAAGGAGACGTCCTCCGGTTTCCGCGTCGCTCCAGGTGTGGGAATCCGCTACCGGACGCCAGTAGGCCCTCTGGGAGTCGACCTTGGTTTCCCGCTCAACCGCCGGGATGATGAGTCCCCCGTGCGCCTTTATTTCGGCTTCAACGGGGTATTTTGATGGATTCCACCAGTTTGGCTGTCTTACCGCGCCTCTCTTGTTGCGAGCCGGCGGTGCCGATGATTAAGCTACGGGGACGAGGCAACAGAAGGATCTCATATGTCGAAGCAAGTAGTCGAAGCTGGGGACAGCACATTTGAACAAGAAGTACTGAAGTCACCGGTACCGGTCCTCGTCGACTTCTGGGCTCCCTGGTGCGGGCCCTGCAAAATGATCGCGCCGGTGGTCGAGGAGCTCGCACTCGAGTATTCGGGCCGGCTCAAGGTCGTGAAGGTGAACGTCGACGACCACAAGCAGCACGCGATGAAATACAATGTCCGCGGTATTCCGAATCTCATCCTCTTCAAGGATGGTGAGAGCCAGGAGCAGATTGTCGGCGCTGTCGACAAGAAAGACCTGATCAAGGCGATCGAGAAGGTCGTCTAAAAAGTCCGCTTTTGGCCAAATACTTTTAGCCACGCTCTGATTACATGCCATCGATTGTTTTTAACGGTGAGCCCCGGAACGTCGAAAGCTCACTCCTTTCCGGATTGCTTTCGGAGTTGGGACTTGGCGAGAAGAAGCTCGCCGTAGAGCTGAACCGGGAAGTCATTCCGCGCAGTGAGCATTCGACAACCCCGCTCAAAGAGGGCGATGTCGTTGAAGTTGTAAGCTTCGTCGGCGGCGGTTGAAGTCAGCGTGCCGTTCGGCGATGCTGCACAGATGGCTGACCTTCTCGTAATCGGCAACAAGACTTTCCGTTCCCGGCTGATCGTCGGATCGGGTAAATACTCAAGCTTTCAAGTTACCCGCGAAGCAACGATTGCGTCCGGCGCTGAGATGATCACAGTCGCCGTCAGGCGCGTGAACATCACCGAGCGGGGCAAGGAGAACCTTCTCGACCATCTATACGATCTCGATCTGACGATTCTGCCGAATACCGCCGGCTGTTACACCCTCGAGGACACGCTGCGCACGGCGCGACTCGCTCGCGAAGCGGGGGTGGGAGATTTCGTAAAGGTGGAGGTGATCGGGGATGAGAAGACGCTCTATCCCGATAATGATCTCACCATCGAAGCCACAAAGATCCTTTCAAACGAGGGCTTCATCTGTCTGCCGTACATCACAGACGATCCGATCGTCGCGCGGAAGTGTGAGCAGGCAGGTGCCGCGGCCGTTATGCCTCTCGCATCGCCGATCGGAAGCGGTCTCGGAATCGTTAACGAATATAATCTCGCGGTGATCATCGAACAGTCGAAGGTGCCCGTGATTGTCGACGCCGGAGTCGGCACTGCTTCAGACGCGGCTCGCTGTTTGGAGCTTGGCGCATCTGCTGTTCTGACGAACTCTGCGATTGCCTGCGCAAAGGATCCGGTGAAGATGGCCGCAGCGATGAAGCTCGGTGTTGAAGCGGGACGCCAAGCATTTCTCGCGGGAAGGATGCCGAAGCGCTACCACGCAATCGCCTCAAGCCCGAATGCCGGAAGGATCTAGCCGTGTTGAAAGCTCATCTTCGAGAGCGTCCGCTGTATCTGATTACAGACGGAGGCTCGCTCAGAAGGTCGGGCAAGCTCGTCCAGGCCATCGAAGCCGCGCTGAAGGGCGGGCAAGGGAAGGTCGGAGCCGTGCAGTTGCGCGAGCAGATTGCCGAGCTTGGTCCCGCGGATGGCCCAGAGGTCCTCGCACTCTGCAAAGCTCTACATCCGATCTGTCAAAGCGCAGGAGCGAAGCTCTTTTTGAATGTTCGAGCACGTTCGATCGGAAAAGGAGTTCCGCTCGGCGAACTTTTTCGGTGTATCGATGGACTTCATCTGGGGTACGGGAGCCCGCCGATCGAGACCGTTCGGAAGATCATCCCGGGCCGGTGCCTCATCGGCTTCTCTGCGCACGATTTCGACGGCGCTTCTGCAGCGGCAGCGGCCGGAGCGGATTATGTCTCCTATTCGCCTGTGTTTCAGCCTCTGTCGAAAGATTCCACTGAAGTGCGTGGAATTGGAGGCTTAACCTCTGCGGTGAACAGCCTGAAAATTCCGGTTGTCGCACTTGGCGGCATCACTGCTGAAAATTTCAGCTCATGCTTAGCTGCGGGTGCGATGGGAGTCGCGATGATTACCTCAATCCTCGGTGCCGAAGACCCGGGTAGCGCGGCACGCACATTTGCGGACAGACTGGCCTAAAGTCCTTCAGTGCTACACTGGGACCGCGGACGGCCTCGTCCGCTTGCCGGTTCTTGAACTGGAGCAGTGCTCAGCCGCGATTACTTGCAAGCGGGCGAGGCCGCCCGCGGTCCCGGTAAGTCATCTTTGCCGGCTAGCGCTCCCGTCACTTTCCAAAATACATCATCTGCGGCGCACCATCGCGTCCTTCCCATTCAATCTCTTGCTTTGGGCCATGCCAGATCTCTTCCATCTGGAGGACATTCTCGTAGCCTAGCTGGTGAATCGCCGGGTAACCCATCAGCGTCAAGGAGACCATCCTTGTCGGAAAGAGATTCTGCGCGCAGTAGATCACAATTTTCTTTGAGGGATCCCCGACAACTTTCGCGAGGGTCTCCTTGGTCACATCCGTGAGAGGAAGATTTTTCGCCCCTTTGAGGTGAGCTCTGAGGAACTCCTCCGGACTGCGCAGATCGATCAGGATGATCTCTCCGGCGTCGAGCATGCGGCGCATCTCTTTGTAGCTCACCGGCGGCTTCCGCGTGGAGGCTTCTTCCAGTGCATGTCTGTAAAATTTCTTCGGGGGTACCGCTTCGACCGGCTCGGCCCGGACGGCGGATGCGGGAAGGATCAGGACCGAAAGCGCAGCAACCTTAGAGATACGCACCAGGAACGAGGTAGTTCGTAACATAGTCCTTCACTCCTTCTTCCAGCGTTGAGAACGGCTCCGTAAAGCCCGACTGCTGAAGCTTGCTCATCTTCGCTTCGGTAAAATACTGATACTTTCCGATCAGCTCTTTCGGCATGTCGACGTACTCGATCAGCGGAGCTTTTCCGAGTGCCTGATAGATAGAAGTCGCGAGGTCCTTCCAGCTGCGCGCCTTCCCCGTGCCGACATTGAAGATGCCGTTCTTTGAGGGATTCGTCAGGAACCAGCGGATAATCTTCGTGCAATCTTTGACGTAGATAAAATCCCGTTTCTGCTCGCCGTCCGCGATTCCCTGTGCGTATGACCGGAAGAGCTTTACGCTCTTCGAATCGCGTGCAGCAGGGAACTGCTTGTAAACGACGCTCGCCATCTCGCCCTTGTGATATTCATTCGGGCCATAAACGTTAAAGAACTTCAGACCGACAATGCTCGATTGCAGTTTCTCCCGCAGGACCCACTCGTCGAACAGCTGCTTCGAATAACCGTACATATTCAGCGGACGGTTCGAAAGCGTCGCCGTGTCGTCGTCATCGTAGCCGAGCTCGCCGTCGCCGTATGTCGCGCCGCTCGAGGCGTAGATGAACCGGGCACCATTCGCGAGCGCCCACTGAGCGACTTCGCGCGAATAGCGGAAGTTGTTGTCCAGCAGGTAATCCGCGTCCCGCTCAGTGGTTGAAGAGCACGCACCGAGGTGGACGATCGCGTCAATCTTCGCCCCATCAATCTTAGCCCCATCAGTCTTAGCCCCATCAGTCTTAGGGAGTGCGGATGCAGAGCGTAACTGCTCGCGGAACGCTGCCTTTCCGAGCACATCGGAGAACCCCTTCCCGACCAGGTTTTTCCATTTGTCGGAGGAGCCGAGGTGATCGACGATGAGGATGTCGGTGCGCCCAGCACTATTCAACTCTGAGACGAGGCAGCTGCCGATAAATCCTGCGCCGCCGGTGATGATGATCATTTCGCAATATCTGGCTAGATTACCGGCCGGAGCTTACAACAATGCATTCTGAAAAAGAACTCGACGAACTTCTCGGTTTTGCCAACCGCACGGTCGATAAGAGCAGAAAGTTGCTCCTAGAGTACCTCCAGCGCGGATTCACCTCCGAACTCAAGCCCGACAAATCGGTCGTTACCGAAGCGGACAAAGCCGCCGAGGCTCTGATCCGGAAAGAGATTGAGCGCGAGCTGCCCGGGCACAGCATTGTCGGGGAGGAGATGGGAGGCGCTGCCGGTGAAGCCGACTATCAGTGGATTATCGATCCGATCGATGGAACCGCAAATTTTCTGACGGGCATCCCGACCTTCGGTACGATCTTCGCGTTGTTCCACAAAGGCGAACCGGTCGTCGGCGTTTCGGATCATCCGGCGCTTGGATGGCGCTTCACGGCAAAGAAGGGGGGCGGCGTTTTTCGGGACGGAACACGGTTGAAAGTGCGGGGCCTCTCGAAAGGCACCCTCTCGCCGCAGGAGAACGTCGGTATTTCGAGCCGGATCTTTTTTGAATATTCCGCCGAGGGCGAGCGGTTCGATGCCTTCGTAAAAGCGCATCCGAACATACGGATCTATCGTGACGTGTTCGCGCACGGACTCGTCGCGTCCGGGGCGCTCGGTGCGATGGTCGAGTTCAATAGCATGATCTGGGACCTCGCGGTTGCGAAACTCTTTACGGAGGAAGCCGGCGGCACCTACCTCCAGTTTCCTGCGCGCGGCGCCGCAGCCGGCGAAGAGCGGCTGAACGCCATTTTTGGAGCGGCCGAAACAGTCGAGCTCTTAAAGAGATTTTTCATCGTCTGAAGGGAACAATGTTCGAACAAATCATCTGCCGCGCCGCTGCTTTCATTCTTCTCGTTACATCGGGGCTTTTGTTGACAACCGATGCTGCTGCAAAGGATCGGCCCCTACGGGTCGGAGTAATCGCTACCTCGACCGGACCAGTCGGCTCGTATGGTGTGGCCGTTCATAACGGCATCACGCTTGCCCGGGAGGAGCTGCATGACAACAGCACGCTCTATTATTTCGAGAACGTAGAGTACGATTCGAAGCAAGCGGTGACGGCCTTTCAGAAGCTCGTTAATTCTGACCGCGTCGATATCATCTATGTTTGGGGCGTGAACTTCTGTGTGGCTCTCGCGCCGCTCGCTGAAGCCAATAAGAAGTTGATGATCGCAGAATGCGTGTGCGAGGAAGTGGATGTAAATCGCAACTATGTTCAGCGCTTCATGACAGGCTCTTCCCGCTACATGCAGGCGCAGCTGAAAGTTCTTCGGGAGAAAGGGGTAAAGAAGATCGGCGTCGTTCTGACAGAGAATACCTACCTTGAAGAGATGCTCCGCGCGCTGACCGTGAGTCTTCGGAAAGACGAATCTGTCGTCGTGTTGGACCGCTTCGGACCGGCCTCAAATGATTTTCGATCCACCTTAACGGCGCTTCGGAACAGCCCGGTCGACGCATTAGGAGTGTTTCTCACCACCGGTCAGATCGGCACATTTTACAAGCAGCTCCGCGTGCAGAAGCTCCATTCAATCCCGACCTTCGGGACAAATTTTTTCGACAGTGAATCTGAACGGCTCAATGCTCAGGGCTCGATGGATGGGGCGCTCTACGTTACGGACCACGTGCCGGATGACTTTGCGAAGAGATATCAGGAGCGGTTTCAGATTAATGACGATCTAAACTTTGCATTTTATGCTTACCGATTCGGCAAGGTTGTCGAAGCAGTCGGGCGGCTCGGGAGCTTTCCGGTGACGAAGCCTGACTTCCTGCGGATCGGTGAGGCGACGGTCGGTCCGTTCGAGTTTTCCGAAGATACCTTTGACGTAATGAAGGTAGTGGGTGAAAAAGCTGTGGTGGACTCCGGAGCGCTTCGCTTAGATGGGCACGGAGGCGCTCCGCGATAATTGATGGAACTTCACCTCGACTCACTCATCTTGCAGACGATCGCGCTCTTGATCACTGCTTTTCTTCTACCGCGGCTGGAAGTGCACGGACCTCTCAGTGCTTTCATCATGGTGCTCATTCTTTCATTCATGAACACGCACCTCTGGGACACGGCGCTCTTCTTTTCGATTCCAAACTCGCTCACATCGCAGGCGCTGGTAACCTTGCTGGTGAACGGGGTGCTGTTTTGGGTTCTGGCAAAATGCCTTCCGGGGGTGACTATCACCGGGTTTTTCCCGGCATTAGCGGCGCCGCTCGTGTTTACCGTCGTCAGCATCCTGACCTACAAATACGGGCGGGATATCGACTGGAATGCAATTGCCGGCAGCATCGACAACACCTTCGGGATTCTCAAGCATTTCGTGAAGACGGGCGGCGCGAAGTAGCCGCCTCGAACTTGGTCGGCGGGCCCTACGAAACGAGGCGAAAGCCTCAGGGCCCTTAGGCACTGAACCGTTTCGTGAGGAGCTCGCCGAGCTCCTCGATTTGGCGATCAAAGGTGGTCTTCACCTCAGGCACGGTAAGCGGGGGATACTGGTCTCCGGATCGAACCCGATCTGCGTTTGAGATTCGCACGTTGAGCGGTGCTTGGAGGAGGGAGAGAACTTCCTCACAGGGACGCTCCATTTCGAGCATCTCCCGGGCATCGGAAATCCGAGCTTTCAAGCCGTCGCTCATGAGAGCCAGCGCCTTCAGAAGATCGGAGGCGCGGCCCGGGACATAGATCCGCACCCGCTGAAGCTCCGCCGTGTGAATCGCGATGCTCCGTTCCATGTCGCTTTGAAGGAACTCCGAGTACGAAAGACATTGCGTGACGGAACGGCGCAAACGCTTTGTCTGCCGAACCGCCTGCAGCTTGAAGAAGATCCAGATGAGCCCGCCAAGCAGCAGTTGTGAGACAATAAACAGGAGGATGAGCGAGCTATAGCCCTGCAAAAGCGCCCCCAGTTTGCGCTCAGACACCCATTCCAAGGCCGACTCAATGAATTTCATGCGATCCCGTTATTCTCGGGAGAAGTGCGGAAGTGCCAATAAAACCGAGCGGATCCACCCGAATTCCGCTCGTTTCCGGCCATCCTGGGGCCGGATCTGAACCGTTCTGATCGAATTGAAAAAGATCCCGCCGGGACCCGGGTGGAATCGGGGATGCAAATGCGATGCCGAGGGCCAAACCGGCCACAACATCAATGGGGATCCGAATCCCTGTAAAGCGATAATCCCAAGGATTCGGTGCGCTCGCATGCATCAAAGAAAATTGAAAGACCCCGAATTCTACTCACGGGAAGCACCACAATTCGAAGTGTTCGGCTCCGGAGTGAAGGTCGAGCTGCGCCGCCGCAGGCGCTTCGTCGCCGCTTGGGCACTTGTCACGATGTTCTGCGCGACGGGCTTGCTGGTGGCCGTCAGTCAGCAAGAGCTCGAAGATTCCGCACCCAAACAGACAGCAGTCCGACAGCACAAGGTGCTGCTCCCGATCGCTCAAATCCCGAAAGGCGCGAAGCTCGTGCCGAGCCTCTTTGTTATCGCTGATGCAGAGATGACACCGGCCAACGAGAAGGCGCTCCATTCATTGGATGAGCTCGATGATCTCTTCGCCCGCACACCGATCTCACCGAACCTTCCTCTGACGAAAGATCTCGTGACCTCACTCCCCCCCGCGGAGATGATCGAATCACTTGTGCCCCCCGGATCCCGGGCGATCTCGCTCTCTGTCGATGCCACCTCCGGTGTTGAGGGTTGGGCGAAGCCCGGCGTGCATGTCGATGTTTTTGTCTCCTATCTCGATACGATGGATTCTAGCCGGAAAACGCAGGTTGTCGTGCAGAACGCGATCGTTCTCTCCTTCAATGGATGGACGGAAAATATGCTGGCCGCGCAGGAGGCGCAGGCCGGGGATGAAGTAAAGCCGGCGAATCAGGTCGGAGTGCCGCAGAGCGGAACTGTCACGCTCGGAGTGCGTTCAGAAGATGCGCTCCTCATCCGGAACGTTCAGATGCTCGGGATGATTAGTCTCGTTCTGAGAAATGCCGACGATGTGAAAGGCGGATCAGTGCTTGTGGTCAGCGAAGAAGATTTTCGAGTTGAGCCGTCGGCTCCGCCCCCTCCGGTTCCGGTTCCGGCGGCAGTAGCGATTGCGCCGGCGATCAAGATTCCCTCAACGATCAGACCGGAAGCCTCGGTTGCTTATCTCGATCAGAAGACCG
>CAYOAK010000151.1:0-9590 GCA_964401925.1 uncultured Bdellovibrionales bacterium | reverse complement strand
CCCCTCCGGGCAGCCACGCCTTCTGCAAATCCGGGCGATTCTCGTAGCACTCAAGGACACTGCGAATATACGAGATTCCAAGGCCGTAAGATCGTCCGAGAAAGCCAAGAATTGCTTCGTCTGAGACCTTGGGTGTGCCGAGAGTTTTGTTGAGGTAGTCAGCCTGCTTCCGAAATGCGGACCATTCAGACTTTGCGAAAAGGTCTACTCGGGCTTTATCCAGGAGAGGCTCATTTGCATGCTCCAATTCATGAACCATCACGGATCGCTTCCACGCCTGCTGAACTTTGGTCTTCTTCATCTGCTCTGCAGTGATGTGGAACAGTTCAAGCACGTCAGGCGATTCCTGGGCGGTGGCCGTGCCGTCAGGGTTCTGTGGAATCCGTTTTGCCGCGGCAGCAAGCTCCTGCTCTGCACGGCGGGTCGGAATGACGATACCTTCCTTGGACACGCAAGCACCGACAGGTCCACCGCAAGCGATAATCAATTCAGAGGCGCGATTGGCCACTATAATGTCTCGCTGACCGTTCTTGCCCGGAACTACAGCGACCTCTAGGCCAATCGTCGACATATCGAACGTGTGCCCGAGCAGCTGGAGCATCGACTTAGATCCGGGGTTCAGCTGTTCTGCAATTACTCCCTTTTCCGGGAACGCCGCCTTGTTCCAATCCCAATCCTCGGAGCCGACAGGTAACTTCTCAAGGACCTGTTTGATCTCCTTGACGGCTTTTTTTTCGTCTTTGGAAAGGTTAGCGGACATCAGCGGAGCGCGAAGAATTGCCCACTGTTATGGGCGAAGATCGTGCCTCAGGAACATCCGATCCGGCGCGCCGAGAGTTCGTCCTGTCCGCCAGGTTCGAAAAAGTTAACTTCTTAATGTCACTGAAGTTCATACCCGCTAGTCGGTCGTGAAGCGCGCAGCGGTCAGGGTATTCAACCTATCCGATCAGATTAGAGCTCGGCCGTTCACGTCCGGCACAAGGACCAGCGGGAGGACTTGAGCAAAGTGCGTGCGCTATATGCCGTCGGCGGCTTGGCAACAAGCCTCTTCGCGCCGGGGAACTTCGGGTGCGGAACGTATTCAAAAATCGCATCCGGACGCTTCACCTTGGGCGCCATGTCCACGTAGCGCGCCTCTCCCGAAGGAAGCTGATACTCGGTCCAGCACACATAGTCCTTCAGAATGACCGCGGAGACGTCATGCCCCGCATCGCCTTTGACGGGATCGAACACCAAGACGGTGCGATTAAGCTCGGGCACCTCGAGCATTCCCATGCGAACAGTTCCGACCTGATTCGGGCGCTCGTCGCCGAGCAAGAAGCCCATCGCGCGCGCAGAATAAAATCCCTCCACGCCGTCGTGGGAGACGTAGAAATGCTCGGGAAGGCGAAGCTCTCCGTCGTCGACGTTCACCCAACATTGCGTCTCGGTGTCACTTGCCTTCCTGCACAGCAGCACCTTCTCATCGGACAATCGAAGATCTCGAGCCCCGGTCATCGCGCGCCGAATCAATCTCCTTTCGCGTGTGAGGAGATCCTCAACGCTGGGGAATCCACATTCGACGTGCAGCCACTGCTGGGTAAGGGAGAATGGATCGGTCGCATCCCCATTCAAGATCGCAAACTCGATCCCGGCCTGCGGAGGCACGCTGACGAGCCACGGCTTCGGGCTCGATCCGCCGAATTCCATCGGGGTCACGGGACGTTCAATTACCCGTCCGTCCTCCAGGCAGTGGAGGGCTTTGCATTGCTTGTCCGGTTTCGCGTACCAGAAGGGAGCGAATTCGCCGTAGACCCAGAATCCTTCGCTCGAACCCCCGGAGGCCGAGCAAAGGCGACCCCCGGCATTCTTGAGATGGATCGAGGTTTCGCCCGACCGGGTTGAAACGACGTTCATCCGGTGGAGGTAATTCAAAAAGTGGGGTGGAAGAGTCGTGCCGAAAACGATCTTCTGGTTCTGAAGCGTGCAATTGATGAGCTGCATGGTCTAGTCCCGTCATCCTTCACGCGGAAGAATCACAGCACCGGAAATGAGCAGCATGCACAGCTAAACATTCACAAAACCAACTGACCGCCAGCACTTCTCGAGCCGAGCGGCCGGAGAAGAACTGGCTACAAGAATAAATTGTGAACTACAGAGAACGGGGAGAGGCAAAGACTACTGCTTCAACGTATTGACGTCCAATTTCCACTCAAATCGGAAACTGAATCTTCCTCTTCACGGCGAGCCAGCGCAGATAGCCGCCGACTGCAGCGCCGAGCACCAGACTAGGTTGCTCTGGAAGGCCGAGAAAGCGCACCGCGACCAAATAGATCGCACCCGAGAGCACGGCGCACGTTGCCGCGAGCTCTGTTCGCTGAAAGACGTAGGGCAGGCGGTTGCAGATGACATCCCGGAACACCCCTCCGAAGGTTGCAGTGATTCCGCCTAGAACGAGAGCCGCGATAATTCCGTGGCCGGCGGCGATGGTGTAGCTCGTGCCCACCACACCGAAGAGTCCAGTTCCTGCTGCATCGAAGAGCACTGTGCCTTCGACGATCGGCCTAGGGAGATTCTCCCTCTGATACCTGCAGCACAGGTAGCAAAGGACTAGCAGCACGAGCAGGTACCAATCGTTCTGAATCCAGAATATCGGATATCTCCCGATGAGCAGGTCGCGCAGAGAGCCGCCGCCAAAAGCCGTAATCAGCGCGACGAAGAAAGTTCCGACAAAGTCGAACTGCTCGCGCCGTGCTTCAACAATCCCCGAGAGAGCGAATGAAAGGATGCCGAAGAACTCGAGGATGAGAATCCAAGTGGTGAACACACTCGGACAATCGTTGAACCTGAGGCGGGGCGCCAGTGGCCGTCTAACTACTCGAATTCTCAAAGATCGCCTTTAGTTGTCGATGAGAGGCGACGAGTGCTTGTCCGTTCCCATAACAGGTGGCGAACTTTTCGCGGGTTATTCTCGGTTTTCTGAGGGCGAACACACATGGCAGATATCCACACCACAGCAGCCGGAGCATGTCAGGCAAACGGAGCCTCCGGGAGTACGGGCATCGGAAATCGTTCGGACCGAATGCGCTTGAAGGCCGAATGCCGAGTGGCGTCTGAAGCCAGTAAACTGGAAAAGGAGCGTCCAGAGCTCGAGCGCCGTTATGGTACCGATCCGGTCGCGGTGAAGATTGCAGCAGGGAACGAGATTCGGAGCCTGACGAGCCAAGCTTCGGAAAAGAGTGCGAACCGCGCCGCCGGGATTGAGCTGATGGACAACATGGTCGTGATCAACTCCGGGATCGTGAACCTTTATGGTCGTTACCTCAACGACGCGCAGTCAAAGGCTTGGTCGCACTCCCCGAAGAGCGAATACACCGACCTGGAGCGGGCGGCGCAGGGAGGCTTGAATACTTTCGTCGGCTACCTCATCGACTCGCCGAACAACAAGGCCCTCCACCTTGCTATGCTCGACTCGGAGATAGGCGGAGTCCGCCTGGAAGACCATGCGAGCAATCTCACTTTTCAGAAGGGGTCATCGATTTCTACAATCTGGCCCCTGAATGGAAACAATATCGAGCTGAGCGGTACGAAGATCGATTTTCTGATCGCCGGTCCAAACCTGACAAATATTCACATGCGGGGCACGGAGGTGAACGATTTCATCGTTCGAGGCGGCAAATTCAACACGTCGGACTTGCGTGGACTCCAAGCGAACGAGCAGCTCTGGCTTTCGGACGGTGTGCGCCTCACCGGTGTAGATCTTTCGGGTTCAAAGCTGAAGGCACTCGTGATTGATCCCCAGAGCTTCGTTTCGCAGTCCGACCTTTCGTTTGCGAAAATCGACGACGTTTGGGCATTCTCAGCACGCAGCGGATTTGGGCAGATCAATCTTTCGTCGCTTGTCGGAACGAAATTTAATCTTGACCATATGAAGGAGTCACCGCTCCTCGTCTCCCGATCGATTGTGATTGGGTCGAATCTTCCGGCTGAGAACATGAGCACGTCCTCGGGATGTATCACGACCATCTCCGAGCTTACTCAGGAGCTAAGAAGCAGTTCTCGTTACGGTAGTTTCCAGCTGCGGTCGGCGGCAGAGCGTGTTTTGTCCGACGAATTTGCTCGCGTCACTGCGGCGAACGGGAAGCCGCTCACCGAAGCGGACAAGAGGGATTTGGTTGAGTTGCGGGACGAAGTGAAGAAGTTCGACGAGAACCCGCGTAATGCCGCAACGCTTCAAAGTGTTCGGCAATACCTTGGACAGGGTTACTAAGCGCATTCAGTCCCACAGCATCTATCTCAGGCAGTAATATCGCCTACTCCCCAAACCGGCGGAAAATGTTTAGATCTAGCGGGCAGAGGTGTAGAACTTAGATCGTTCGTATCCAAACAAGTCCATTCGATCAACGCCGATGAGAAGCTGGAAAGTTTTCACCGTGGGAGCCGTGCTCGCAATCCTGACGGGCATAGCGGCGGTCTGGTATTTCACCTCATGTTGCGCCGTGGACCCCCGCGGGTAAGGTCACGCGCCGTCTAAGCCGCCGGCCGTATCTCTTGTGATGGAGCGACGGAGCTCGCATCGTCTCGCATCTCGTCAAGGAGAATGGCAATTTCCGCCCAGGCGCGGTCCCACGTCTGCTGATCGACTTTGGTATCCGCGTCGACGGAAAACGAATAGACGTTTCCGTAACGGCGGAATTTCTCCGCCGTGAGGCCCGCATCGGACGTGAAGATCAAGTCCGCGGTGCTGAGCAGTTCGAATTCCTCTTCCGAGTCGGCTTTATGGTCGATGCAATCGCAGATCTTTATTTCGGGAAGGAAATTTCTCGAGAATCGTACAGCCTGTGGGCTTTCATACCAGAAGTCGTAGCGCTGAAGGCCGATCTGGAAGAAATGATCCTCGAGCAGGGCCTCGATCGTCTCGTCGATATCCCGGTGCCGGATCTGCTTCGGCAGCTCCGGGCTGGCGACGGTCAGAGTCGCTCCGCGATGCTCAACCCTGAGGTGTGGCTGGGTGCTTTCTAAAAAGACCGCCTCTTCGACAAACAGTATCCGGCGGCTCAGCGAGGCGCGAGTGAGAAGCTGCTGCCGGTGATCGACAGGATGGTCCCAGCGCAATGAGGAGAAGCATACGAGCGTCGGTGGCGTCATCTGGTCTGGTCTCCGTTAGAAATTTCTCTGCCGTCTTTGATACCGGCCCTATTCGATTTCACTCCATAGCTCGCGGGCGTTGCAAAAATACGACCGGGAACCTCCTAGCGCTTTACGCACTCGGAAAGGGGGAGCTTCGAGCTTTCAGTTGAGTACCAGGCGTATTCCTCTGTCGGATCCCATTCCCGAAAGGAGAAGACGACGTGGCCGTTGTCGAGAATCGAGACAGCGAGCTTCTCCTGAGTGCCTTCAAGGGGGATCACCGCATACGGGTTCTTGCGGAAGGCAGTGACGACCGGATGATCGAGGAAGAGCAGCGTCCGGATCTGATCGAGCTTCCGCTCCCGGTAGAGATCGTAGACCTCTTTTAACCGTTTCGAGAGGCAGTCCTTATCGACTTGCTCTTCGGTGAGGAAGAAGATCCATGCTTCAGTCGAGCCGACGGGAATTTTCAGCGGCTTGATCGGTTCGAGAGCTGGAGCCCCCGTTGCTTGCGCGAGCGCAAGCAACGGGGCCCAGATGAGCTGCTTCAGCTTCATCAGGGGGTCGTCGGAATCGGCAGCACCAAGATCTTATCGATCAGGATCGCCGAGTCGTAGATGCTGTCCCCGACGTCGCCGGCCTTCAACCGCACCCGCAGCTTCTTCCCTTGGTAGGAAGCGATTGGGAGCGTCATCGGCCGCCAGCCGGTGGTGTAGACATCGCCGTTCGGACGGTCGAAGTGAACGCCCGCCGGAGATACCTGACCTCCGCCGCAGAGCGTACTGATCTGCGTGTGGAACGCCGTCGAGCAGCTCTCCGGTTGAGTCAGGTCATCAGGGATGACGCAGAGCTCAACATCGAAGAAGTCCTGATAGATCGACGAGCAGTACTCCAGGAACTCTTCGGAGAAGAAGTTCCATTGCATATCGATCGAGGTCGCCGTGCTTGGAACACAGAAGACCTGCTCAATCTGTCCGGAGCTGGTTGTCAATCCGAGGCCGGTCGAGATGATTCCCATCTTCGATCCGTCCGGCGGTTGAGCAGCGCCGAGCTGGCTGATAACCCGCCCGTCACCAGTCTTGTCCCACGGTGTCAGTCCGTTCTCCTCGAAGCTCCCGTTCTCAAGCGCCCCGGCGGGGAACTGAAGATCGTTTGCTCCGAACAGTGTGAACTTCGCCGGATCCTTATCGTTGTCATCGACGCCATACTTTCCAGTTGCGCTGGAGAAGCCGATAGCGACTGTCTTGTCAGTCAGCATCTGGAGAATCACCTCTTTCGAAGTGTTCTGCGCGTATGACGAACTGACATAGTCGGTGAAGCCCAACACCGAACCGGCGCCCTTCGCGAGGAAGGTATTCGCCAGCGAGGCATTAAACGACGAACGGCACGCGCCAAGAACGACCAAGCTGTTCGGCAACGGCTTCAGATACATCTGGAAGAATCCCGGAAGGACCGCGATGCTTCCGCCCGCAGAGACGGCAAGCCGTTTCGCGAGGATGTCAGCTTCGAAGGTTCCATAGTTCCAGGTTCCGTCCGGGTTCTTCGGGATCTTCAGACCGGTCAGCATCACAACAACCGAGTTGTAAGCCTTGAGCCAGTCATTGGTTCCCCAAACATCCTTCCAGAGGCTTAGGAGACCATTGTAGAGGTTGTCTCCGTGCGTCGAGAAGTGGATGTAGCCGAACCGATCGACATCGCTAAAGTTCGCGAGCGATACGTTGACCGAGCCGTTGTTGACGGTCTCCTGTACCGCTTCCATCGAACAGGCGCTGCCCTTGGCCTTCAATTCCGCCCAGGGACCGTAGAGATCATCGGTATTTCCGAAGTTCCCGCCGGTATAGTTCGGGTTCGAAATGAAGGGGCTGACGATCGCCGCTTTCTTACTCTTGATCCGGTTCGCGGCTGCGAGCGACTGAATCTGCGCCAGACCTGGGATTCCACTCAGGTGTTGCATGTCAGCGTTCGTGTACGTCGAAGTCGGATTCGGCTCGAGGCGAACGGGAAGTGCTTCGGCAGCCGCAGCTTCCTCCGCACGAGTTCCACCTTTCTGTCCGGCCTTGTCGGGTGTGAAGAAGCCGAGAACACCGGAATCAGTGATCCACCAGACTCCACCCTTCGGTCCGATGCCGGCCCCGCCGACACCCGGCGTAGCCTTAATCGTAACGAGCAAGGCAGCGAAGATCGCGTCGTCCGTCTTCTTCTGCGCCTTGAGCGCGTCATACTGCGCTGCCACAGAATCTGCGAGCACCGCGACTGCGTCGATAAGAGCGGACGTCAGATGTGAGGTCACCCAGATCTTCGCGATCTCAGAAAAATAGGTTCCCGAGGGCTTTACGACCTTCACGCGGTAGCGCTTAAAGGTTTGAACCGTATCGCCAACTGAGAGTGATGTGGTGAACACGCCGTCGGCGTTGATTTCATCAGGCAGCACACCCGTATCGGACATCGCCTGTGTGACGACTCCATCGGGAACTCCGTTCGCATCGACGCTGACGAGCGAGACGGCTGCGCCAGTCGGCTCCTGAATGCCGATCGAGAAAGTGACGTTCTGCGGCTCGTTCACGAAGACCACATCTTTCGTGAAGCTGAGCGGGCCTGTGAAATCCAGGTTGGTATAATTCGTGATGACAATCTCGGTCTGATAGGAGCTGCCGTCGAGGGCGACGACAGTGAACTTCACAATGTTGTCACCGATTGCGAGCGGGATATTCGCGGTCCATGACTCCTTTCCGTTCACGTTGCCGGACTGATTGTTTGTCGTGTTGGTCCATTTGACCGATTTGATGCCGACGTTGCTTTCAGCAAATCCAGAGAAAGCAGCCGGGGTGACGTTCGTCACTTGAATTGTTGCACCAAGGCCATTCAGAGAAACACCGACGTTCTTCGCGAATGGAGATCCGACCTTCACGAAGATTGCTTCGACGAGTGCATTCGCCCCGACCTTCTTCAATGTGTAGGCGAGGTTCGTTGCGCCTTTCTTCTTACTCTTTACCGCTTTCTTGATCGCGGCATCGGTCTGGAACTTGACCAGCTTCCCATTCACGAGAAAGCCGGTTTTAAAGCCCTTCTTCGGGGTTCCGATGAACTCCTTCGATTTCCCTTTCTCAATCTTCGAGGTGCCCCGGCCCTTGAGCGTTCCATCTGCCGTAGTAGCCCGCGCGATTACGACGTATTTCACCGGCTTCTTCTTCGCGGCGTTCGCTTCAACGCTGGAGCGCAGAGCGGACGGAAGAAGCGGCTGAGCGCCGGGGAGAAGAGTGATGGCAATGAATGCGCAGAGGATAGTGTGAAATAGGCCCACTACAGCGCGGCGGATACTTGAGGTCATGGTGCTCCTTCGAAGAAATCGGCGGGAGCCTACCAGTAGGGGCAAGGAAAACAAAATGGGCGACGGCGGCCCCGTTTGAGCAATCGCGTTAAAGGGTCTGTCGAAAAGCGAGCGATTCAGAGGTACTTTTAAATTTGAGCAACGAACTCTTCGGAAGATTTGATTTTTCCAGGAATCTCAATGAACGTTCCTCACCGAGTAATGGAGAAGCTCAAACGCTGCCCCTATTTTCTTTCGCTCCCTCCGGGAGCGGGGCCCGAAAATGACCGAAACGGCCATTTCGCAACGGGCCCTTAAAGCAATCACACCAGCTCCGTCGCGGTGTTACCTTTGATGTGAAGATTCTGACGCCGCTTAGCAGACGGTCGTGCCGGCGGGCATTTCGGCTTTGTGAGCCGTGTAGATGCCATCCAGACCAGCGAGCAGAGCTTTGGACATCGCTTCACACGCCGAGAGCGCCCGCTCCTGGTTCTCGGCGCTGAGCGCAGAGATACGGCGGATGAGCTTCTCGGCCTCATGGTGGTTCTTTGAGTGCTCGATGAAGTAGGGCTCGACCTTTTTATCGAGCGAGTAGTGCGCACGAAGTCCCTCAAGCTTGCTCGATGCGGTCGCCGGTTGCTGAACTTCAAATGCGTAGAGCGCGCCGAGAGCTGTGATCGGATCTCCGAACAGACTCTGAGCCGTCTCCATCAAGTGGGAGACTCCGGGAACTTTGCACTCGCCGATGCTCGTCTCGAGAGCCGCCGCGAAGTCCTGCCAGAGCTCAATGTGCTCCTGCTCTTCTTCGGCGGTCTCGAGATCGCCTTGCGATTCCCATCCGAGCGGGAGCAACGAGATGAACGCGCCGTACTCTTCGGCGTAAGTGCGCAGTGCCGAGACAGGCAGAGTACCGGCGCTCCAAGCTTGATAGAACTTGCTCTTCAGCAGATCGCTCTTTTCGACGACGGAGTTCAGTTGCTCTTGGATCATCTTGCATTTCCTCGTTGATGCAGGAGCGCGCGATATAGCAATTCGCCGGAGGATCTCAAGGCATCCCGAACTGAGGATTCAATGCCCCCTATTAAGGGGGCCACCTTTGCTCCGCAAAGGTGGGGGTGGGGAAGACTCGCCGCCAATCACCCGGCGCAGTGGGAAAGAAACATCGCCAAAGGTG
>CAYOAK010000150.1:0-9615 GCA_964401925.1 uncultured Bdellovibrionales bacterium | reverse complement strand
GGACGGCACTTCAGCCGGCTCTTCATCATCTCGATACAGCGATAGAAATCCGCACCGGCGCGATCCATCTTGTTGACGAAGCAGAAGCGCGGAACCGCGTATTTATTCGCTTGGCGCCAAACGGTTTCCGTCTGAGGCTCAACGCCTGCGACAGCATCGAATACGGTGACTGCACCGTCGAGAACCCGAAGCGACCGCTCCACTTCAATCGTAAAGTCTACGTGCCCCGGGGTATCGATGATGTTGATCCGGTGCGTGTCGAACTGATTCTCCCCGCCCTTCCAGTAGGTCGTCGTGGCGGCAGAGGTGATCGTGATTCCACGCTCTTGCTCCTGCTCCATGTAATCCATGGTCGCAGTGCCGTCGTGGACTTCACCGATCTTATAATTGACGCCTGTGTAGTACAGGATGCGCTCTGTAGTCGTCGTCTTTCCGGCATCAATGTGAGCCATGATGCCGATGTTACGAATACGATCGAGCGGTATTGATCGAGCCACGATTGGGGAATCTCCTAAATCCTAAATTCTGTTTTTCCGCCTTACTACCAGCGGAAGTGAGCAAACGCGCGGTTAGCTTCCGCCATCCGGTGCGTGTCTTCTTTCTTCTTAATCGCGTTGCCACGGTTGTTTGCTGCTTCGAACAGCTCCATCGTGAGCCGCTCGGACATTCCCCGCTCGGCCCGTGAACGTGCCTGTTCGATGATCCAGCGAATGGCGAGCGTCGTGCGCCGTTCCGGGCGAACTTCGGTCGGAACCTGATAGGTAGCACCGCCGACACGGCGTGAGCGGACTTCTACCACCGGACGGACATTGTCCATCGCACGGTGGAACACATCCACACCCTTCTCTTTGAAACGCTCTTCGATCCGCTCCAAAGCACGATAGAAGATCGTCTCTGCAGTCGTCTTCTTCCCGTGCCACATCATGGAGTTCAGGAACTTCCCGATCGTCTGATCATTAAAGCGGGCGTCGAGCTTCTTTTCGCGTTTGTGTTCTCGTTTGCGTCTGGACATAAATCTTGTCTGAAGTCTGGGCTTTTCTAAAAATCTTCCGCGTTAGCTTATTTCTTCGGTCTCTTCGTTCCGTACTTGCTGCGGCTCTTGTTCCGGCCGCCGACCCCTTGCGTGTCGAGCTTTCCTCGAACGATGTGGTAGCGGACACCCGGGAGATCCTTCACCCGGCCGCCGCGGATGAGCACCACGGAGTGCTCTTGCAAATTGTGCCCTTCGCCGGGGATGTAACTGGTCACTTCGACGCCGTTCGTCAGACGCACCCGCGCGACTTTCCGGAGCGCGGAGTTCGGCTTCTTCGGAGTCGTTGAATACACACGCAGGCAAACGCCGCGCTTCTGCGGGCACGAGGCGAGAGCCGGAGACTTCGTTCTGTTCTCCAGCTTCTTTCGAGCCTTGCGGACCAGTTGGTTAATTGTCGGCATCGCGATCTTTGTTCAATTCTCAGTTCACTGATTGCGTTTCCTTCTGCACTCCTCTTCCGATCGGGCCGGAAACAAGAGACACGCCGAGCTGCATGAGGGAAAAAGGTTACGTTCGAAAGGGGTAACCCCTTCCAAGCGCCTTGTTTCTCTCATGTTTTCTCGGACAGCCGGAAAAGCCGCGGGTTTTTAACACCCGGGGTATGGCGAGTCAAATGAGGGAGCGTCGCGATCTGCAGGGAGCCCGCCGCGCTAAACACTCGGAGCGCTTACGGTTTCGTGCTCAGGTCACACCTCTTCGCAAAGGCCCGCCTGACATGCTTCTCGGCCTGAGCTCCCGTCCATAACACCAGTCCGAGGGCAAACGAACGCATCTCCAAGGTTTTTTGCAGGTTTGATGGCTGAGATCGATTACGGCAGGCGCAAGCTCGAGTTTCCGGACACCTGTCCGGCGGCCCAGTTTCCTGCTCGCACGCCGGAGGGAAGGCGAAAATTCGAGGCTGCCTGGGATGTTGAACGCGGCAAGCTCCCGGAAGGAAAGCGGTGCGCCGGCTTCGACGCGCTTACCAAAAAATATGCATCGAGAGACGCAGAAGCAGCGAAGATTGGTCAGCGCGCGCTGCATGAGATCGAAAAGCTGGAAAGCTATAAGCGACTTTCGAGCGACACGAAAACATACCTTCAACATTCGCTCCGCAATGAGATCCTACCGACTTACGGACCGAAACGCATGACTGAGCTGTGCAACGAGTTATCGGCAGCTCTTAGGCATCCGGAGATCTCACTCCTCAGTCAATTCGGAGGCAAAGCTGAAAAGCATCTCTTCGACGCACTCTTCGAAACATCGAATCGGGGAAAGGTGGAAAATGTCATTTCCGCGGTGCGTTCTGTGCAGAGCAGCGCATTTTTTGAGAAGCTTTCGGACACGGTCGCATCCCCGCATAAAGCGCACCTCATAGCATCCCTTCCACTCCGATTTTTCGAAGAGACGGCCGCTCGAGATAGGATCCTCACAGTGCTGGACCGTGAGATCGGAAAGCCGGGCTCACCATTTCACCTTCTGGATGACAAGCTGAAGCTCGCGCGAATCGACGAGCTTCTGGACACCAAAAACATGGTAGCGGCTGAGATTCGCGTGAAATCGGATCCCGCCTGGGTCACTCTGCGCGGAGCAATGAGAGAGCGGCTCGGTAGTCTCGATGTGCGCGGCCTGACTCAGTCGGAGACACTGGAATGCGTCAACATCGTCGCCGATGCGAAGAACCCCGCAGAGGCCGCCGCCCGGGCTGAATACTTACAATCCATCGTCGCGAAGCCAGGCTTTCTCGCATCGAGATCCGAAACACGGATCATGGCCATTCGCCTAGCAGCATTGCCGGACCTCCCTCAGCAGCGCGGAACATATTCAATTCGGCAGGCGGTGGCGTCGCTGATGGACTCGGAAGGGTTTCGCCGGACGCTCCCGCTGGATCGTGAACGGTTCATCTCCCGAGTGTACGTAGCAGCAGAATGGTCGAAACAAGATCAATCAATTGAGGCATCACTTTTTGCCCAAGCAGTAGGCGATCCCTTTCTGGTTACCCTTCGGTCGCTTGCAGCTCGCGGGAGCAGTTCAGAGATCAAAGCATTCCTCACCGAGACGTTTAGTGTTCAGAATCCACGCTACCATCCCGGTACGGTTGGCGCTAACAACGGCTTCTGGTCGCAGAATACTCCTTTCGCGAGGTCGGTGCGGGAGCAGCTGCACTCAGAGAGCACGATCCTTACCAGCTTCGATCCGCCGCGCAGCGTGCCGGGGACCTCTTATGTGCTTCGTTTCGAAGACGGTCATAAGATAAAAATCTCGGCTCCTTTGAAGGTCAACACCGATGAAGGGATCCTTCCGGATCTCGGAGAGCTTGAGGAACAGATTTCAAGGATGCCTGCGCTGCTCCGTCAAAGCATCCGCGAGATTCGAGTTTCGCCATGGACGAGAGGAAGCGCGATGATGGACGCACAGTCCGTGCCCGGAATTGTCACGGTCTATCCCCAGGGCAAGGATCTCCAGGGGCGCGAATTGGATCAGCTTCGAACCCGGGAGCTGACCGGCCGAGGGTTGCGAATGACCTTGTGCCACGAAGCTGGCCACCTCGGAACGATGAAAGGCGGCCTTTTCGCTCTCAGTCCGGCGGAGGAGGCAGAGTATCAGCGCGCAATGGTGAGCGATCGCTCAGTAGTGTCAGGCTATGCGGGCCACACGGACGCTGACAAGCCGTATGCCGGTTACAGCCGAGTCCTCGAAGACGTCGCCGAGATGATTCAACTCTACGCTTCGATGAACGAACAAACCGATCCCATCACGCGCCAGGCATTCCGGGCGACCTATCCGGGCCGGATTGCAGTTCTCGAACGAAAGCTTGCCGAAGCGAAGGCGAAATCGCCGTACAGTTCGACATCGGCTTAAGAAAGAGAGAGGCCTGACCTACTGCCGTGTTTAGACGGCCAAACCTCTCTCTCCTACTTCTCTTCTCGCTGAAGGCGAATGAGCTGGAAGACGACAAAGACGATTGTCGCGACCACGGCGGCTTTCCACTCGTGCGGGGTCGGTTGACGGAGACCCGGCCACCATTCGAAGAACACAGCGAAGACCGGTTCAAGCATCATCAAGACGCCAATCCGGCCGAGCTTGCCGCTCTTCTTCACGATCCAGCCGTGCCAAATGGAGGGAATGGATTGACTCACCAGTCCCATCGCCGTCGCAATCGTGAAACTTCCGAGCGAAATCGACGGCAGCGGCGAGCCGAGGGCGATTAGGCCACCGGGCGCGAGGCCGACTGCAATCGCTCCATTTCGCATTCCTTCGCTCATTCGCGTCTGCAAGATGATGAGCCACGCGCACGCGAACGCAGAGATCGTCGAACAAAGAATGCCCGTCGTGCTTCGCCAAGCGGCGTCGTCTGAGAACAAGTACAGGAGAGCCGCCAGATTGAGCGCGAACTCGACGCAGTCGAAAAGCGTCGGCCAGCTGCGCTCCCTGAGTGCCGTCGCGACAATCAGGAAAAGCGGAAAGATCGAGTAGAAGACGATCTGAGTAACCGCTGCTCCTGATACGATCAGCGAATAAGAGAACGGCGCCACTGTGACGAGCTGCAGAAACGCAGCAAGCCAGAACAGCGGCCTTCGAAATCCGATCTCCAACTTCCGCCTGCGGCTCACGAACCAGAGGTAGAAGGCCACGAAAAGCGACCCGCTGAGACAGCGGCTCGCAACCTTCCATTCATCGGAGAACGGGAGGTGCGGTAAAAAGCCGGACGCGGTTGCGAACAGCACTGAGATCGTAACGACAGAAGCGCTCAAGCGCGCTGAGTTCATGCGAATCCTCCCGTGCACTTGGCGCAAGGGAGGACTCGAGAAAAATGAGAAGCCTCTCCTCTGAGTAAGTCAGAGGAAGAACAACTATTTCTGCTGGTTGGGGCGGAGAAGAGAACTACTTCAGCCGTTATACCGCAATTTTCCCCTATGGTCTCCGACGCGGCTTAAGATCGAAGCTACACCCCTTGAAGCAATCGAAGCGCTAATTCCGGCTGACGGCTTACTTGTGCAAGGACGGACGTCGAAGCCTGCTGAAGAACTTGCGTTCGCAGATAGTTCGAGCTCTCCGTGGCAACATCCACATCTGTTATTCGGCTCGCCGCCGCCGCCGAATTCTCGCGCGATTGCGCCAGATTGTTCAGTCCAGTTTGGATCCGGCTTTGCGCTGCTCCGTAAGCGGCGAGGTTGGCGACAAGATTCGTTGAAAGCGAAGAGAAGGTAGTGAGGGCCCGGCGAGCTTCAGTGACACTTCGAAGGTTGAAAGCCGGCAGCACGGTTGTCGCATCGCTGTTCCCGGAGATGATATAGATGGCACCTTGCGTGTTGTTGACATTCACGATGTCCAAAGCGCCATCACCGTTCAAGTCAACGGTAGTCTGAGGGGAGTAGTCTGCCGTGCCCGCTCCGCCCACGCTGGCGGCATAGAGCACGGGTGCTTTGAAAGTGCCGTCTCCATTCCCGGAAGAAAGAGTGAATACCGCGTGCGCTCGCGTGCCGCGCTGAATGTCCAGAATTCCATCGCCATCGAAATCGCCGGCTGATGCGAAGCCATATTCGTTCGTCGCGAAATCGCCTTGGTAGCGAAACGTCCCATCTCCATTTCCGAGGGCGACCGCGAGGGAGTGGTAGTTGTTGTTATCGTAGAGCAAGTCGACGTTCCCGTCGTTGTTAAAGTCGGCGTATGATGCCCGATATTCATCCTGGGTGTTGACGCTTGTGATCGCCGCCTTGAATGTTCCGTCGCCGTTGCCTAGGTATACCTCCCGAGCAAGGTTGCCATTTGCGACAATGTCAGCGTAACCGTCATGATTGAGGTCCGCGCCGCTTAGGTAGCCCAACCCGGAGCCGGTGATTGAAGTGGCGAATGATTTTGCAGCCGCAAAAGTTCCATCGGAATTTTGGATCGCGAAAGAGATGCCGTTTACTTGATTTAGGAGGTCTAGCCGGCCGTCGCCATTGATATCCGCCGTCTCCCAGCTCATTGTTCCGCTGATGCCCAGGCTCGCCGCCTTAAAAGTTCCATCTCCATTTCCATACTGAACGAAGCTCCCTCCGAAGGTCGAGCAGCTGATTGCGGACGGTGCTTGCGATCGTCGTCGCAGCAGCCGGGGCCTTGAACGTGTAGTCACCATTTCCGAGCAACACATAAAACTGATTCGTAGTGTAGCTGCCGATGAGAAGGTCATTCTTGCCATCTCCGTTTACATCTCCAGCCGATGCACTCGTCGCTGTCGCGAGCCCCATCGACACTGGTGCTTGAAAGGTCCCGTCTCCGGCGAGACGAGCCGCCCCTAGGCCTATATCAAGATTCAATGCACCGTTCGCGCCATATCCGCCCTGGAGCGAGAGAATGCGCGTATCACCATTGATCAACGACAGACCGTTGAAGGTCGTGGTGTCAGCGATCCGGGTGTATTCTTGCCCGAGTGTCTGCGCCTCCTGATCGAGTGCGGTTCTCTGCACAGTGGTCATTGTGCCGTTCGCCGACTGCTCAGCAAGCTCGCGAATTCGAATGATGATCGACGATAGTTGCTGCAAGGCCCCCTCGGCGATCGAGAGCGCGCTGTGCCCGTCATTAAAATTTCGGATCGCCTGGGTCTGAACGCGTGTATCCACGTTCAATCCCGACGCAATGGCGAGGCCGGCGGCGGCGTCCGAAGCTCGATTGATCCGAAGGCCCGACGATAATTTGAGCGCAGAAGAGTCCAACAACGCAGTTGCGCGCGCTAATGATCGTTGCACTGAAAGTGCACCAGAGTTGGACTGTAGAGTAATGGCCAAACTACAACTGCGCGGCCTAAGCCTGAGTCCTCCTTGAAATGAATATTCCTCGCTTCTTTTATCGGCGTTTTTACGGCCAGGCTCAGGAGCGTTTCTGTGGGTTAAATTCAGCCATCAGTTAAGGCACTTAGGCATTTTTCTAGAGACAAGGCGCGAATTTTCACCGGGCATCAGCCGCCGATGAGCGCCATATGGGCGAGCAGCATCTGGTTCACCTCTTCTGCCCGCCGGAGCGGGAGGCCGTGCGCAGCGCTCTCAAATTCGAGGAATTCGGCAGTGCCGATCCCCTTCGCGATCGCTTCGCCGATCGAAGGCGGAGCGATCGGATCCTCGTCACCGAACATGAGAAGGGTCGGCATCTTTGCAAGCTCGGCGAGCCTGGGTGTCGCGTCATAGCGCCGCGCCATCCGAAGCTGTTCCATAACGATCTTCGGCTGAACTGCCAGATCATGTCCGAAGATCGGCTCGAGCTCCTCAGCGAGCCGGTCAAGGTCGGTGGTCTCGCGCTCCTCCTTCGAAAGAATCAACTCAAGAAAGGCCCGCCGCCTTTGCCGCAGTGAGCCAATCTTTGTTCGGACTCCAACGCTGAGGATCTCCCAAGTGAGCCGCGTCGCGTCTTTTCCGTTGGCGAACGTGCAGAGAAGCGAAAGGCTCCGCACTCTCGAGCGATGATTCAACGCGAGGTCCAGTGCAACCAGTCCTCCGAGCGAATGTCCGATGAGATGCGCGGCGCTCCAGCCCTGTTTATCCATTAACACCAAAGTATCCTCGGACATCTGCTCGACACTGAGAGCAGATCCGGAAGGCTGGCTTTTACCGATGCCCCGGTTGTCGAAGGTCAGGCAGCGATAGCTTCCCGAGAGACGCTCTACTTGCGGCTTCCATCCGCCGCCGTGGACGCCCACTCCTTGGATGAGTACAACTGGCGGTCCTTCACCCGTGACTGAATATGCAAGCACGCATCCCTTGTGCTCGACCGTTCCCGTTTCGGTTTTGTGCTCCACTTATTCGCCCGATCCGATATCCGCGAGATCTCCTCCGGCAAGACGAAGATAATCTCCCGCCGGCATCAACACTGAGGTCGTTAAACTGCCGGCATTGAACGCAACGCGTTCAAGCCGTTCGATCGAACGATCAACGGTGAGCGGAAACGGAAGTACTGGGCGCCCAAAAGGCGGAACAGATCCCGGGAGAAGCCCGGTCAGCTCAAAGAGCTCTTCCTTAGAGGCGAAACGGCATTCCTTCGCCGCCCAGTGCCGCTTGATCGCCTTGGAATCCAACTTCAGCGCAGCGCTCAATACGACAAGCCGAAAAGACCCATCTGCCTTGATAAGCAGAGCCTTTGCCCCGATCTTCAAATCTTCGCCGCGGGCTTTCGCCGATTCTTCAGAGGTTTTCGCAGCCGGATGTTCCAGGATCCGAAACTCGGCACCCTCCTCCTCGAGAAAGCTGAGCAGACGAAGAGTGATCTCGTTGTACATGCGAGTGGTAGACGGAAGTTCCCCGGAGAACAGTGGATTAGGGTACAGCGGGTTCGGTTCGAAGCGAGAACAGCATTGTGCCAGGTTTGCAGTAATCGAAAAACCTGTTCAATGCTGCTCCCAGGGGCAGATCGGTGTCCGGGTCAGTGAGTCGTATTGAAACACGTGCGACGAGAGCGCATGGGTGTTCCAGAACGGCCTCGAGATTCCGAACTCCACCTCGAGCACAGGGGTTCTTGGAACGGCAAAGCAGAGGTCGGAGGGCTCACGCGGAGCAATCTTCCCGGGATACACGCTCCAAAGGTAGAGCACGCCCTCGACCTCAATGATCCCCAAAGTGAGTTCGCCGGTCGGAGTCGGGTCCCGATCAACGAGACGGCTAGGCCAGTCACGGTTCTGCCGCACGGCATAGAAACACTCCGACTCGGGCACGTCAGCGATGAGTGCATCCGACCAGATTTTCCCCGCGAATCTGACGGAGTAGAATTGAAGTCCGTCCCCCGCCGGAACGAGTTGCGCAAGTGCACTGGGGACCCAAGCCCGGGTTTCAATGCGCACATGCGTTGGATTGAGATCAAAGACCGGGCGGCGGTCTTTGGTAAAACCAATTCTGACGCCGACGGTCCGTCTATCGACAATAATCATGCGCGATTCTCACCTCTGTAGACCTGCATTGGTGCGGAACCACTGGGCTGCGGGTCTAAAAAGGGGAGAAGAGTTGGCGAGCCAATACGGATGCGGCGGCGAACAAAAACCGGAAGGCAGCAATGCTGTTCCAGGCGCTTGGGCGCGCGAAACAGCGATTTGATTAGCAATTCAAGCGGACAGATCTAGGAAAGAACGCCGCTCGCAGCATGGCACAGGTCGGCCGGCACTGTCAGGTGAGCACGCCACGGCCCTCAAAGCTTGATAATTCAGCATGTTTTTATCTTTTCGGTGCATCACAGAAGCGAAACTCGGGGCGTTCATTCGGGCCTTTCTCGTTCATCTCCTTTCTCGTGAACGGCAGCGCCGTGAGGAATTGACTTCCCTTGAATAAAGGCTTTCAGCCCTGATCAATCGGCAACTTCCCGTTCCACAATTCCTCCAGAAAATCCTCCGGCGACAGAATTCTAATCCCGTCATCAGTCTTACGACGAACGGACTCCTGCGCGATGATGATGCGCGCAGCCAATTTCGTCTCCTCGCTTAGAGCACGTAACGGTTTCAGATCTGAGTCCCGCACATGTCCGGTCGCTTTCACTTCAATCGCGACTGAACATCCGACGATAAAATCCACCACAAGGTGCGTGTGCGGCCTCCAGAACGAAAGCTTGCTCTTCAAGCGGTTGTAATCGAGATAGGCGCGAAG
>CAYOAK010000149.1:0-9622 GCA_964401925.1 uncultured Bdellovibrionales bacterium | reverse complement strand
GCGCATGAACGCAGGCGCGTGCCAGCAGGTGCGAGCGACACTGGCGGCGGCGGTTCTCGAAACCGCCGGGTATAAGACACAGGAGTACATCCTGGGTTTTATGAGCCAGCATCTGCGGGCAACAGGAACTCTGCTCTACGTCATCAGCGTCCTCCTGGCTTTGCTGATCATCGGCCTGTTCGGAAAGTACAAATGGGGCGCGTATCTCATTCTCGGCCCCACGCTCTTCTATTTCCTCGTCGGCTATTCGGGCCCCGTCTCCGGCACGGTTTGGCGATTGGGCAGTTCAACACCAAGACTTCCGAACGGCCCCGCTCAGTCTGAGGCGGAAGCTGTCGCCGCAATGCGGGATCTTGCTCCACAGGCGATGGGCAATGGGGATATCAATGTTGCCTTCCCCTTCAAAGTTTACACACAGGTCGTCGACAAGCTGATCAAAATGCTCGTCTCGACGATCCTTCCGCTGAAAGATCGCGTTGAGCAGGAGAAGAATCTGCTCTTCGCCAATCGCGCATATGCGCTTGAAACTCTGCTCGGCTCCAAAATGGATCATCCGCAGCTGCTTCAGATGTTCAACGGGGATTATCTGATCAGCTGTAAGACCATGATGGACGCGGCCATCAACCTGGCCAACCCCGATCTAACGCTCGCGCGGCGGAATCAGATCTTGAGCGAACGTGCTGCGGCATCTAATCCGCGCACTATCGATCTCTACAATAAGAGTGTCGATACGATTGATCGGATGCGAATCCAGTATACCGAGCAATGGGATGCCGGCCGCACTATGACCGTCAATCCCGGCGCAGCGGTGCGGCAGTTCATGACCGAGAACCAGGGCAACGCGGCGGCGGCACCGGCAGTTCAAGCATTTCTGAGCTCTCGCGGCGCTGCGAATGTCGAAGCGCTTACGGAGCTGACGATGACATGCGAGCAGCTATGGAACATCGTGGCAGATGCCGTTGTTGTCCATTCCATGCCCGCCGTTGAGGCGCTGCGAGATACCTACGCATCGCAGATCAATCTGTCCGACAGAGGTATCCTCTGTATCGATCTGGCTAAGAAGCTGAACATGGTGCTCACACCGGCCGATGCGACGGCCTGCGAAGAGCGCTATCTCGTGACGCTCGCGGGCACTTTCATGCTGAGAAACGCGATTGCCGATCTTTCTTCATCGCGCGCCCTGACAAAGATGAAGAACGACATGGAGTTCATCGCTTCAGACAAACGCGGAACTGTCTTCGACCACGGAGAGGACGCAGAGGATTGGAATCTGATCTCCGATCCGATCTCCGCCACTCCCAGCGTGAGTCCGGGCGCGTTTATGGGCCAGAACGGAAATGTTTTCGCCTTCCAGCGGTCCAAGAACGGATCAGACATTCAGCGGATGGGCCTCTACGAGAACAAGAAAGATGGTTCGAAGATGTGGCGGCCCGTCACAGTCTTGCGGTCCGACGTTCTCGGTAACTTCGACGCGGTGTTCGTAGAGCACCAACGCTATCAGACGACGGAGTTGCGCCAGAAGGTCTTCTCGTTCGCGCTGAATCTACCCTACTACCAAGGGGTGCTGCTCTACCTGCTTGCTGTCGGCTACCCATTTTTCGCCCTCACGGTGATCATCCCCGGCCGGGGCGGGGCGTTCCTGAACTTCCTCCTCGCCTGGCTCTGGGTGAAGAGCTGGGACGTCGGTTTTGCCGTGCTGATGGTTCTCGAGAAGATCCTCTGGAACTTGTTTCCCGGCCAGGATTTCAACGGAGACTTCATCGGAAGAAGAAAGATCAGCGAGCAGGCGCTGCCTCAGCTGATCACGGAAGTCTTTAAAGTTGACCCCTCCTACAACGTGCACGGCTATTACTTCTTCCTCTCGATCGCCGCCTTCGGGATTCCAACGATCTGCGGATACGCCACCTTAAAGCTCCGTAAGGGGATGGTGATGGCGGTGAGTGAAGGAATAACGAATAAGCTCAATCAGGGCGCCCAAGATAAGGGCCAAACGGCGAGTGGTGGTTACGGTATGACCATCATGAACATGCGGACGAGCGCGCAAAAGGAGATCAGCGGTGCAGCGCTCCTCAGTATCGGTCTCGACGAACGCGATTGGCAGGGCCAGCAGCCATACTTTGCGAAGGCAGGAGCTGCGCGGCAGAAAGCCGCTCACCAGTGGGCTTCGGAATACGCGGATTCTGTTACGCGCGCGTCAGTCGCTCAAATGCGATTCTCTGACACTGCGCTGCAGAATATCGATGCGAAGCGAGATCGCATTCACGAAGTCGCCTATCAGTCGATGTACGCGCAAATGCTGCGTGTCGAGACTTCAATCGACGCAATGGAGCGGCGAATATTCCACGGAACCTTCGGCCGGTTTGGACGGCTGCAGCTGATGTCCGATGCGGCACACGCAGCACTCGACGGATCGGGCGGATTCGAAATCTACGAAATGACGACCGTCGAGCGGTTGTTTGCTACCCGCATCGCCGCCGCGCAGACCAAGTTCCGGCTCCGTTCCGAGATTCAGGGGTATGAAAAAGGCCTTGAAGTCATTGACGATCCGGCCCGATCGCCCGAGCTTGGACTGCTCGATTCCATCCGCCGGATGGGGATGACCGGGCAGAAGATCGCCCAAGACGTGATCTTCGAGCGCGGGAACCAGGAATTCCTCGAAGCGGTCCGATATACCTATAGTGATTTCGAGCGCTTACGGGAGACCGGTGAGACCGATCTGGAGAAGCGACTAGAGGCTACCGGAGCCCATACGGGACTCATAACAGCCTATAAGCAAGCTTTTACAGACTGGATCGAACAGAAAAAGCGTCTTGAGGGACTCAGTGACTCGGAAATGGAGCGATATCTTTCGTCATCGATCGATCCGGATAAAATTTCTCCGCCGCTCGTTCCATTCTTCGATCTCCCCGATCCGTTGTCGGAGCGAAATCGCGCACAAAATCCCGAGAAGCTTCGCATCCTCGATAACTAACCGCGCCCTTCCGCTCATCTTTTCGGCGTTCTGCCTTATTTTCTTAGCAACGAGCGCGGTTGAGGCTCAACCGGTCGTCACACAATCCACACCATCGGGCGGAACGTATGCAAGCTCAGCGTTAGAGGCAGCTGGGTACGCGGCACAATCTCAAGTGCTGATGAATTTGAATCAGTTCATCAATCGGTTCGGTCTCCTGATCTACATCGCGTCGTTTGTTGCGGTCATCTTCGGTATCGCTGTGTTCGGAGCATCGGATGGGATCGCGTGGCTCCTCATCGGACCGATCATGTTCTTCTTTGTGCTGAAAACGGTAACACCCGGGTCAGCCGTTGAATGGCGGCATCCGACCGCCGTGTCGCTCACCGGAAACAGCGCTTCCGAGCCGCAATTCGCTGTCTCTCTCGTGTTCCATCGAATCAATGTGATGATCTCTTCGATCACTCGCGAACTCATCAAGCTTCTCACCTCCGGTGAGAGCCAAGCCCTGATGGCGAATGCAATGTCACGTGAGCGGATCATGTCGGAGCTCCTCACACTGCAGATTCCGAACGGCGGATTCCGCACTCTCGCTGCCGAGACCTTGCTTCAGTGCTCGAGGGAGATGGATGCAGCCCGGACGGTCGCTCTCGGTGAACGTGACCTGCTGTTTCAGAACACGAAGGAATACAAGGATTCGAGTCTCGCTGCGGCTTCATACCGCACGACGTCACCGGAGCATGCGAAGCATCTTTCGAACGACCAAAGCCGGACATACGTGAAGGAGCTGCTCTATCGCGTATGGTCGGGAACCGCAGTCGATCAAGGCCCCACCGTCCTCCGTCACTGCGCAGATGAAGCCACTGCGTTTGTGAATGACCACGGCGGCAGCATCCGCCTCGACGAGGCGGTCGCAGACCCGATGAGCTGCGCCCAGCTTTGGTGCTGGATGGGCCTTGGAGTTTACACCGAAGTTTCCGAAGCCGAAGACGACATTCAGCAGCGCTACGGTTTCGACAATGCGACCTTCCGCAAGATCAAGGAAGACATCGTCGAGAAGCTCACGACGCCGAAGATTCGCTTCAATGCTTACGGAGAAAAGATCGGAGACCGCGATCCCGTCCAGCCCGATCCCTCGCTGATACCGGTCATCATCGGCGGCTACATTCTCGGCGAGATGATGCAGCACTCGAACCTCCACGGTACGGCACTTTCCTCAATCGCCGAGAACACCGGCATTCAGGTGCCTGCAAGAAACTTCTCCGAGACGATGGATGAGAATCAGGTGCAGAGAGTCGGTCTCATTCACGCGCAACATATCGTTGCGGTGGAGAACCAAAACGAGATCATCACCTACTCGCACGCGCTCCCTTACTTCCAAGGGTTGATGCTCTACTTCCTCGGCTTGAGCTTCCCCTTCTTTGCGGCCCTGCTTCTCATCCCCGGACGTGCCGGCGGATTTCTCGCCTGGATCGGACTGTGGACTTGGGCAAAGAGCTGGGATGTCGGCTGGGCGCTCGTGCTGCTCCTCGAGCAATTCCTCTGGAATATGCTCCCGCACAGCGGCTTATACAGCCCACTCCAAGATCCGAACCACGGGCCGATCAGCATCTTTGAAGCGGCGTTCCGTGAGGATGGCGGGTATTACCTTTCGACCTACTACGTGATCATCGGAACCCTCCTCGCCGGAGTTCCGGTGTTGACCGGCCAGCTGCTCTTGGGAGCCCACAGCTCGATGCTGATGCCGATGCTCGGAAATCTGAAGCGCTTCGCAGGAAGCCTGTCGGGCGGATTGGGTAACTGGGTGAAGGTCGAGCAGCTCGCAGAGTACGATCAGCTCCGGGAATCGTTTGTCGGCCGTTACGTGTCGGAGCGCAGCGGCGACATCATGGATCGCAGCAACCACGCAAATCCGTTCGTCAGCGATATTGCAGACAATCACATCAAGCCGATCGAAGATCTCGCGGATCGGCTCGAACAGGGCGGCGCGATGGATCAAGAGATCGCCCTGGGCGATGTCTACCGGGCGCTCAATCTCACAGGGGCCGCGACGAACTCGAAGATTGCGAGGCAGCGTGCCGTTAACGCGCTTCGCCGCTCCGCTAATAGCGCCAAAGCCGACCTTATCCGGGCGAACGGCGCTTACCTGTATCACCAAGCCGGTAACACCGATGAGTATAAAACTCTCGATGCACTGCGGGGCGGTATCTCACGGCGGGTTCACCCCTGGGATAAGCAAGACTCGCCATGGGGCACGACCAGGGATTTCGATCAGAACATGGTCGCACGGGATGCACACGTTCAAGGAATTCAGAGCCGGTTGCGCGCTGAGCTGACAAGCGGACTTTACAAAGGCTCTTAAAACACTATGCCGGATATCATTCCCGACATCCCATCTCCTACCCCTGATTCAGGCGGTCAGGTTGTCGGTGCTGTCGGGCATCTGATCTCTGCTGCGCTCCAGACCGCCGGATTCATGTTTCAGAACGATATCATCCGGAACTTCGGCGGATTCCTTCAGAACCTGGGGCTGCTGCTCTATGTGGCCGCGCTCGTCTCTGCAATTGCCACATATGCGCTCTACGGAAATTCGAAACAGATTCGTTACCTGCTCATCTGCGTTCCGCTGTTTATCTCGGTAGTGTTCTACACAATCCCTGCAAAGCCGACGTTGCTTCAGGTCGGCGAACGGATCAATCTCCGGGCGCAGCGGGATCAGCTCACGGTTCTGCAGGAGATCAGCGGCAGAGATTTCACTGCCGAGAACATTCACGTCTCCTGGTTCTTTGCAAAGTTTGACTACCTCACTTCGGCTGTCGTCCAGACGCTCGTCGGCTTTCTCATCGACGAGAACCGGCGACGGGATCTCGTGGCGGTCGCGCGCGAGAAGATTGTCGGAGATGTTTTTTCCAAACAGCCTGTCGAACAGGAGTTTCTCACACTGCTCGGCGCTGGATTAATGGCCGAGTGCTCCCGCTATGCATTCCTGAAAAAGGAGATGAGCTCGATCGATTTGCAGCTTGCAAATCCGATCACTCAGGGGCCCAAAGTCCCCCGGCTGCAGAGCCTGAAGACCAGTTATCAAGACGAGATCACAGCGTTGAAGGACATCAGGCGCCCGATTGATGAGTCCCTGGCGGATTATGTCTGGGCGGTCGATCAGGGGACGGTTCTGGCGGGACGCAGCGTGGCGCTGACCTGCGACGAGATCTGGGGAGTCTGCTGGAACCGGGCACAGCAGCTTGCCGATGAAGAGCTTCAAAAAGCGACGTATGCCGGGGTCACTGACGCAAACGGTATCCCCTGGGGGAACGTGCGAGACGATGTTGTTGCGATGACCGGAGGAACCGATCCGCAGGAAGCGGTACGGGTGATTGCAGCGAACTTTGTTCGCATCGCGCTGAAGAACCTGCCGACCGGGATGATGCTCGAGCGCGCGGTCTCTCACAGTCCGATTGATGCTGCAAAATATGAGCTCACCTTCGGAGCATACGCGCGCGCAGAAGCGCAAGGTGAGTTTCTCCAGATGCAGTTCTTCGCCGGGGTTATCCCCTACATTCAGGGGTTCCTCTTATTCCTCATGGCGGCGTCATTTCCCTTCTTCGCGCTGCTTATCCTGATACCGGGGCGTGCTTCAGGCTTCTTTGCATGGCTGGGAATCTGGGTCTGGGTGAAGAGTTGGGATGTCGGGTTCGCGGCGATCCATGTCGTGCGCGATTTTCTCTGGGAGTACTTAAGCGCCGGCGTCCGTCCGACGACAACCGGAAATTGGGCAGATCTCAGCTTCCTCTACACCGCGATCAACTCAAACGATCCGTTGAGCAATCTCACGATGTACTACCTGATCGTTTCGCTGCTCACGCTCAGTGTTCCCATGCTCTCTGCGCATCTTTGCCTCGGCGGCCGTGCGGCCTTCGATGTATTCCGGAACGCCATCGATGAAACGGCGCTCAAAGTTCAATCGCGCGGTGCGAAGGCCGCGAAGCGGAACGTCGGCGACATGGCCGAAGCGAAGGCCTGGGAACGCGATACGAAGTTCGGGGTTCAAGCTGCGCGCGACGCTGCAAAGAGGGACGGCGGCGGCCGGACATTCGGTACCGGCTTGCGGCCTGTGGATACCGGAGACGGAAAGCTGGCACGGAGACAGAGAGGCGAAGGGGATGCCGCTCAGAACGCCTTCCACTTCAGCAAACAAGCGATTCAGCAGCGGGGTATTCTCGGGATGATCGCCGGCCGGCCGATCTCCCATTCAGGAAGCGGATCGGTTTCGCTCCCCGACAGCCAGCGGATCACCGATCTTCAGGCAGAGCCGCACGAGACGCGCTCGATGTATCAATCTCACAATAATCCGCTCGCGGGTGTTCTCCAGGATGAGTCGGTTCTTGTTTCGCAGAAGTCGAACAACCCGAGCACCTCCACCGGAGCACGGCCGGCATTCGCGCGGGATATCGACAACTAAAGTATGCCGCAGGACAACTCACCCATTGGAAGTGTCGGGCATCTCGTAGGAGCTTCCTTCGAGACGGCCGGGCATTATCTCCAGTCGGCGTTGCTCGATATATTCGCTTTCGGGTTTGCCAACAGGTTCGCTGCCCTCATCTTCGTGGTTGCGGCCGTTGCGGCGATTCTTGTGACGGTCATTCAAGGACCGTATCGGTTGTGGACCTGGTTCCTTGTGGGACCGGCGATCTTCTTTTTCATGATCAATGTACGCACGCCCTCATCTGGCCCGAAGTGGACATTTGGGTCGCGTGAGTACTCATTTGCACCGGTGCTGCAGGCGACGGAGGACCTGCGCCACGCAAACCCGGTCGTTCCGAATTTCGCGACGGACAACCCTGCCTCGGTTTCATGGTTCTTCGCCATGTGGGATCGGATCACGAGTCTTACGACGCGGATGTTGATCACAGTCGTCGATTCCTTCAGCTCCAGCGCCGATCTCTCATTTATCGCGAAAGGAGAGCGCTATGTGCAGCTCTTCTATCCAAAGGCCAACGACAGCAACCTGAAGTATTTCATCAACCTCACATCGGTGAACAAGTGCGCCGATTATTACATCCGGATGAAGGAGTATTATTCCCCGGGATTCAGCGGAACGCAGCGGGCAAGCCTCATTCAGGAGCTGCAGACTGAAGGGAAGAAGGTGGTCGTTTCCGCCGGGGAGTCGACCGCTCTCTTCGATTGGATCACCGACTTGAGCTTATGGGCCGATGTCGATGCTCTCACCGGCGGGAAGCGCGACAACTTCAATTGCGATGACCTGTGGGGGATCGGAATCGTTGCCTTCCAGCGCAAAAGCACGCTCTTCATCGATCAGATCGCCGATGCGAACCGGCCGCCGGAGCTTTCGAAAGCTGAGGTGATGCGCGACCTCACAAGCAAGTTCGGGCAGTACATCGTGTATCCGCCGGACTCGATTGCGAAGTTAAACGGGGATCAGCAGCTGTTGACGGTTGTGAATGAAGTTGCAGCCCGGATGTTCGTCAATGAGCTGCAGTCGCTTCGGCCTTCGCTCATTCAGGCGGAATACGGCCAGAGCTCCGCCGGTCAGCTCGCCGATCTCGACGAGGGACCGGAAGAGATGGCCCGCACGCTGCGGCTCATTCAGTATACCGATCAGTGGGAGGAGAAGGGCGACTATCTGATGGCGACTCTCGCGTTGCCGTACGTCCAGGGCTTCGTTCTCTACTTCCTCTCGATGATGTTTCCGTTCTTCTGCTTCTGCCTGGTCATTCCGGGCCGCGCAGGCGGAATGATGCTGTGGATGGGACTCTGGCTCTGGGTGAAGCTTTGGGATTTCGGCTTCGCTCTCGTGATGCTGCTCGACAAGTTCCTGTATCTCCTCCTTCCGCACGGGCAGCCGATTACGGATGACGTCATCAGGGACCCGAGCCGAACGATCAAGGCTCTGCTTGAGGTCGATCCGACGTATTCGATCTATACGTATTACCACCTCCTCGCGACGGCTCTTGCCGCGGTTCCTCTGGTGACGGGCTTCGTCGTGAAGAGAATCGGAGGCGATCTCATGTCGCTCGTCAGTGACCAGCTGACCGGCTTCTCCGGCCGCGTCGGATTCTCGATGGCGTCCTATCACCGGAACCTCGCCGCACAGGAATCACTGCGGCAGTACAGTCAGAATGACTACAACGCGCTGCAACGCGGTCTTGCCAGTCTGAACGTCAACCCGAAGATCGGTCAGATGATGCAGGAACGCGCGACCCTCATTGGAGCTGCGCAATATTACAACCTCGCAGGCCTCTCGGTTCCAGGAGCGGTGGCGGCTTCGGGCGCCGGCCGGCTCGAAGGATTGCTGCTTACCGAGATCGGACTCGAAGGACAGAAGGCGCTTTACAATATGCGCACTTCGCCGGTGAACCGCCGGCTCGATTCGATCAGTCAGATCTCCTACTTCAACTCGCACTCGAACAGCGATCTTCTCTATCCGCGGGATGCGTTGATCGGCAAAGCACAGGCCTATAATAATTTCCCCGGGTGGGACCAGGTGGGAACCGGAACGGTTACGTATCGAATGGACCGCGAGATCAACCGGTTCAGCATGGTCGGCGGAAACGATATCATGGCGACTATTCTGGGTGCCCGCGCCTGGGATGTGGCTACCGGCAGATTGCCCGGCACCGCCACGGACCCGGAGATCGAAGGACCGGCAACTTC
>CAYOAK010000148.1:0-9756 GCA_964401925.1 uncultured Bdellovibrionales bacterium | reverse complement strand
TTTTTAGAATTGCTCCCTTCGGGCCATCGAAGCTCAAGGCCGTAAAAAAAGAACAGAAGCTCTATCTGTGGGATTGGAGTGAGCATAGTGACGAGGGCAAGCGATGGGAAAATTTTGTGGCGTCACATCTTCTGAAATTTTGTCACTTTGAACAGGATACTCAAGGGCACAAAATGGAACTGCGCTTTCTGAGAGATGTAACCGGTCGTGAAGTGGATTTTGTCGTTTTGAGAGACAAAATCCCCATCTTTGCCGTTGAATGTAAGAGTGGCGAGAAAGGAGCTTCGCCTCATCTCAACTATTTCTCGGCGAGAACGAGCATCCCAACCTTCTTTCAGGTTCATCAAGGAACGCGTGAGTACTCGAGCAGTGACAAGATTCATGTCCTTCCCTTTGCGAAGTTTTGCAAAAAGCTAAAGCTTACTTGAGAGTCGGACGGGGCAGGGGAGGACGATTTCTGCATAATCCGGGCGTGCCACGAAGGTTCGGTCCCTACCGGACATAGAGGTAACAGTTTATGCCGCAGACATAGGTAACACCTTTGCTCGGAAACGAATGTCCCATGTGGGAACGTCAGATTCTTGCGAGCAATGGCCTGAAGGCGAAAATCTCAAGCCGCTAGTATGTCGCTAAAACTGGAACAACTTTTCCGCCTCGGGTTGCCACAACACCGACTGAACCTTTAGCTTCCTTTCGCTGCCATCCGGATTAGCCCAACTAAACGACTCACCTTCGGAAAGTCCGAGTAAAGCAATCCCCTCAAAAGAAAGAATAGATATCGAGTCTTTGTTCTTGCTCACATCATGGGGGAACAAAAGATCCAGCTCGAATTCATTCTTCGAATCAAGATCCTTTAACCTGATCCTCGAGTTCATTGTTATAACGTTAGCCGGAATTTGCTCAGATGCAACGATAGTCGCGTTCGCGATCAATGAACCCAACGATAATTCCTCGCTTGAACTATTGGAGGAGATCAGAGCCTTCAACCGAGTTTCGTCTCGTTGAGTCATTAGAATGCTTCTCGTGCTCATAGATTGTTGTTCCTTTGCTACATAGTTGAGATAACAAAGCTCGAACTTTCGTTGCAACCTGCTCGTAAAATGTCTCTTCGCCGGTCCCTATCTCCCGGAGAATAAACGTAAAGATCCACCATAGCCTGGCGGTAAATTAAAAACTGGCCGGAATATGGGGGCGGCTCCACTATATACGCAACGAATGAAGGCCTTTTTCACCATCCTCTTTCTCGCGCTTGCTCCGGTTCAGAGCGCTGCGCTCGCTGACCAGTTCGGCCTCGCCATACCTATTGAGAAGACGCTCGTCGTAGCGATCGTCTCCGATGACGGGCAGCGAGCAAAGATATTGGAGGAGCCGGATCTCGACGAGAGTGGAACAACGAATCATGCACACGGCTTTTCCTCGGAAGACCGCTCGCAGCTCTTTTACATGAAACGAAACCTCAGAGATCAGTCGTTGCAGCGCTTCGACGGGCGGCTCCGTGAAGTCGAAGATAAAGTCAGCGGCTTTTTCTTGATGCCCGGCACGAACACGCTCGTGTACGGAAGATTTCGTTGGGGATTCCCAATATTCAGCTTAAAGGCGCTTTCGGCGGCATTCTCATCCGATTGGTACGCACTCGATCTTGAGAGGAACCGCACCAAGGAAATTGCGGAAGACGTTGAAGGTGTCGTCGTTTTGGCGCCGTATCCGGAAGGGAAGCTCTTCGGCAGCCGGATGGTGAATCCTAAGTCGGGAAAACAGACGTTGTTTGTTTTCGATCCAAAGAACGGAGCGCTTACAGATCTCTCCGGCGATAATGTCGGCTCGAGCTCCGAGATCGCCGTAGCTCCGAACCAGAAGCTCGCTGTGCGATCCAGCTACAGCTGCAACGTGTCGCTTATTACCGGCAGCAGCACCGAAATCGTCTCAATCTCACCGGAAGACTCGAATTGTACCGATTTTCAGTGGACCCCTGCGGGCGATCTTCTCTTCAGCGCTTCGCCTCCCCGCGGCTCGAGCTATGGCCCAAGTTACTCGATCCGTTCCTGGAATCCTCAGACGAGAAAAACCTCGACCATACTTCAGGGCAACTCGCATCTTTTCTACAATCTCGTAGGCTTGTTCCGGGATGGCCGTCTTGCGGTGCGGGGGCACGGCGTCGATCGAACGCCGCGTTATTCCATCGAGATATTTGATCCTGCGGAGAAGCGCACGGCGATACTCTTCGGTAGTGATCAGGAACCGGCGTTTCTCGGGGAGCTCGACGACTCCGTCGCCAAGCTGAGGCCGATTCCGGAAGACTCGCTCCTGGCAAAGGCTCGTTGGCGTGAGGACTCGGTTCTCAAAGATGACGACGCCATGCGTAGAGCCACCGGGGAGATTCTCGATTCGCGCCGTCCGCCGTACAAGCCCGCCTCCTATGAGTCCCTAATCATCGCGGCGAAAAGCCGCGATAGAGGTATACGCGTTGAAGCGCTTTCAACGGTCCACGGAAGGGAGTTCTCGAACGAAACAAAAATCGCAGCCTACCGGCTTTTTCTTCATGACTCGGATCCGCTCGTTCGGACGCAGGCAGCCGGGTATCTTGGCGAGCTCGGACCCGTTGCTGCACCGGCAATCGATGAGCTGCTCGAGCTTGTTTCGACAACGAGGCGGCCCGGCGACGAGCGAATTATTTTCGCGATTGCCCAAATAGAGGTTTCGGAGCGCACCGAGAAAATTCTACCGATCATTGAGAACTTACTAAACGATCCCCACGATGCAGTAACTCTGGAGAATCTCGTCTGGGATGCGGTCATTCTCTTCGGACCGCGCGCGGCGCCGCTATCCCGAATGATCCGCCGGCAAGTGCGGAAGTACTCTGCTCCCGGTACCTGCCATTTTACCCTCCACGACGGCGTATTGCCCCGTTTGAAGGCTGCTTCCGCAGTTCAAACGAAGGAGCTGAGAGAAGCGCTTGACTCGTACTCGGAGGATCTGATCCCGGTATTTGCCTCGTGCCGGCGCAGCAAGGAAAAACGCTCCGGTGATCAGCTTCGGTATGTTACCGCCCTCGGGCCTGCAGCCAGTGCTGCGGCGCCTGTTCTCGCCGATGAGTTGAGTAAGAAGGAGTACCCGGGGTCGTTCGAGAAGCTCTTAATCTGCCAAGCTCTACATTCCGTTCTTCCCAGCCTTCCTGACCCGGGGATTGTGAAGACATACCATCACGAATGTGGGGAGTTTGATCGCGCAGCACTCACCCGTTCCCCTAAATTGTTCTAGTTCGTTCCTTGGTTCCGAATTTACCTGATGTACCGACTCCCAGTCGTGCAAGTAACCGTGACCAATCGCCCAGAGAGGGGAGCGAGTTGTGGAGATCTCCCGATATTAGCCCGTTTCACACCGATCCTAGTTCTTTTTAAATTCATTTCATTTTTCGAGCGGCAAGCTTCCTGAACGGAGTTCGTCATAACTTAGTAAGTTGCCAAAGCAGTGCGAAGGAGAGCAATTATGGGCCTGGACGTAAACGACGGACCTCCACAAAGCCCTCCTGCGATTTCGGGCAGCGGACCGGCGAGCAAGACTCAACGTCAACAAAGTGCTTCTGCCCTTGCTGTCGTCATGGGAAAGGATCTGAGCAGCAATGAGATGCTACTGATCCGGCACATCGCTGAGGGGAGGTTCGATACTTTCAATGCGAAGCAGCAGGAAAAGGCGCTAGAACTGACCGAGAAATTTGGACGTCTCGTGCAGAAGTATGCAGCACTGAACAACGTTCTGAATGAGAAAGGGGAGTACTCGCAGCCGTACCTCGATCGGCGTGGAAAGCTGGAAGCAAATCAGCAACAGTACTCCGAGGTATCGGCGACCGTTCTGAAGGATCTCGCAGGGCGTGCGACGCTTGTGGACAAGGTTTCGAGGCTCATAGAACTCGGAGAGGAAGCATCCGCCGCACTTAGCGAAAAGTTTCGTAATCCGGAGCGAAAGCGAGTTGCGAAATCCGATGAGGATCTTTCCGTTACCGCGTATTCACAAAAAGATTTCCACTTCTCTCACGTCACAAAAACGAATCTCTCATTAGGAGCTAGCTTGCGCGGAGGGGGCACGCCATAGCGGTGCCCGCGAAGTCGCCTGCCTGTTGTTGGAGAGAGGATGCATTACTGGGACTGAATCGGCGAGCGAGACGCTCTCAGACCTTCGAGTGACGCTGCGCCACTCGGCGGCTTGCGCCCTGATAGTTAAGGGCCTTGACGGGCGTGGCTGCCTGGAAAAGCTCTCCTATGATGGGATGGAGCGTTCCCTGATCGCTTCCCCAGCTTGAAACAACTTTTCCTGCGGAGGCTTCGAACTTCTGCAGGTGCCGAGAAAAGTCGCCGCCGTTCAAAAGGTCCCGTGCGAGACCGTCAAATTCCTTCAGGAGGTTTGCAATCATGATTCTCACCGCAGTTTCCTTTCGCCGTTCAGCGTGTTCCTGCTGAACTCGTTTTGCTACCTCAGCGACCGTCCCAAGCCCGGTCACAGAGAATGGCGCGAGGAGCAGTCCATCGACCCCTTCAACAAGGGAATGGGCCATCTGATCGGCGTTCTGATCGAGCGGTCGGACGACCGAAACGAAAGCGGCTTCCGCAGCAGATGGAAGATTCCGTGCGTTGCCAATAAACTGCTTAACCGGACCATTCTCGAATGAAGAAGAGAGCAGAATGACATCACACAGAAGGCCGCTTTGAATCATTGCCAGCGCCTCATCAAGGTTTTTTGCAGAGACCACTTTCTTGAAATGCGGCTCAGCATTGACCGCTTCCCAGAGGAGGGCTCTCGTTTGAGGGATGGGATCAACGATGAGAACGTTAAAATTCATGTTATGTGATGTAATACATTTGATGAGATAGTCGGATGAAATTCCAGTTAGGTTCAGTTTTCTTCAGCCTAATTCTTTAAGGGACCGTAAATACATGAGCGAGGGAGAGCTGAAGCTGGAAGTTGTTGACGAAATTGCGCGTATTGAAGTGCTCTCGTCCTTGTATGATCAAAAGGCATGTGACCGCTTGAGCGAATTAGTAACCTCGACGCTCTCAGATGGGCATAAAACCTTATCGGTTGACATCAGTCGTTGCGAAGCTATTAGCGCCTATGGGGTTGGCAAATTGATTGCAGCATCTGAGAGCGCGAAGCAGCTCTCCGCAACTCTCACTGTTATTGGCGTTCGGAAGGAGATCTTCGAGATGCTCAAGCCGCTACTCGTTGACCAAATGCTTGATCTGAAGGGCGTGCTCGCCGCCTAGGGCAAACGGCTTTGCGCTCCGGCGTCACCTAGAATATCATCCGCCCTCCTTTCTCTCCCATTCATCGGTAGATCACTGAGTTGGATTTTCTAATGCGAGCTTTCGCTCGCTAGGGAATCGACTCGACGGCTTGGTTTTTTCAATAGGACCGATCCCAACAAGTAAGCCTCTCGAGCACGCGTTGCGCGTTCGGAAGGTTTACTATGCGAGACGTAATAAAGGTTGAAAAGCTTCGTGCCTATCTGCTCCGGCTTCCCGGATCGCAGGCGGGCGACTGGATGATGGTTGTTCTTCTTCCGGTCATGGTCGATGAGATCCTGAAATCCGCGACATATCTCATCGCGCTCCGAGTGTGGTTTGCGGTTTCGGTGCTGCTCCTGAGCTCTCTTTCCACGCATCTCACGAGAGGTGTTCCGTATCGGGACTTGCTGCGGAAGGTCTGCATCTTCTCGAGCGCCGGAATGCTGTTGTTTGCAGGGATAACCGCACTTCAACGCGGCGGGTGGTTCTCGATCGCAGCCTACGCCTGGATTCTTTTCGGAATTCAGCCGCTTCTCGCGATTTCGATGACACTCTTCGATATCGCGATGAAAGGCGTGACCACGCAGATCGGGAACGAGGCGTTCATCGAGCTACCCGGAAAGTGTACCTACAACACACCAGGAGAATTCACGCGGGCCAAAGAGGCCTTCATCGGTCGAATCGTCCAGATGCGAACGGTCGGCAGCAACGTCGCCCGGATGGTTGGCGGCGGTGGCGGGGGATTCCTCATTGCGTGGCTAGGCTACAGCGTCGGCATTGCGCTGAACGGCTTAAGCTTTCTTCTAATGCTGAAAGCCCTCGGTCCGATCGAGGCTGTGACACGAAAAGAGGCGGAGACGCATCTCACACTTGTCGGCAGCATCAAGCGTGTGTGGAACGATAAGACGTTGACCTTCATGATTCTGACCGAGTTTTTTGAGTACCTCGGATTCTGCGTCTTCGCATTTTTACCGCGAATCGTCGGGGTCCAATATAGCGGCGACACGAATATCCTCGCTCTTCTGCTGGTCGCCTCCGGATTCGGCGCGATCATCGGAAACTTCATCCAATTGACCAGCGCGCTGCCGTTTGCAGCGCTACTGGTAGCGGCCGTTCTCAGCGCGAGCATGCTTCTCGCAGGCGGTCCGCTAATGACGGTTCTTTTTCTGTACTGGGTCGCGCAGGTGTTCGATGGTGCGGTGTCGACCGCACGAGAACGCTACTTTCAGCACGAAAACGATGTCACGAGAGACGCGATCACGAATGTTCGCCTCCTGATGACACGGTTTGTCACCTCGTGCCTTCTGCTCATTCCTGCAACGCTGATCGATCACGGGCATGCGCTTTCGAAGGTCCTGAGTATCTGGTCCGGTTCAATCGCGCTGGGTTTGGTCGTGATGATGATTCTCGGACGAAAGCATTTGCGAGCGTCCTTTGCGAGCTGACGGCGGAGATGCTTGGGGTGCGTCCTCCGGCACAGACACTTCGCCTCAGGCTCCATTGTCCAAAGGTTCTTCATTCCGTCGAGTCGAAGTCCTGTCACCGTATTCGAATTCCGGCAGCTCAACTTAACCTCTCAGCAGTGACAGCAGCAGCCCCGGAAGCTGGTTCGCCTGCACAAGCACGGATTGGCCGGTTTCCTGAAGAATCTTTCTCCGGACTAAATTGGAACTTTCCTGTGCCACATCCACGTCGCTTATCTGGCTCTCCGCCGCGGAATATTGGATCACCGTCTGCCGAAGATTATTGGCTGCAACCTGAACTCGGCTTTGAATGGTACCGATATTTGCAATCTCGGCGTTAATGCTCAGCATTGCCGTCCGCATCGACGTCAAGGCGGCTTTCGCGCTGCTCTGGGTCCTTAAGTCAAAGTCGGGCAGCCCCCCGACCCGAGTCGCATTCGTTATAAAAGTTCCCCACCGGCCCCCGATCTGATCATCTGCCACGACCACGTCGAGCACTCCATCTCCGTTAAGATCGCCCACATCCAATGAGTCGAGATCCAACCCCGCTCCGCTGACGCTTGTCGCCGCGCGAAAGGTTCCGTTTCCATTTCCAGCGTAAAACGCGAGCGAGCCTGTCGCTTGGTCGGCCGCTATAATATCAAGCTGCGAGTCTCCGTTGAGGTCTGCCAGTCTCACTTCGCCGATGTCACTCGGCCCGAGCACCTGCCCCAAAACGAGGCCCCCGCTCCCGTCGTTGAAAAATACGCGCCCCGTAGTGAGATAGCTTCCTGTGACGACATCCAACATTCCATCCCCGTTAACATCTCCCAGCTGCGCCCCTGACTGCCCCGCTCCGCCCAGTAAGTACCCCTGTTCCTCAAGGAAGCTTCCGTCACCATTTCCGAACAACACGGTTGTGTATCCAGGTCCTCCGAGAACAAGATCAAGGTTTCCATCTCCGTTCATGTCTCCTATCGCCGGCTCCGTTCCATCCACATAATAGCCGCCGCCGTACTTGAAGCTGCCGTCGCTGTTGCCGAGAAGAATCCGTACCTCGTCATCAATTCCGGATTCCGTCACGAGATCTAGTCGACCGTCATTGTTGAGATCCGCTGCTGCCAGGCCGGTGAGGTTTCCCGAGCCGGTACCTGTGACTGTGTAGAGGCTCGGTCCCGAAAGTGACCCGTCGCCTGCCCCGTAAAAGACGTTGATATCGTAACAGTAGAGGGCAACCGCGATATCTACATTGCCGTCTCCGTTGAAATCTCCGGTGGCGACATCTCCGCCATGCACCCGATCGAGTCCGTAAGTTACCCCGGCCTTGAATGTCCCGTCGCCAACTCCAAGGTGAACTGTCATCGCTGCTTGACCGTAATTTGGAGTAATAAGATCGGCGATGCCGTCTCCGTTTAGATCCGCAAGCTTGACGTCTATGGGCCGGTCGGTCGTCGCGCCGCTTACGGGATTCTGGAATGTGCCATCGCCGATGCTTCGTGCACGCAGATTCTCGCCCAAGCTGAAATTCAGTTCTCCATTGCGCCCATATCCAGCCTGAAGCGACATGGTTGCAAGGTCACCATCCAGCACGTTCAAGCCGTTGAACTGTGTGCTCTGGATAATTCTCGAGAACTCGTCACTCAGCGCCTGCGCCTCCTGGTCGAGGGCAATTCGCTGTGTGTCCGCCAGCGTTCCATTCGCCGCTTGTTCGGCTAGCTCGGTGATTCGGGTAACGATGCTGGAGAGTTGCTGTGTTCCCCCTTCGGCGATGTTGAGCAGACTAATCCCGTCACTAAGATTTCGGATTCCCTGGTTGTATGTGCGCTGATCGACATTCAGGAGTGTCGAGACGGAGAGACCCGCGGCATCATCCGACGCCCGGTTGATCCGGAGTCCTGACGATAAGCGCTCGTAACTTTCCCGTAGCTCGCCGGTGCTGTACGCGAGCCGACGCTGGACGCCGAGTGACGCCGTGTTCGTCGTGAACGAGAAAAATCCCACTGCTGAGACATCCTTATCAAAACCGCGTTTAAGTCCTTAAAAACGCGACAACAATTCACGTTGAAAATCGACTATAGTCGGCAAGATCTTGAACAGAGTTCCACGCGCTGTATCTAATTGATCTGACTCTCTAAATCGGACCCCATCCTCCTGAGGCACTTCTCGGCAAATGACAGTTGAAGGGGTGAACCGGGCAAAACGGACGAAACGATGAGGGAGAAACTACGGGCCCCCCTCATTACCCGAAAACGTGCAACACCTCTCGACTCAATCATCGAGCCGGCGCACCATTCGCACTGGAACGAAGACCGCTGACGCAACCAGAAAGTAGGCGAACGCGTAAAGCGGCCCGACGCTCTGAACGATGCAGAGTGCGACGAAGGCCTGCGGCGTGCCCGTCCAGAAGACTCTGGCGGTGGCGCTCCCGCTATTCGTTCTTGCGACCAGCGAGAAGAGCATCGCGGTCAGCAGCCCTTGCTGGTGAATCTCCGGAAGGAGAGGCGTCAGGAGTCGATTGACGGCCATCACGATCACTGCCGCAATCGGCGCATGAGCCAAGCTCCCGATGAAAAAGAAGATGCCGCCTCTCTTTTCGTACTCGCTCAGGACCTCCCGGTCGTAAAGCAATACGTCGAAAACGATTCCCAGCACCGCTCCCAGGAATAGCCCCGTCAACATGTAGTCGATGAAGCGCCATCCATCGACCTGAAACGAAGGCGCAAAGCTCAGCCATGTCTTCAACGCGCCGATGATCGGCTTTTCGAGGAGGGTGATGGATACGGCCGCTATAAGAGCGCGGACAAGCACAATCACCGCATCGATCTCGTTGATTCGCTGCCTTCGGTAGACCGAGAATAGCACCATCGTCGCCGCAAGGTGAGCGAGTAAAGTCGCTTCAATCCCGTAGCGGAGAAAGACGATGGAGAAAAAGAGGCCGCTCAAGAACTGAGGCAGCGTTCTCCACCAGTTGCGATCCTTTCGATCGCGGTAATGGTAGAGGTGGGCAATTGACCAGGTGCTGTTTCCAAGAAGTA
>CAYOAK010000147.1:0-9877 GCA_964401925.1 uncultured Bdellovibrionales bacterium | reverse complement strand
ATGGCCGGAAAACGGGACGAGGTAATCCCCTGGATGAATACTGAGCGGCTCAGGATGCGGACCCGCGCCCGTCAGCTCTCCGTTTTCTTAGATAATGACGCCGCGCACAGCGACATCTTCTGGCGAGTTCAGAGCCGGGTCCGCGAGGCTATAACGGCCTGCGAGCATCCCCCGGCGGCTCGTCTCATTCCCTGACACGACTTCCTCACCGGGCCCCTCGACTGGGCCCCTCGACTGGCCCCCCTGAAGATCGCTTAATCGAGTACCCATTCTGAAGGATCTTTCCATCGGCTTTAGTCGACACGCATCAGAATGGAGGAACTTATGTTGTTTATCTCAAGCCGATGATCCTCCTGAGCGTCTGTGCCACCTGGTTTTCCTACTGGAGTCTGAAAGCGATTCTCGCATGGACAGTAGAGTGCGTTCTCCCATCAAGCGTCGAAGTTCATCAGATCGAGGGTGCCTGTGTAGGGTACGACTGCTTCCTGCAAAAGCGCCCGCTCCTCTCCATCGCGGGCTTCAGCCGTCCCATTCCGCTGAGTCTCGACAGAATCCCCAAGCGGGGTGACTACGGAATTTTCCGCGTATACCGGATCGGACCCTGGTTCGTGATGGCACGGGTGCTGAAGGTCGCGCACCTCCGTGATATTGCGGAGCCGGTTCAAAAACAGCAGCGCTCTGCGAATGGCGGCGACTAGGCGGCTCTCGCTACAACTTGCATCGGTTGCTCGACAATCGATTCGGCCCGGTTCCGAATAGCCGATACACTGCAAATCACGAGTCCGATCGAAACACTCAGTATCGAGCTCAGGACGATGTGCACCGGTGCTTCCATGACATTGGCGTAGATCGAGTAAGGCAGGCCAACAAAGAAGCCAAGCAGAACCGCCGACCCAACGGCTCTCGAAGTAACGCGGGTGGAGAGGAGTGAAAAAATCGCTGGGAACAACCCGGCAGAAGCAAGCGCTCCGTAGATGAGAAAGCACCATAAGAGCTTCGGACCAAGCAGTGCGAGTGAGATTCCGATCGCCATCGAAACGAGGATGCTGATTCGGGATGCACGCACGATCTGCCGGTCGTTCGCCGCCGGATTCAGATAGCGTCTGTAAATGTCGACCGCGCCAAGGGAGCTTACGGCACAGCACGCAGAGTCCATCGTGGAGCAAAGTCCGGCGAGCGCCATCAGACAGAACCCGTAGAGGGCCACTTTGGGAAGAATGCTCCCGATCACGGTGGGGCCCACAAGCTGCGGATCGGCGACGCTCAGTAGATCAGCCCGCACCATTCCGGCGCCCAGGAATCCGAGCATCGAAAGAAGTATCGGCACCAGAGCGAAAAGCAATCCGCCATATGCGAATGTCTTGAAGATGTCGCGCTCCCTGACGCTCACCGCGCGTTGCCAAAACATCTGGTCATTGATCGGCCCCGCAAGAAGTCCGAGTGTCATCGGAATCCCCATGCTGAAGGCGATCCAGGGATCAAAGAGAGAGCGGTGATTGCCCGCCACTCCGCCGAGTCCCTCAGACACCACAGCGAACCCGCCGCCTTTCCAAAGGCAGAGCGGCACCAGGATGACGCACAAAACGAGAACCATCAGCATCTGAATGACGTCCGTGAGAATCGAAGCTTTCAACCCGCTGACAAGGGTGTAGCCCATCGCGATGGCAGCAATCACACAGATTGCCAGTGTCTGATCGATCCCGCTGACGGCATGCAGCAGCGCTCCGCCGGCGAGAGAGTTAATGAGAATCGCTCCAATCTGATATCCGAAGAAGGTGAGCAGAAATGCGATATGCGGCAGCCTCGAATCTGGAAAGCGCGCCGCGATGAAATCGGGCAGCGTGTATCCTTTCGGTAATCGCTTCCGCATGCGGATGGCCAGCGGAGCGTAGAGAAAGAAGCAAAGGACATTCGGAAGCGTGAACCAGAAGATGCCCGGCAGCCCAGCTTGGTAGGCCTGCTGCGAGCAGATGAAGACGGCAGGCGCCCAAACCCAGGCGGCGGCGATACTCAACGACCCCTGAAAGACCGAGACCTTCCGCTCCGCCGCCAGGAAGCCCTCGGCGCTTCTGGCACGGGAGGACGAAACCCAGACAACGCTGCAAAGGAAGACGCCAAAAAGCGCTAACAGCAGAAATCCTTCAATGGGGGTGAGTAGTTGCATAAGTTTCCCTCGCGGATGTTATTATTTTCCGAGAAAAAAACGGGATATTTGATAATGTATGTGGAGTGGCCAAGATCACCACAAGGTGGTGGATGTCACCTTTAGCCGCTTGAGGTCCACTTTTCCGAGGGAATCTAAATGGCCCGAACTGCACAGTCGAAACCGGCTATTCCGGAAGCCCCGGCCCCCTCGAGCCCCGCGTCCTGCGTCGATGTGTTTCAGTCGATCGGCCTCGCGAAAAATGAAGCGCGGATCTACGAGACACTTTTGCGCCACGGCGAGCTCTCGGTCGGGCAGATCGCCCTGAAGTCGCATGTCCACCGCCGGAACGTTTACGATTCAATCCAGCGCTTGGTTGAGCGGGGGCTCGCGTTCGAAATCATCGAACGCTCGGAGAATCGTTATCAAGCGGTTGATCCGGTGAAGCTGAAAGAGCTTCTCGAACAGAAAGATCAGCTCTTGTCTTCGATCATGCCCGCTTTGCAATCACTCTATGCAGGCACTCCGCACGCGCAGGCTGTCTACATCTATCGCGGCTATGAAGGCTGGAAGAATTACATGCGAGACATTCTTCGCCTTGGTGAAGATTTCTATTCTCTCGGCGCCAAGGGGGGATGGATGGAGGGCAGAACGCTCCCCTACTTCCAGCAGTTCATCAAAGAAGCAACACGGCGGAACATCCGCTATTTCCATCTGTTCGAACACGAGGTGAAGGCGAGCAATCATCCGATCCTCAAGCATGTCGGCGAGAACTATAAGTTTCTTCCCCCGGGTTATTCGGCACCCGCCTCGGTCGACTTTTTCGGGGACCGGGTGAACATCGTCTCCAATATTCACCTCGGCGGAGTCGAAGAGGATATGTGGTTCATCGTGATCGTGAACCAGCGGATAGCAGAGGCATTTCGAACCTGGTTCCGATTGATCTATGATCTCCTTCCGCCAGAGAAGGGCAAGGAAGGATCAAAGGGAGCAGGATCATGAGCCGCACACCGTTGTCGACCGACGAGATTTCGCGTGAGTTGCAGGGATTGAAAGAGTGGCACCAGACCGCCGAAGGCCAAATCCAACGCCGTTTTCCCTTTAAGCAATACCGTGAGGGATTGCGATTCGTGAACGCAGTCGCGGAGCTCGCCGAACAAAAAGATCACCATCCCGAGATTGAACTCAAATGGGGTGAGGTGGCGGTTGCGTTCTCCACGCACTCGGCCGGCGGACTGACCAGCCTCGATTTTCAGCTCGCGCATCTCGTTGACCGCTTGGAGCGATAGCCTTCTGTTGGTCGATCGAGCGCCGGCAGGAGAGTATTTTTATCCGGCTGACAGACACGGCTCATTCGTGCGAGTTTCCAAATCTCATTCAAGGTTTCTGTGACTCCTGAACTGATCGGTCATATTCAAAGTATCTCGCTTGCGGCGCTGCTGGGACTTCTCGTCGGAATCGAGCGGGCGTGGCACCACAAAGTGGCTTCGCTGCGCACTTTCTCGATGATCAGCGTCGGCGCTTGCCTGTTCAGCATCATCTCGGTCGAGGGCGCCGGAGACGGGGGCCATGACACAACGCGGATGGCCGCACAGATCGTGGCGGGAATCGGTTTTCTCGGCGGCGGCGTTATCTTTAAAACTTCGAGCCGGGTTGAGGGGATCACCACAGCGGCAATGATCTGGCTCGTCGCCGCGGTCGGAACGTGCTGCGGGTTCGGTCAGCCCTACCTAGCGATGACTGCTGTAACGCTGTGGGCGGCGTTAAACATCGTGTGCCTTTCATTGCACCGCCTGATCGACATGATGCAAGGAAATCCCCCGCCCGGTAAGCCCCCGAAATAGGAGCGCCCTCCATGCGAAGCGTCAGACGCACGGCAGGATACCTCTCTTTCTTCTGGTCATTCCTCTGGCCCTTCCTCTCGATTGGGCTTCTGTTCTGCACCTTCGCGATGGCCGAGAAGCCCGAGATCAAAATCGGCGTCATTATCCCGCTGAGCGCAGATATGGCGCTGCATGGAGTGGAGATTCAGCGGGCGATGACACTGGCATTGGAACAGAGGCTCGTTCAGAGTGCTGCCCGGAAAACGCACTACCACTACAAGCTACTCTTCGAGGATAACCAGCTGGAACGCGCAAAGAGCGTTTCTGCGGCGCAAAAACTGATCAATCTCGACAAAGCCGACGCCATCGTCACGCTGTGGCCGCCGACAGCGGAGGTCGTCATCCCTCTCTCCGAGCGCTCGAACATTCTGCACTACACGATCGCTTGGGATCCGGATCTCGCACGGAAGCACCGGCTCGTCCTCTCGCACCAAGCGATGGTCGGTGAGATTGCACGGGCAACATTACGGCTGCTGAAGCAGGAGGGGAAGGCTCGGACCGCATTCCTGCATATGGAGGAGAGCGGTTTCAATATGGGCGCCGAAGCAGTCCGAGAGCTCGCTTCGGAAGAAGGGATCGAATTGATCGCCGATGAAGCGTTCAATCCCTCAGAAACGGATTTCCGCTCGCTGATCGAAAGAATCCGGCTCAAGCAGCCGCAGGGATATCTGATCTGGTCCGTGATGCCATCTATGGATCTCATCATCCGTCAGATCCGCGATCGAGACCCGAATGCGCATCTCACCGGGTATTTTGACTACGCTGTCGATCTGAAGCCGATCGAGTCCAGCCGGTATGTGAGCGAGATGTTCTCCACTCCGGAATTTCAGCGCAGCTTCCTCGCCCGTTTCAACTCGGAACCCATATCGAAGGGCGCAAATGCCTTCGATGTAATGAATCTTCTCATCGACGGATATGAGAGCTCGCCGGATCGAAAGCTTTCGGGACCGGAGCTCAAGAAGTTCTTCACCTCGATTCGGAACCGGCCGGGGGCCGTCGGCGCATTTAGCATCGATGAGGCTGGGAACAGCTCCTACCGCCCGGTCGTGCGCCGGATACGGGCCGGCAAACGAGAACTGGCGCCGGATTCAGCCCAATAAAAGCAGCCATTTAAACGCGCCCGGATGCTATGTGGAGCAAAAGCAGCGCCAACGCTGATTGAGTGTCAGTGGTTACGAAGTATTGAGGTTTTACACTCCGTGAACGATTCCGCTCAAAAGTTTTTTTGTGACGAGCGTCCGCTCGATACACTCGCAGATCTCGGTGTCATCTCGCAGCAGATTGTTGCTGAGCTCCGGTATCAGCTTGAGATGTCCCGCACTGGGAGAGTTTTTGGACATCCATCGGCGGTTGATCTGCCGAATCAGCTCGAGAAGCTCGCAGAGATCTGCTCCTTGCAAGTGCATGCGAACGATGATGAATCCCAGCGGGTTCGAAGCATCTTCGACCGCGCTTTTACCGAACGCCGCCCGCGCCGTGTTACCTTTTTGAATCTGCTCTTAAAATCGATCGAATCCGAGATCTCCGGCTATCAAGCGTCCGGAGTCGCTGCAAACGACGGTGACGAAAAGCCGGGATTCTTCAAACGAATCACCAAGATCTTCGGTCGCTAGCCGCGGCACCGCCATCCAGCTAGTATGGCTGGCTGGTATGGTGCGAATCCGTCTCTCCAAACATCTCTTCCTGATATCGCTCGCACTACTTTGTGCCTGCAAAAAACCACCCGAAGTTTCGACCACTCCCGTGCGCCGCGGGGACGTCGAGTCCGTTGTCACCAGCGTGAATGCGGGAACCGTGCGGGCGGAAGATGCGGCTGAGCTCGCGTTTGGTGCCGTGGGACGGGTGAAGTCGGTGAACGCAAAGCTTGGAGACACCGTTCGGAAGGGCGCAATCCTGGCGGAAGTCGAAAATGACGATATGCGAACCGGCTTGGCCCGTGCGCAACGGGAGTTCGACCGCCGCGCACAGCTCAAGTCGCACGGGGTTTCGGAGTCAGAACGCGACACCACGAAGCAGGCGATCGACTCGGCGCTAATGGCACTCGAGAAGACGCTCATCCGCGCCCCATACGACGGAATCATCACCGAGGTGAATATCGAAGTGGGGCAGCTTTCACAGATCACAGCGGTAATCCCGAAGGCTCCGTTGCGCATCGTCGACCTCGGGCCGCGCTACGTCCGCGCCGAGATCGACGAAGTCGATCTGCCGAAGGTCAAAGTCGGGCAACCTGCGAGGGTGAAGATTCTCGCCGTCTCAAAGGAGCCCTTCAAAGCAACTGTTCGCCGGGTGGTGCCGTACATCAGTAACGTGCGTGAACAGGATCGCACGGCGGAGGTAGAGCTGGACCTCGAAGTGCGAGATCCGCTGCCGGCCGGTGCGTCAGCCGACGTAGAGATCATCACGGACCGTCATCAGAATGTTCCCGCCGTTGGCTCACGCGGGGTGCTAGGCCGCAAGGACGACCGCTACGTCTACCTTTTCAAGGACGGACATGCCGTGAAGCAACCGATCACCATCGGTCTCTCAAATTTTGATCTCACTGAGATACTCTCGGGATTGACCGAAGGTGATATCGTCATCATCCCGACGGATCTTGCAGAGCTGAAAGAGGGAACAGAGGTCCGAGTCCGTTAGAGGCTCTCCAAGCGCTTATAAATTTCCCACGTTCTGTCTTGGCTCAGCCGGGATCGACCCGTCCGCCACAATCCGTTCAAAACGCGGATTTGCAATCCGGAGGTAATCGCTCGTTTTGAGAGCAACCGACTGGTCGAGGCAGGCAGCATTGAAATACAGCTCTTCGATATCCTTAATCCGGGGATCGACCACCAGGTTCAGCTTCGAATGAAATGAAAATGGTAAAATCGTGCCGGAAACGCAGCCGCCGTATTTCTCCGCAGCATCGGGGGCCGCGAAGGACACGTAGGTGCCTCGAAACAGATCCTTTACCGCATTAAGATCGACCTTGGCATCACCCGGAATAACGCAGAGAGCGTACTCCTTATCCTTCTTTCCGATCTTCACCATCACAATCATGCATTTTGCGGCGTCGGCAACGGCGTTGCCCCGCATCGGGCTGACGATCTCAGTTCGGCCTTCCGGCTCGTGGTCAATCAAGCGATAGGATGCGTTGTTCGAATCGAGAAGCTGGATCAGTTTCTTGTACGTCTCGTTCTTGTCGGTTTTCGTTTCGGGCGTGGTCATAGAAAATTCCTTCGCGGCGAGTAAAGCCGAATCTCAGAGAGATAACAAAGTCGGAGGAAAGCCCGGTGCGGGACGGGGCAATCAGCCGTTCGCAAGCTTCTTGATTCGCTTGGAAAAATATTCAAAAGAGACGCCGCCCGGGGCGTTTCCGCCGCAGATGAGCGCTACCGGGCAACGGGAACCCTCAAGCGACACCGCTCCGGATTGAATCGCCGCAAGCACCGCCGCTCCAGCTGGTTCGACAAGCTGGTTATATTCGCGCCACAGAAATTTCATCGCTTCAATGATCTGCTCGTCCGTCACCAGAGAGATACTCTCGACATGCGCTTTGGTGATCTGCAGCGCGGTTTCCGAAACTGAGCGTACCGCGAGCGTGTCCGCGATGGTTCGTACCGAGGTAACGGGTGTGTGCGTTCCGGCTTGAATACTCAGGTACATTCCTGCAGCGCCAGTGGGCTCGACCCCGAGAATTCGTGTCGCGGGCCGGAGATGCTTGATGACTGTTGCCAGACCTGAAATGAGCCCGCCGCCGCCGATCGCGACAAGAAGACAATCCATCTCCGGCAGATCCTCAAGCAGCTCAAGGGCGAGCGTTCCGATGCCCTGCCATGTTCTTTCCCCTTCAAACCCATGAATAAAGGTCTTCCCGAGACGCTGCTGCTGCTCAACCGCATAGGCATAGGCCTCAGTCGGAGTTGTACCGTGCGGAATGATCGTCCCTCCGAGATCCCTGATCCTTTGCACCCGATCGGCGGTCGCCGTCTTCGGCAGGACTATCGTGGCTGAGATCCCCAGTTTGCTTGCGGCATAGGTGAGCGAAAGTCCGTGGTTTCCGCCGCTCGCGGTAATGACACCGCGCTTTCTCTGCTCCTCGGTGAGGAGCAGCAGGTTGTTAAACGCTGCGCGGGATTTGAAAGATCCGGCAACTTGAAGATTCTCCAGCTTCAGCCGAAGATTGGTGTTTATCGCGTTCGTTAACCACGGCAGTGGAGCGATTGGCGTTTGACGGATATAAGGGCGGATTCGCTCCCTAGCCGCGATTACTTCAGGAAGGGAGAGAATGATTTCCGAGCTCATGCCCGTTCCATTAAGGCGCATCTGCTGCCAAAAGAATAGTGAAGTTCAAGTATCACGCGGGCCTTCTTGGAATGCCTGACAGCATAGATGAGTTTATCCATGACCCCGCCGATGATCGAGGTCTCCAATCTGAGAAAGATCTTCGTTCGAGGTGAAGGGAAAATCTTCGCCTTGGATGGTGTTTCGTTCACGATCGCCAAGGGTGAATTTATCACCATCACGGGTGCGTCGGGGAGCGGAAAGTCCACTTTGCTTTACATCCTCGGATTAATCGACCGGCAGAGCTCGGGAACATATCGCTTTCTCGGGAACGTGACAGACGGCTTCTCGGATGATCAGCGCTCCGAGCTGCGAAACCGGCAGATGGGTTTTATTTTTCAAAGCTTTCATCTCCTGCCCCGGGCAACGGCGCTGCACAATGTTGAGCTCCCGCTCCAATACGCACGAAATTTCGGCCTGCACCTCTCCAAGTCCGAGATGAGCGAAAAAAGCGCTGCCGCACTCGAACGAGTCGGGCTCGCCGACAGAATGAATCACCTTCCGAACGAGCTCTCGGGAGGACAGTCCCAGCGTGTTGCAATTGCGCGCGCGCTCGTCTGCGATCCGTCGGTGATCTTTGCCGATGAGCCGACCGGAAACCTCGACTCGCGAACCTCTGCTGAGATCGTTGAGCTGTTCCAGTCCCTGAACGAAGAAGGGCGGACGATCATCATGGTAACTCATGACCGGTCGCTGGCATCGATGACGAAGCGGCGCATCCACCTGCTTGACGGCCGCTTGGCCGACGAGGTTCAGCATGCGCCTGCGTGAAACCTTGAGACTTTCCGTGAATGCGCTCCGCGCGAACGGATTTCGAACTTTCTTGACGATGCTCGGAATGGTGATCGGCGTATTCGCCGTTATCGTCCTCGTTGCTCTAGGCCAGGGAGCGCGCAACTACGTGCTGAGTGAGTTTCAGAGCATGGGCTCGAACTTCATCGTGATCCAGCCCGGGAAGACGGACAAGAAGAGCATGATGGGCCCTCCGATCGGATCGGCGGAACGAAAGATGACCCTGCGGGATGTCACTGCCCTCGAGCGAAAAGCGTTCAATCTCGACGCGGTCTCGGGACTCGTGCTGGGCACCGCACAGATCCGCGCCGATGAGGCGATCACGAACAACACGGTGTTCGGCGTGAATGAGCAGTTTCCGCGCATTCTCGCGGTGCAAGCGGCACTCGGGAGCTTTTTCGGCCGGGAGGAAGCGGAAGCCGGCCGGCGGGTGATCGTGATCGGGAAAAGCATCGCCTCCCAACTTTTTGGCGAAGAGAATCCGCTCGGCCGGGCGGTTCGGGTAAACCAGACACAGTTTCGAGTCACCGGAATTCTGAAGCCGATGGGAAACAAGCTCGGAATCGACATAGATCAGGTTGCTTTCATCCCCGTCAGTGCCGCGCTCAGGGTTTTCAACGATGACAAACTTTTTGGAATCCGCGCGCGAGCTTCGTCACGCGCGACGCTTGATGATGCTGTGGGCGAAATCACGGAGATCCTCAAGGAGCGCCGGAACGGCGAGGAAGACTTCACGATCATT
>CAYOAK010000146.1:4633-9877 GCA_964401925.1 uncultured Bdellovibrionales bacterium | reverse complement strand
TCTCGGCCATTTTCGGGCCTCGCGCTCAGAGAGCGCGACAAACAAAGAGGGCAGCATTCAAATCAGCACCTGACCCGTAAATGAACCATGTGAGAAATTATTGGAAAAATCGAGTCCTCGAGAAGATTATCCCCCATTTTGCGAACCTCCCAAGACACATCCGTTTTTCGACAGACCCCTTATGAAACGAAGCACTATCTTCCTCTTCCTTATCGCCCTGATCACCGGCTGCGGCAGCGCCGGAGATATCACCGACCTGACTGACATCGTTGTCGATCCGCCGACGCGCAAAGAGATCGATCGCTCGAAAGTCGGTGTGCAGAACTTTTTTACGAACCAGGACTCCTTCGGCAGCGTGGCTGCACAGTATCAGGACATCCGCGGCAATCTGGGAATCCGGTTCGTGCGGGTGCTCGTTCCGTGGATCGACGCGCTGCACGGCAGCCCGAACTCCTCCTATAATTTCGATCAATCCGACGCGATTCTGCGATCAATCCCGCCCGGAGTGGATGTGCTCGTCACTCTGGCTCACACACCGTCTTGGTTCACGGATAGCTCGCGTTGGGTCAACGGAAATCCGCGTCAGGCATGGGTCGACAGATTCCTCCGTCCGGTTGTCGAGCATTACGCAAACACTCCCGGGATCATCGGATGGGAGGTCTTTAACGAGCCCGACGCCGTGACAATTGGATCAGACGGAGTCCTCGGTCTGACGAATCCGCAGAATTACTTGGAGCTCCTGCGCCTCTCGCATGCCGCGATCAAGAGCATCGACCCGAATAAGCTCGTTGTCATGGCGGCGACCCGCTCGATTCAGCAGGACTGGCCTTTAAGCTTCCAGTACAACGAAGCTCTGCGCGACGGCGGCGCGCTGAACTTCACGGATGTGTGGAACATCCACTATTACGGCAAGCAGTATGAGAAAGTCGTCGTCCGGGACGGCGTTGCTGATTTTCTGAACGGACTCGGAAAAATCGTCTGGGTGACTGAATCCGGAATTCAAGGCGCGAACAATCAGCTCGCCTATGCTCAAGAGGTCTGGCCGTTCCTGACTGACAAGATTCCGGCTGTCCAGCGGATTTACTACTACACCTATTCGTCTACCGGCGCGGCCGCATCGAGCTTTGGAATGCGAAATACGGATCCCGTGTTTCCCGTTTCAGACCTCTACGTGCATCTGAGCAATCCGGACTAACCAGCTCGGTTACCGATCAGGGTTAACCAACAAGCGGCTCGCCGACTGCAGAAGCAATTATGCTTCTGCAGCGCGCCCGCACCTGCTGGCGATTCACTTCGGTGATGAGGGGCAGAGGATCGTGCACTGTCATCACCACTGGATGCGGTCGGATGTAAGGCTGGTCACCCCGAAGCGCTTCACGAGTGCCTTTCAACGAGATCGGAACAACTGGAAGCCCGAACCTCTCGGCAAGCACAAAGGCCCCGGCGCGAAAGGGCAAAATGCCGGGAGAAGCGAGAAAGGTTCCCTCCGCAAAAAAACAGATCGAATCTCCGGCGTGAATTCTTGCCGCCATCTCGTCCAGATCGCGGCGAGCTTGACGCGCATCGAAGCGGTCGATGAATTGCGTTTCGACGCGCGAGAAGAAGAACCGGATAAATGGGTTCGACTTGAGCTCCCGCTTCGCGACGAAAGAGACAGGTGGCGGGAGCGACGAGTAAATCACAGGAATATCCATGTAACTCGAGTGATTCGAAACATAGATCGCCTGAGGTAAAGGCCCCGACGGAATTCGCCGCTCAATGGAAATACCACTCAGCAAGCAAAGCGCCCTACAGTGCCAGCGAACAACGAGCCGGCGGACGCGAGCCGACGAAAGCAAGGTGTTAATCACCATGCACGTGACAAACAGGACTGCGAGCACGAAGTAGCCCCAGGCAGTTCGGGCGAAGGTGAAAATATTCGGCTTCGGATCGGAGAATTCCAGCCTGCTGCCCGCCGGCATCCCTTTGCCGATAAGCTCCAGTTCGACGCCCTCATTCGGTTCGATAGCTAGATTTGAAACGCTCTCATCCATCAGGTATCAAGCAACCGCTTTCTCTCTCGCCCGCCAGCGAACGCCGGCACGCACTATGCGGGAGAAAAATATCGGAAGGAAAAGCCGTGGGCAAATTTCGGTCTCTCACACTCTGCCTGGCGTTCGGTTTCGCAGCCGGGGCTGCAGCTCCAGCCTCCGCGGAGGAATCCATTCTCAAAGATGAAAACGGGGATGGCGCCGTCTCGCTTCTCGCATTCGGCGACAGCATCACTTACGGCCTCGGTGATGGCGCAGATGTCGAGGCATCACGCGACCTTCCACCCGCGGGTTACCCGAAAAGAGTCTCCAACCTGGCAAGCGTTCCGGTTTCGAACGTGGGACTCCCCGGGGAAGAGTTCATCCTCGATGGCGCTGCTCGGTTCGCACGCCAGCTTTCACGATCGAACGCCGACATCGTCCTGTTTCTGGAAGGGGCGAACGATGCGCTGAAGCGAGCCTCTACAGACGATTACCGCAACAAAGTGCAGCGCGTGATCAACTCCACAACGGCGATCGGGAAGGTGCCCGTCCTTCTGACGATTCCACCGACCTGCTGTGGACACGCCGGCTCGCGGCCATTCATCGAGTCCTTCAATCGCGAAACGATCAGACTGGCGAACCTGAACTCATCACGGCTCGCGGATCTCGAGCGTGCCTGGAAGACGACTTGCCAGAACCAGGAGGAGTGCGAGCTATTCAATGATGACGGCCTGCATCCGAATGCAAAAGGCTACTCCGTCATTGCGCAGACCGTTCTCGCTGCTCTCTACGGAATCGATATATTCGCTCCGGACGGCGCGGGTGAACTTGCCGCGGCACTCGGAGTGGATCCCACAACGATCCTCGTAAAGCCGGAAATCACCCCCACTGAAACGGCTCCCCAATGAAATATCGATCTCTGAAAACTCGATCTCTCTTTCTCTGCGCCGGACTTATGCTCAGCGCATGCGGTGGCGGCGGTGACGGAGGCTCTGGCGGCGGCGGACGAAATGAGTCGGCCGAAACTGGTGTTCGCCTCCTTCACGGAAGTATAGACGTGCCGCCGATCCTGGCAGAGACGAGCGCGGCTCCAGGCGTTCCGATCGATCAGATTCGCTTCAACCAGTCTTCGTACTATGCCGAGCTGCCGGAGGGTCCGCAGACCCTTGCGGTGCGAAGCAATGACGGCGGGAACCTCTTCTCGCTGCCGGTAACTGTGGCAGACGGCGAGCGCCGAAGCGCGCTGCTTTACGGCACCCGCGAAGCACTCGGCATCAGAGTCTCGCTCCTCGATGACGTTCCGCCTGAGCTCGAAAATGGGTTCGCCGCCATCCGAGTCGTGCACGCCCTCGCCGGCGCTGCGACGATTTCCGGATCGCTTGGGGGGACGGCGCTTCCGGCGAGTGTGGGATTCGGAAAGGCCTCCTCCTATGTGACCGTTCCCGCGGGTCCGGTATCCATCTCGCTGGCACGCTCAGTCGACGGGCGAACTGTCGCCTCTCAGCCTCAGCAGGTCGCCTCTAGAAAGAGCTACTCGTTTATGGTCACTGGCGAAGTCGGCTACCTGACGTTCACGAATCTGCTTGAGGACTAGACCGTGAATTTCGCTTGTCCAAGAAATCTCATCCTGAGCATTTCTTGATCGAGTTGTGTCACCGCGCCGGTCGCGATGCGAATGGCTCTCCGATCCCGTCGTTCAGATTGCGCTCACCTTGGTTTAGAACTCTTGAAGCAGCGGTGAGGGTCTCTCCCCGAGTATGAAGCGCAAATCGTAGAGATTTCGAAGGTTATTGCCGCTCGTCAACGGGCTTTTCCTCCCGGCTCTCACCAAAAAACTCCCGCTCTTCCACTCGCACTGGTTTCAGACTTCCGTCCGCGGTATCCCTCTCGGCTCACTCTCGAAGCGCATCGCGCTGCTCTCTTCCCACTCTTCAAGCAGTAATAGATCAAGTTCTGTCTCTGATTTTCTAGCCGCGCATCAGCGCCGGAAACAAAGAGACAGCGATAGCAACTCAGGTTTTGAGAACGATTCTCCTCTGTTCTTCGAGCGGAGCCTGAGGCGTTGCACGTCAACGTCCCAGGCTCCGCTCCAACGGAAGCTCATAAGGAGAGTCAGAGGTATGAGAATTAAGCGAGGGCTCAAAGAGCCGAAATTTTGGAAGATGATTGTGTCGACGATGGGAATATTCGTCGCCCATCGCGGCCGTCACTACAAGGTGGCGTTTCCCGACGAATGGGAGGCCATGAGCGACCGGGATGATCTTTTCGACCAAGTGTGCCGGTGCATGGACAGGACGAATCCGGCTCATGTCAACGGCTACGATCTCGATTCTCATGCGATGATCCCACTTCAGGGCCACGAGGTGTTCATCCCTGCGGGCGTGACGTTCCCGGGCTCCGTCCAGAAACGGAGGCATGAGTTCTTCCGGGGCCTGATCGAGCAAACGCTCGGCACTCTCGACTCGCCGGCGGCGGACGCGCTCCTCAAGCAGCTCATGCAGATTCGGACTCCGTACGAGACCGTCGGCGACCCTCGCAATCCGGGTGAGATCTTCTTCGGCGGCGGCATTGCGCAGGCCAGCACCCACGGCGGATTCGCCGGATTCCGCGGCTCCTTCCTCGCTGGCGGCAAGCACCGCTTCCCCGGCGATGTGCCGGAACCCGAGCCGGGGATCCATACGACCAGCCGCGGCGTTGTGAATTGGTTCACTGTCGGCCTCGATATGACCGGCAGGGAGCTGGAGGCGCTGAGCTTCCTTCTGCTGATGACGGGGAAGGTCTTCAAGTGGTCGAAAGTCATCTGCCACCAGATTATCGTGCCGAATCCCAAGCACCCCGTGAGCAACATGCAGATCCGGATGCGCATCCTTCGCGGCGGCGCGGTCGAGTTCGACGGCACGACCTCGACGAAGAAGATGCTTCGTTCCGTGCAGGGCATCGCGCAGCAGATCTGGGAGTGCGGACCATTCCCCTACGGCGTCGTTTCACTCCTGGGAACCAACCTCGTTCCGCCGAAAGACTGGACGCTCCGCGACGGCGACAAGATCGAGATCTCCTCGAAGACCTACGGCCTCTCGATGACCGTCACGGCGAAGAAGGTGAAGTACGCGAAGCGGAAAGACCCCGGCGCCCAATTCGCCTGGGGCCCCGACTCTCCCAAGGCCGCCAAGTAGGCGACGCAGGACGCGGACAAGGCCGGCGGCGAACCCGCATGCGTCGTCGGCCCCGCAGT
>CAYOAK010000146.1:0-4623 GCA_964401925.1 uncultured Bdellovibrionales bacterium | reverse complement strand
TGTCCTGCTATCGCCGTCTCGAAGATTGGCTGCAGCTCATCCCAATTACGAACCTGATCGAAAACTTCCACTGCGTCGGGTTGATGGCCGAATGACATCGTCAGCTCCAGCGGAAAGAGAGACTATCGGCGCTCGTCGTCATCGCGGACGACAATGATTACCGGAACGCTGTACCGGTTCAGAACATTCGCGACGACCTGCGGCCAGTCCACACTTGTCGCTACTGCCCAGCCGACCAGCATTGAAATAAGGATGGCTGTGCCGGCGTAGTAGAGCCGCACGAGCAGTTCCATACCAAAAACCTGGGCCGCCGGACGGCACGTTTCCCAACTCTCTTCGAGCAGGTTGCAAACCGGCCAGACAGGCGGATCGATGTGCCACGGATTCCAGAGCACCGTGAGCGTGAGCACTCCGATGAACGCACCGAGCCGATATATGAAACGTTCGCTGCGGCTGGTGTGCTCAGTGACGAAGGTGCGCACGACGCGCATCGGTTCATGAACCCGGCAGCCGAGGAAGAATCCCTCCCAGGCCCAGAACAGAACCAGAAGCACGATTGGGGTGGCATGACACAAGAACATCGCCACCCATTGAAGGAGCGTCACGGCAATTGCGAGCCCCGCGAAGAGTCCGAAGATCGCGGCGCCAACCGTCGCAAAAGTGCGATACGGCGTTGCCGCGGCTGAGTTGAGAAATGTCGTTAACCGGTCGGGATTTGTCATAGGTCACCTCCCGACGAATCGAGAGATGACCTGGATTGGGATGAGCTTCTGCCGCCGGGAAAATACGGAAATGCGCCGTAAAATTCAACCGCGCGTGGGATTAATCCGCGAGGAGCTTCGCCAGCAGATCGTAACCGGCGACTCCGGTAACTTCGACATTCACGAACTTACCGCGCACACTCGCATGATCGAGGTCGCCCTCGGCATCGAGGAGCGACTCATCGACATCGGTGATCAGAACATTGCCGTCGGTCTCCGGAGCTTGCCATTCGGCCCGCGCGGCGAGCAGCAGCTCGCTCTCTTCATGCTCGCCATCGACCAATACGCGTAACTTCTTCCCAACCAGATCCGCGTAGCGCTTCAGCACAAGCTCTTGCTGCGCTTCCATGAGGTACTTTACCCGCGCCTGCCGTTCCTTCGACGGAATCTGATCGGCCATCGTGTAGGAGCCGGCTTCCTTTTCCTGCGAATAGGAGAACACGCCGACATGGGCGAAGTGCCCCTCTCGGATGAAATTCGCGAGCGCTTCAACGTCATCCTCGGTTTCACCTGGAAATCCAGCGATGAAAGTCGTGCGAAGCGCAACGTCGGGAGCGAGTGCACGAATCTGCTCGATCAAAGCTCGAGTGCCGCGCTCTCCGAGCGGCCGCCGCATGGACTTCAAGACTGGGTGCGAGATGTGTTGAAGCGGCATGTCGATATAGCTCGCGATGTACGGCTCATCGCGCACTAATTTGATCAGCTCATCCGTTACCCCGATCGGATAAGCATAGAGGAGTCGCACCCAATATTCGGAGGCGACCGAAGAACCAGCACTGAGCCCGCGAAGCAATTCGACAAGAAGCGGCCGTCGCTTCCCGTCGCTCGACAGATCCGTTCCGTAATCGGTCAGATCCTGGGCCACAAGGTTTAGCTCGCGAACTCCTTCACTCAAGAGCGCGCGCGCTTCAGCGATGACCGACTCCGGCGGACGTGAGCGCTTCGGGCCTCTGATCTTCGGAATGATGCAAAAGGTGCAGGGACGATCGCATCCTTCGGCGATCTTCACGAAGGCAGTGTGCTTCGCAGTGCTGCGCACTCGCGGCATCGACTCGTCGTAGAGGAAATAGGGACGTCGCGCATCGTCGAGGCAGGCTTCCGTTGTTGACGTCAAACGCGCGACATCTTGAAGCTCATCGGTAGAGATAAATTGATCGACCTCGGGAAGATCCCGAATCAGGTCCCCCCGGTAACGCTCGACCATGCACCCCGCGACGATCAGCTGACGGCAACGGCCGGTCTGCTTGTATTTCGTCATCTCGAGGATCTTCTCGAGCCCCTCCTCGACAGCCGATTGAAGGAAGGCGCAGGTGTTTACGACGATCAGATCCGCGTCTGCCGGATCGGGCACAGAGCGAAACCCCTTCGCCACGAGGGACCCGAGCATCACTTCACTGTCGACCAGATTCTTCGCGCAGCCCAGGGTCACGATCGCAACGTTCCCGCCAAACGCAGTTTGGTTGCTCTCGGGCGCGGGCTTGGGCGCTTCGCCCAGAACTGGAAGACGGGAGCTCATGGAATTATTGGACGAGATTCTCTTCACTTACGGCGGTTCGATTGTTCGCGACCCCCCGCCGGTTATCGATCACGTCCACTCCTTTTGGAATCTCGAAGACAAAGTGTGACGTCGGAACCCGTAGATTGAACTTCGGGGAGAGGAGACGGATGACGGTTTCATTCCCGCCCAAATCGACAACCTTCGCCCCCCGGGGGCTGTAATCCTTCTCATCAACGAGCAAGAGGAAGCTCGAAAGCGAGGCATCTTCCTTCTTCGGCTTCAATGAGACGAGAAGTCCGCCCTCCTGTTTGCAGCTTCCGACAGCCTCGAAAGTCTCCTTCAAGCTCCCCAAACCGAGGAGAAAGGTCACCGGCACATCGGAGGAGAAGGTGTTCGTAAAATCGGTCAGCGACGCCTGATTGAGCTTCGGTTGAAAGAAGGTGATCGTCCGGCCATCGGAGACGAACCGCTGCGGCTCAGGCTGCGTATAGGACCAGTTCATCTTCCCCGGCTTCTCGAACTCGACCTCCCCGCGGGAGACCTCCTGACGATCGAGGCCGATGAAATACGAGCTCTGGAAGAACTCCGCCTGCAGCGAGCTAATCTTCTTGTAGCCCTCTTCTATCCCCTCCAGGGTGCCGGCTGGCACCGGGGTGAGCTTCGCGCAAGCAAGCTCCTCAGCCAGGGCAGGGGCTGCAACCATGGTGCTGAAAACTACCGCGACAAAAGCGGGAAAAAATCTCATATGAAGCGGATATACCCGTTATTTGTGGGTTTGCGAACCGGTCAAGGAATTTGACTTGTTCCAACCTGCGGCTGGTGGGAAGTTTACTGCTCCAAAAAATATGAAAGGTCTAAGTATGTCGAAGTTTCGGTTCGGTCTCGTTATTTGTCTCATCGCGCTCTCGGTGAGCGCCTGCTCGAAGAAAAAGAGCGGAGGGGAAGGCACTTCGGAGGGGACCGGACTCTCCGATCAGGATATCGCGCTGCAGAACCAGCGGTTCGGCGAGGGGACGATCCCGAAAGCGGCCGAAGGCGGGCTGTTTAAAGACATCCAATTCGAGTTCAACTCCTCGAGCGTGAGCCCGGAGGATCTTCCCGACCTGGAAAACCACGCTAAGACGCTCCGTAGCGATCCCTCGCTGAGGGTCGACCTGGAAGGCCATTGTGACCGCCGCGGAACGACGGAATACAACATGGTACTCGGCCAGAAGCGGGCAAAAGCAGTCGCCAGCCTGCTAACCAAATACGGCGCTTCCTCCTCGCAAATGGGGATTGTGAGCTACGGCGAAGAGATCCCCCTTGATCCTTCGGACAGCGAAGAGGCATATGCCAAGAACCGGCGTGTGCATTTCGCCGTTTACAAAAAGTAGCTTTCACGAGTGTCGCAATTTTCAACGAATGATCCGGCTGCCGCGCGCGAGCTTGAGCTCGCGCACCAGCTGGCGATCCGAATTCTCGTAGCGACCGGCGAGCGCGTTATCGGACAGGAGCAGCTCCGCCGCCGGCTGGTGCAGGCGCTCATAACAAGTGGCCACATCCTCCTTGAAGGTGTGCCGGGACTCGGGAAGACCCTCTCGATCCACGCGCTGGCCGATTGCGTCGACGGAAAATTCTCCCGCATTCAGTTCACCCCGGATCTACTCCCCGCAGATCTAGTTGGAACCGAGATCTACCGTCCCCAGGATGGTGCCTTCGAAGTGCGCCGAGGTCCGGTGTTTGCGAACTTTGTTCTCGCGGATGAGATCAACCGCGCTCCGGCAAAAGTGCAGTCCGCCCTGCTCGAGACGATGCAAGAGCGCCGGGTGACGATCGGACGGGAGACCTTCTCACTTCCAACTCCGTTTCTCGTGCTCGCGACTCAGAATCCGATCGACCAAGAAGGAACCTACCCGCTTCCCGAAGCACAGGTCGACCGCTTCATGATGAAGGTGAAGGTCGACTATCCGACTCCCGAAGAGGAGCGGAAGATGCTTGATCGGATCACGCTCGTGAATCCATTCAACGTCTCGTCGCCCCGAGTGTGCGGACTCTCCGATATCGAAGCGCTGCAAAAAGTCGTCGGCAACGTCTATGTCGATCCGAAGGTGCGGAAGTACATTGTGGACATTGTCGGTGCTACGCGCGAACCGGCCCGATTCGGGCTCAAGCTCCAAGGCTTGATCGACCTGGGGGCTTCACCCCGCTCGACAATTTCGATGTTCATGCTCGCACGCGCCGAGGCTTTCCTGCGCGGTGAGAGTTACGTCGTTCCCCAAAATGTAAAAGACGTAGCGCATGATGTGCTTCGCCATCGCGTCCTGCCGTCATACGAAGCGGAGGCAAAGGGAATGAGCACCGAAGAGATCATCGCCGAGGTGCTCG
>CAYOAK010000145.1:8160-9880 GCA_964401925.1 uncultured Bdellovibrionales bacterium | reverse complement strand
CGATGCTGAGCGGCCGAGGCTTTCCGGCCTTGGAGGTGAAGCGTCGATCCTGCTGCCACTGCCCGATCACTCGCAGGAGAAGCGGGGCATTCTCCGTGACGACGATGCCGTCGAGCAGGAGACGAACCACATCGCGCCGGTGAAGGCCGGTCATCACACTGAGCCGGCTGTTGGAGATCAACCTTCCCTCACGCTCCAGCTCCTCTTTCGCTACTTCAAGGAAGGCATGCTTGAGCATCTCAATCCCGTCTTGGATCTTGATCGATCGGTTCAGGCAGAACCGGGCGACCGGACGAAGCAGCTGCTTCAATCCCTCCAAAAGCAGTTTCCGAAGCTCAAAATCCATGGGTGTGCACCTTGCCCACCACCGAAATAACAGGAATGCCGGACTTTGTAATCCGGAAATCCGGGAGGTGATTCAAACCACAGTCTTTTCCGATCAAAAAATGCGGTTTTCTTGAAGGTGCCGGGCAGATGAACCGGCTGGCCGGGCACTCTCAGTGCGGATACTTAGGGCAGATAACGATTTCGCGTAGCTCTCGGCTGCTCGGCTGAATCGGGGGCCAGAAGGCGAAGTAGAGTGAGCCTGGATACGAACGAAACATGTCTCTCGCGCAGCGAGTCGGAGAATCTGAAGCTGTCTGCGAAGCTGACATATCCCAAACTGACTTATTGGATCGCGGCGCTCTTCGTGATCGGAGTTATCTTCCGTTTTCTTCACCTGGATGTCCGGCCGGTACACCACGACGAGTCCCTTCATGCGATGTATTCAAAGTACATCGTCGACGATCAGGTCTACAAATACGACCCGATGTTGCATGGGCCGCTGCTCTACCGGGTGACCTCATGGATCTTCTCGCTCTTCGGGCTCACCACTTTCGCATTACGATCACTTAACGCCGGGCTCGGCTCGCTCTGTGTCCTCTCTCCCCTGCTCTTCCGCCGGTTCCTTTCAGATCGCGCTATAATCGCCGCTTCCGCCTTCATCGCGATCTCTCCTACCCTCGTCTATTGGTCCCGTTTCGCGCATCACGATTACCTTGTGATTGCGAGCTATCTCCTCCTTGCGGCGGGTGTCCTCAACTTGTCGAGAGGAGGCGGCATCATTCTCGCCTGCCTCAGTTTCGCTTTGCAGTACACGATCAAGGCAAACGTGTTCGTCTTCGCTGCGCTGCTCGCCGGATATCTCATCTTTGAATTTATCGTCAGCCGGAGCCGGAAAGAAGGCTCTCTCCTGGGAGCGTTGCGGGCCCACCTTCGGTCGAATACAGCCGAACTTTTCTTAGGAATAGCTGTTTCGGCGCTTGTCTTTTGTGCGCTCTACAGCAGTGATTTTCGAAACACGGAAGGAATTCTCGACGGTCTCTATCGAAAGGTGTTCCCGTACTGGCTCAATCAGCACCATATCCAGCGCTTAGATGGGCCCTTTACCTTTCATCTGCTTGTCATTTGTCTCTACGAGCTGCCGCTGCTCCTGTTTTCAATCGTCGCGGTGGCGCTCACTGTTCGGGATTTCAAACCGCGATTCAAGGTGATCAGCGGTGCTATCTCTTTGTTGCTCTTGATCAGCGCGTTTTTCGTCCCGCAAGAACAGTTCGTCTCCGGATTCTTTAAGCAACATCTCAAGCTCGCCGGCTGGTTCGATCTCTGGGTGAGCGGATCCGTGGCACTGCTCGCGGTGCTTGTACCGCTTCACCACCGGCAGCGAGAGGAAGACCAT
>CAYOAK010000145.1:0-8150 GCA_964401925.1 uncultured Bdellovibrionales bacterium | reverse complement strand
GATCGCATTGAACTCGCGCGCCATCAGGTAGACGTTGATGCCGACCGGCAGCGCAGCGAGCAGGGTCTCGCATTTTTCGGATATCTCGCCCTGGCGATGTTCTGGGTCTACGGATTTCTCGGCGAGAAGGTCCCGTGGCTGTCAATCTATCCGACGATCACGTTGTTCGCGTACACCGTTCTCCGTTTGGATCGAGCGCTCGATATGAAGAACTGGCTCGCCTCGGAGCTCGGCGCCGCAAAGCTCCTGCGGATCACGTCAGGCGTGGTTCTGATGACGTTGATGATCTGCATAGGCGACGCGTTGCTTCGGGGAGATGAAGATCCGCTGCCCTATAGCGCTTTCCTTCTCACAGGTTGGAGCATCGCTGGGCTGATGATCTTCGGCGCACTCGAGTTTCTGGGGATTCAGCCCCGCTGCCGCGTGGGTGCTTTCCTCGCCGTCCTGTCTGGCCTGGTTCTCGTGCGAAGCACAATTGTCACGAACTATACCGCGGCAGGGGCGCCTTCGGAGCTGCTCAGCCAGGTTCACACGACCGAGCAGATGCACAGGATCTTTCTTTCGATGCGCAGTGAGCTGATGGATCCGCTTCATCCGGGGGAGATTGAAGTGCTCGTCAGCGGCGCATCGGTTTGGCCTGCAACTTGGTATTTCATCGACCAGCAGGGGTTTCACTTCACCATTCCAGAATCCGAGTATCCCGCGATGGCCTATATCGTCGCGGACGAGAATACTCCGAATCTTCCGGAAGAGATGGAATCCGAGCGCGTACCATTGCAAAGCTGGTGGGTGCCCAACTACAAAAATCTAAAGCTGCGGGATCTGCTCGGCTACTTCTTCACACATCAGCCGTGGAATCAGACCGGATCCTTGTATGTCCGCTTCCTGCGTGCCGGTTACGGTCTGACGACGGAGAGCGAGCCCTCGTGAAAGAGCGGTTCGAAGCAGCCGAAGCTTTCGGCGTTAAGCTCCGGAAACGCCCCTCGCTCCCGCGGACCAAGAACGACAGCCCCGATTCTTTCGGAGAGTGCGAGAGAGCGTTTGGCTTCACAGCCGCCCTCCGTATAGAGCTGGCGGATAATTCGCTCACGCCGCGAAAGCTCCTCCAACCCAGTCCGGTACTGGATGCTCAGATGGTTTCGCCACCCCGCATAGCAACTATGTTCGCTCAATGAGCAGAAGTTCGCAGCCGCGGAGTATCCAGGCTCGTTCCACTCAAGCACTCGCTCACCTGCGTCAATACCTCTGAGCACGCGGATCGCTTGCGCTGCACCGGGGGTGTCGTTCTCCAATTTGGACAACCCTTCATCGCGAGGCTCAATGTAACGGGCCAACTTCACTGTGCGTCCATTCGGTGAAAGTGCGGCGTAGAAAAAAAATGCGGTACTGAGTGTGATCCCGGTCAAGAGCACCGGATACCGAATCGATGGCGCACGGAGATTCGGCGGCAGCTTCGACAAAGCATCCGAGAAAAGGAGGAACGCTCCGAAATGAAGCGGAACCCAAGCGAAGACAAAAAGCTTGAAGATCGTGTTCAGGCGCTCGGCATCACCCGTGTATGGGTCATCGAAATAAAACAGCTCCGCAAACGCGAGAATTAACAGGGCACCTGCAGTCAGCAACGTTCCGAGTCGCATCCGAAAAAGATCTCGCCTCAACACGAGCGCCGAGGCGGCAATGAGTATGAGCGGGAACCCCCAGTGAGAGAGGTATTGGGCGAGCGTTGCCCGTGCGATTCCGCTGCCGACGACCTTCAACTCGATCGGAGCGCGTTGCATGTGGGCATTCGAGATCACGGCAAGCAGCACCGCCGCGAGCATGAACGCGGATGAAATCAGGACCTCCCGTTTCGTCCAATGAGACTCGCTCACCGGCGCGAAATGCAGCGCGGCGATCAGCGGAAGAGCCGCGAGAGCCAGCCCGAATAGATCCCAGGTATTGGCGGAGGCCGTCAACGCGGCGCAGCTCACCACATACAGAAGCGTGAGCCCGGTACGCCGGACGCCAGGCAATCCCGATTGTCCGCTCTCCAGCGCAATCAATAAAAAGCCTGGTGGAAGAACCAGTGAGAGAAAGTGCGGATGGAGATCGCCGAGGAGGAATGACCAAGCGGGAAACTCCGTAATCCCAACGGGGATCGCTCGCGACGGACCCCACCAGAACGTATGCTGACCGACCGCGATTAGGCCTGCGACATTCGATCCAAATGTGATGATCGCTGCTGCGGATAATGAAACGAGCCAGCTCCATCCACCGGCGATCCGTCCGAGCCGGGTGAGAAGAGCGAAAAGAACCGCCGGAGTGAGAGCAATGAACAGGTGATAGGTCGATGCAGTCGAGAGGGGAACGATCCTGCCGACAATCGCGGCGAAGCGATACCAATAGACATAGTAGTTAAGCACCAAGGAGTCGCACCACGGATCCGCAGGATGTAAGGGATCGCGGATGACAGCCGAGAGCACGGCGAAATCGCGAATGTGCTCTCCCAAGTTGTAAAACTCGGGCCATCTGGACACGAGCAAACGCAGAGGCAAATACAAGATCGGAACGAGCATCAACTCGCCGAACCCGCTCCCAGCTCTCTGACTGCGAAGCCGCTCAAGCCGAAGCGGAAGTCTCGATATCACTGCCAGGACGAGCGCAGAGCCGCCGATCACGCCGAATGCCATTCCACCAAGAGAAACGAGGGGAAGGGCGATCAGAGGAAAGACCAGCATCGCGAGCACCGCCGCCGGAAAGGGCGCGATGCGAAGCCGAAGAAAGAAGAGGCCCAGTATCGGCCAAAGCAGAGCAAGCAGCATTAGCGGCTCTTCCTTACAGGAAATTTACGCAAACGGAGAAGCGCAGATTGGTTCGTGGGAGCGAAATCGAACTCGGACAGCTTCTCAGGCTCCACCCAGGCGATAGCTTGATGCTCAAGAGGATCGGGCTTGCCGCGCAGAATCTGACACCTGCAGAACGAAAGTCTGTAGGTTTCGCCGGAGATCTGATGCAGCTCTTGTAAGAAGGGCGGCCGCACCGCGATCTCTATTCCGAGTTCCTCGGCGATCTCGCGCTTTAAACAGTTGCGTAGATCCTCGCCGCCTTCTCGCTTTCCGCCCGGAAATTCCCAGGCGCCGCCTTTCCATGCCGGACGTTTCGCAATCAAGTAACGGCCGTTTCGATGAATACAGGCGACCCCTACTTCAACGGCTGCCTTGACGATCCGGCTGCGCGAGCGCGTCCGAACAGCGACACGCCCGGCCGACGGGCAAAGATTCGTGAGCGGACACTCCCCACATTTTGGATCCGATCGGCAGACAAGATTTCCTAGATCCATCAGCGACTGATTGAGAGCGCTGGAGCGCCGTGATTTTCCGAAGAGCGACACCGCAAAAGCATCGGGAGCAGCCGGACAGAGGCGGCCGAAGATCCGCTGCAGATTCGTATCCGACGCGATGGCCTGTTTCTTAAATGCAAATGAGAGAATGGCATTCGCCGTGTACTCGCCGATTCCCGGTAGCGCGCAGAGTTCCGCGAATGTGCGCGGAAGGACACCATCGTGCGTGCGCACAATCTCCTGCGCCGCGAGTCGCAGATTTTGAGCTCGCCGATAATAGCCTAGTCCCCGCCACAACCGGAGAAGCTTGGCATCACTGGCTTTCGCCAAGGCATGAACGGTCGGCAAGGCCGCTACGAAGCGAGTGAAATAAGGAACGACGCGGGCAGCCTGAGTCTGCTGCAGCATGATTTCAGAAACCCAGATCAAGTACGGATCGTTCGTCTCCCGCCAGGGGAACGTTCGCGCGTTCGACTGATACCAGCGATGGAGGGTTCGCCGGAGGACAGGGAACTGATCTGTAAATTGTTGCTGACGATCACCGGACACCACGGGAAGGTAGCACGGCGTCAGTTACAGCAATACTGGCGCCCACCCTAGGCAACGGTATCATCGCTTTTATTTGAGCGCCGGCGGTATCGCCACCGTAAGCGCCGGTCGCGTTCACGCCGGAGCTTCTCTTTCCACCGTTCGCCCGGGGTCTTTTTCTTGAGCGCCCGCTTCACTTTTTGTGCCACGCGCTTCTTCATCTGGGACCGGGTCTTGCGTTTCCGGGTGCGCTCCTCTCGTTCGCGGCGTTCCTCTTCTTCTTCCTCGGCCTGCTGGACCTGATTCTGCTTCTGTTGAACGACGATCTGATCGGTTGCGTTCTGCTGATTTCGCTGCGGCGCATCCTTCAGAGAGACAGTCTGCCAGGTCTCGGAGACCGGAGTGAGCTGCTGCTGACTATCCGCCTTAAGCTCGGCTGCGTCGATCTTTGCTGAGACGGCCCGATCTTCGGCTGCGGCCCGGGCGCCTTCACGTTCACGTTTCAGCTCCGCGATCGGCTTTTCAGACAGCGTGCGAAGTTGCTCGACTTTTTGTTCGGGCCGCTGCTCGAGCTTCTGCTCGGGCACGCGTTGCTCTTGGCTTGCTCGCTGTTCCGGCAGCTGTGCCGGCTCCGCTTTCTTCGTGTCAGCAGCGAGCCGTTGCTCCGATTCTTTCGGAATCTGCCCCACATTGGAGTCTGAGCGCCCGCGGACAAGATCCTGCGAGAGTGAAGCGCGCTCTCCGTCGCGGGAGGCATTTCGCTCTGCCAAAGCATTCTGCTGAGAGGAATCTTTCTTCTCGGCGAGTTGTTTCACCTGGACGGCTTGTGCGCGGCGCGCATCCTCCAACGTCCGCTGGTTTTCAGAGCCCGGGATTTCGGTCTTCACCGTCGGGCCGGCTGTCTGTGTTTTCTGCGCTTTTGTATCCTGCTTCTCTCGAGAAGCGTGTTCCGGTCCGTGACCAGCGGATTGCTGTTGCGAGACAGTCTTTTGCTGTGCGCGGTCGATATCAGTCGTTTGCTGAACCCGGAGATTCTGTTCGGCGTTCTTCCGGTTGCTCTTCGTCGCCTCGACCTTGACCCGGTCCTCGGCCAAACGCGATGCTTCCTGCGGACGTTGCGCAACCGGATGGCCTGAAAGGACCGCCCTCACGTTCAGCGTGACGACATCAAGGAACTCTTGGCTGAGCTGAACATCGTTCGGCCGTTCCGGATTTGCCGCGGGCCGGGCGGCTGCACCAGGCTTGCCCAACACGATCGGATCGGTCGCCTTCTCGGGTGCTAACCTTACGGGCGGATTGTTCAGGGAAAGCTTGGAGGCCTTCGCGACGAGCGGCTCCGTCACCTCTTTTGCAGGGGTGTGCGGCGAGGGCGTGAGCGCCCTGGGTTGTTGCTTCGACTCGAACTGGTTCACGGGCCGGTATACCTATCCACCATTGTTATTAGGATTCCCGGCGGAGCCATGCTTCTAACGGGGCTTTCAACCATTTCCGCCGGTCTAAGTGCTGGAATCTGTTCCTTTCAGTTTGTCGAACGGGCGGTCGATAATAGGGCGTGGAAACGGACCAAACAGAGGGAGAGGCCCAAACAGAAGCAGGATCGCTGAACGCTCCGGAGATGGGAGCGGTTCCCAGTGATAGCGGTCCTCCAGCTCGGGCCGCTACCGTCGCCGGGGTCAACCCGCTCGCTGTGATGATTCCGCTCGGTGCGATCGTGATCACGCTCTTGGTCGTCGGTGTGGGGGTTTTTCTCCGATCGACATATCTGCGATCCGAAGCGCGCGCCGCGCTCACCGCGGAGAAGATCGACCTGTCTCAGTCTGCTTTCGTCCGCGCAATTGAAGATGGCTCGATGCAGCTCGTTCAGCGCTACGTTGATGCAGGGATGAATCCCGTCGCAACCGATCACTCGGGGAAAGCTCCGCTACGCGCAGCTATCGATCGTCGCGATCCAAAGCTCCTCGAGCTGCTGCTTCTCCATTCAGGCATTTTGAGAGATGAAGATTCCGGACCGGCGCCCCGAAACGATCAGGAGCCGTTTGATCGAGCATACACGAGGAACTGCATCTCGGCTTCCGCGCCTCTCCTGAACTATGCGTCCGCTGTGAGCGGAGCATCGCTGCTGAAACTCATTCATGAACATAGCTCCGAAGCGCTCGAGGGGAATGCAGGACATTGGAGCCCACTTGCGTGTGCCGCGGCAGCGAATAACTCCGGGACTGCGCAATGGCTCGTTAAGAATGGGGTCACCGTCAATCGGCTCGAGGCGAACGGCAGAACCCCATTGGGAATCGCAGCGATGGGCGGAGCACGAAGCACTGTGCAGACGCTTTTGGACAGCGGCGCGGATCCGTTGGCTGCTGAAAGCTTCGGTGAATCCCCGATTTTCGACGCGGCGCGCGGAGGAGACGAAGCGATGCTCGCGCTCCTTCTGCGCAAGCCCATCAATCTGAACCGCACGAACTATCGTGGCGAGAAGCCATGGCAGGTCGCAGAAGCGAGCGGACACGAAAACCTCGTCGCATTGCTCCATCCGGAGTATCTGCTCTTCGCGGGACTGGTGAAAGAGAATCCCGGTGTCGTCACGTTTGCTTTGGAACGCGGAGCGCGGATCAACGTCTCAGATCGCGACGGGATCACACCTCTCCTTGTTGCGCTGAGCGGCGGGTCACCGGGTCAGTTCCGCTATTTGCTCCGCAGCGAGACCGGTCTCTCATATTCCGGAAAGAAAGGGTTTGCGCCTGTGCTTTCAAACAACTCGTCGATGGGCCATCAATTTGAGAAGGTTCGGCGGCTGGTGCGCAGATTGGAGAAGCACGGCGGCAATGCTTCGAGCATTCTCTCCACTGAAGATTCGGTCTTCTCCGAGATCAGCGCTCCACCGGCGCTCTTATCTGAGCTCGACCGAGGCAGGCCGGCCGTGATCCCTGCATCGGCCGCGTCGGAGCTGCGCGAAGACCGCCGTCCGATCATCGACTTGCTTCTCTTGGGGGGAGCGGACGTGAACGCACAGGATTCTGACGGCAACACCGCCCTACTTTACGCGACCCAACGCGGAGAGCCGCAGCTCACGGATGCGCTGCTCCGAAAAGGCGCAAGCTATGAACGAACGAACGCACAGGGGCTGAGCCCGCTGCTGCACGCTGTCCGGATGAAACGCCCGGACCTCGCACTCCAATTCCTGAACTGGAACCGGCCGCGTGAGCTGGATGCAAATCTCGAGCGTGTGCTTATCAGTGCAGTCGAGACCGGCCAGAACGGGGTTGCAGATAAGTTGCTCGCGCTCGGAGTGAATCCTAAGCTCTCCGATGCTGCCGGACGGCAGATTATCGTCGTCGCGTTGACACAGGGAAACTATGAGATGGCGGAAAGTCTCGCGCGGCATGGCGCGGCTCTCGAGCTCAATGAGAGAACGGTACAGTCAATCTATCTCTACTCCCGGCGGGATAATCGAGCGCGCCTTCGTGAATTTTTGGAGCGCTACGGAACCGGTGGACAAAACATCTCCTTCGATGCACTGGAAAGAAAGATTCAGCTTACCCGTGAGCACAATCCGCCGGCGGGTTCCTCCACGAAGAAAGGCCGTTAGGTGAAAGCATTTGCGTTGACAATCGTCGTTCTGCACGCCTCGCTTGCGCTGGCCGAGGACGACCAATGGACGATCGGCCCCGAATCAGCTCAGGGCACACCTCAAGGCGCTACAGCTCAACAGGAGAAGCCGCTTCCCGCAGGTTCAATTTTGAAGTGGTGCGAAGAGAACGGCAAGAAAGTCCGTTACTCGCAAACCTTTGTGCCCGGATACCGTCTCTGCGGCGAAGTTGAAACGAGCACGCTCTGCGACCCAAGTGGACGGCGATTCATCTCCAGCCCCGGCGCACCGACCCCGTCGATAGCCTATAAAGATTGCTCTCTCGGTGAGCGGATCAAGGTCGTCCGGAGCGAACCGCTTCCGACTCCAGAGCCTGGAGAGCTTCCGCCGCTCCCTTCGGCCGAACCGATGACCCGGGCGGAGAAGGCTGCTGCCAAAAAAGATCTCGCTCGAATTCAGAAAGATCAGGAAGGCGAGCTCGCTCGTGAGATTCAGGGGATCATGCAGGAGTTGAGTAAAGCGATGAACGGGCTTGGCGGATCGAAGGACGGCCGATAAGCTGCGGCGCTCGCCCCCGATTCAACTGGTCGCCAAGGATCTCCCCTATGAAATCCATCAATACCCCGGCAAAGCTCCTTCTGCTGAGCGCTATCATTCTCGTCTCCAACATTCCCGGCTCGAGCTGGTACGACGAGTCCAAAGAATGCCTCGTCGTCC
>CAYOAK010000144.1:0-9965 GCA_964401925.1 uncultured Bdellovibrionales bacterium | reverse complement strand
AGCATCGCAAACGGATCGCGCCGCACCTTCCCAACCGCGCCGGTCGCTGCCGCCGTCGTTTCAGAGCCAAGAGTCGCTGCCAGATACACACCGTGACTCCAATTGAACGCTTGAAAAACAAGCGGCACGGTTTCGCTTCGGCGGCCTCCAAAAACGAAAGCGTGAATCGGAACGCCGGCGGGGTTCTCCCACTCAGGATCTATGATCGGGCACTGCGACGCCGGAGCAGTGAACCGCGCGTTCGCATGTGCGGCCTTGCGCCCGCAGTCCGGAGTCCACTCCTTTCCGGTCCAGTCGATCAGCTTCGCCGGGGGAGTATCAGTCATCCCCTCCCACCAAACATCTCCATCCGGAGTGAGGCCTACGTTCGTGAAGATCGAATTCCTCGAGCATGCGGCCATCGCATTCGAATTAGACTTCATCGAAGTTCCGGGAGCGACGCCGAAGAAACCGTACTCCGGGTTAATCGCATAGAGCCGTCCATCGGGACCCGGCTTGATCCATGCGATATCGTCTCCCACAGTGGTGATCTTCCAATCGCTGAACTCCTTCGGCGGGATCATCATCGCGAAGTTCGTCTTTCCGCACGCGCTTGGAAACGCCGCGGCGACATAGCTCTTCACTCCTTCCGGGCTCTCGACACCGAGAATCAGCATGTGCTCTGCGAGCCAGCCCTCGTCACGAGCCATGTTCGATGCGATCCGAAGCGCAAAGCACTTCTTCCCGAGCAGCGCATTTCCTCCGTAACCGCTGCCGAAAGACCAGATTTTCCGCTCCTCGGGGAAATGAGAGATGTATTTGTGATCCTTGTTGCACGGCCAAGGGACGTCTTGCTGCCCGGGACTGAGCGGCATTCCGACCGAGTGCACGCAGCGGACGAAATCCTTTCCTCCTCCGAGCGCCTCCAGGACCTTGGCTCCCATCCGAGTCATGATCCGCATGCTGGCCGCGACATACGGAGAATCCGTAAGTTGAATTCCGATGTGGGAAAGGGGCGATCCGATCGGACCCATGCTGAATGGAACGACGTACATCGTGCGCCCTTTCATCGACCCGCTAAACAGCCCGAGAAGCGTCTTGTGCATCTCCCGCGGCGCCATCCAATTGTTTGTGGGACCCGCATCGGCCTTTCGCAGGGAGCAGATGAACGTCCGATCCTCGACCCGTGCTACGTCATCCGGATCGGAGCGAGCGAGAAAGCTATTCGGGCGCAGCTCCTCGTTAAGCCGAATTAAAGTTCCTGAAGCGACCATCTGGTCGCAGAGACGGGTGTACTCATCCTCGCTGCCGTCGCACCAGACGAGACTATCCGGCGTGCAGACGTCTACGACACTCTGAACCCAGGTCAGAATCCGGGGGTTGGTCGTGTGCGGGCTTTCCATACGGTTAACGCTTCGGTTTCGATTTAGTGAGGGCAAGAATCGCCGGACAGGCGATAAACATCGTGGAGTACGTTCCGCAGAGAACACCGACCAGCAGAGTGAAAGCCAGCTCGCTCACCGCACCGTGTCCTACGAGCCAAAGCGACAGACAGACGATCACGACCGTAAATGACGTGATGATCGTGCGGGCCAACGTTTGATTGATACTGAAGTTCATCAAATCCGAAAGGCTCATGCCTTTCAGGCGTTCTGACACCCCTTTTTTCCCGGCCGAACCGCTGCGATCTTTCTCTCGCAGATTCTCGCGGATACGATCATAGATGATGATCGTGTCATTCACGGAATAACCCGTAATTGTGAGCACCGCGGCGAGAGTCGCGCCGCTGATCTCCTTTCCCGCCAGAATCGTGGCGCCCGTTGCGATGACGGAATCATGAAGCAGCGCCAGAACTGCGCCGAGCGCCCAAGTAAAATTGAACTGGATCGTCACATAGATCAGGATTCCGATGATTCCGACCGCAAAGGCCTTCATCCCGTCCCGCTTGATCTGCTCGCCGATGACGGGTCCGACGTAATCTTCTTTCAGCACGCGGAACGAGTTGTCCGGAAACTTCCCCAGAACATCTTTTACTTTCTTCGACGTAACCTGCGCTGCATCGTCGCCCTCTCCCCTCAGGCGGATTGAAAACTCTCGCTGTCCCCCTTCAAAGTTCTGAACGAGCGCGTCTCCGAATCCGCCCTCTTTCAGCTTTGCCCGCAGCTCCTCGAGCGGAACATCTTTGTCGAACTGCGCCACGTATTCGAATCCCCCGCGGAAATCGACTCCGAACTTCGTATCCCCTGCTGCGACCCAGAGATAGATCGAGGCGGCGGTCAGTATGACCGAGATAAGCACGAGGACCTTCCGGTTCCCCATGAAATCGATCTTCGTCTCATTCCCAATGACTTGCATGCTCAACTGACCTCAAATGCTCAATTTGCCGTTCGAATCGGTGAGATCCACGGTTTCGAAGGCGAGTCTGGAAACAAACAGCGCCGCAAATACAGTCGTGACCACTCCGATGCTCAGGGTCACCGCGAAGCCCCGGATCGGTCCGGTTCCCAAGATGTAGAGAATGACACCCGCAATGAAGGTCGTCAGGTTCGCATCCAAAATTGTCCAATGCGCTTTATGGAATCCCGCATCGATTGCGGCGCGCACCGGCGTTCCCGCGCGAAGCTCGTCCCGGATCCGTTCGAAGATAATGATGTTCGAGTCGACCGCCATACCAATGGTCAATGCCAGGCCGGCGATCCCGGGCAGAGTCAACGTCGCCCCGAAGAGCGAGAGCAGCGCAAGGAGCAGCAGCAGATTAACCGCCGTGCAGATGACCGATTGAACACCGGACTTCCGATAATAGGCAATCATGAAGAGCACCACGAGGACCGTTCCGACGGTCGTGGCGACCACACCGCTATGAATCGAGTCAGCACCGAGCGAGGCACCGACGATTCTCTGCTCAGCGAACGTGAGCGGCGCGGGAAGGGCTCCGGAACGAAGCACGACTGCGAGCTGGTGCGCCTCCTCTTTCGTGAATCCGCCGCTGATCGAGGCCCGGCCGTGACTGATGCGCTCGCGAATGACCGGCCGCGAATAGACGACATCATCGAGGATGATCGCGAGTTGCTTGCCGACGTTGTCTGCCGTCGTCTTATCAAACAGCTCCGAGCCGGTGGAATTGAACGTCAGATTGACGGAGACCTCATGAGTCTGAGAATCGATCTCAACCTGCGCGCCTTTTATCTCGCGGCCGGTCAGGCGGGACTGATCTTCGACTCGCAGAGTTCCGCCGGCCTTTTCTTTCCGCTCGACGGTGTCGGTCGTCTTTCCGGGCTCGGCCACCAGGCGAAAATCGAGCTTCGCCAGCTTTCCGATCGTGGACTTCACGAGATCGAGATCGGTAACGTCGGGAAGCTCGACGAGGATCCGGTTCTCTCCGGCGCGCTGAATGGTCGGCTCGGCGACTCCATACTGATCGATCCGGCGCCGGACAACTTCCATCGCTTGATCGACCGCTTCTTTCTGAATCTCCTTTGAGCGCGGCTCGCTCAACTGAAAGGTGAGCTTCGCACCTCCTTCCGGAGTAGATCCGGCCTGGGTCTTTGCGATTCCGGGCTCAACCTTTCGCAGATAGGTTTCGACCTGGTCTCCCCCCTCGTTCGTGAGAAGCTGAACTTCCAAGTCGCGTGCTCCGACCTGCTTCGCACGAAGCACTCCAACGCGATTCTTTCGCATCTCGGATTTCAGCGCTGTCGCCACAGTCGCGAGATGGCTTTTCACCGCTTCATCGACTTCGACACGCAGAACAAAATAGCTGCCTCCCCGCAGGTCGAGTCCGAGCCGAATCGGCCTTCCGGGCCACCACTCGGGGAGCCCGCCGCGGAAAAAGGTTGGTGCAACGATCACCGCCGCAAGGAGAGAGAGACCAAGGAGAAAGTAGAGCCGGAACTTTTGGCTGCTGTTCACAGAATTTCCTTTACGCTGCTGCTGCGGGCTTCACCGGCGCAGCTTCGATCGCTGACGCCAGGACGCGAATCTTGACACCGGAGGAGATCTCCACCGTCACTTCATTCTCTTGAATCTGAACCACCTTGCCGAGAATCCCCGGAGAGACCACCACCGAGTCGTTTTTCTTCAGCGAGGAGACAAGCTTCTGTTGTTGATCTTCCTTTTGGACCAGCGGCCGGGTGACGAGGAAGTAGTAGCCGACAAAACCGGCGACCATGAACATCAGGGTATTATTGAGGAACCGGGCAGTCGTCATACCCGGAGCCGGTGCATTTGCCGCCGTCGGCGCAGTCTCCTGGGCCTCGCCGGCGAACGCCGAAGCGCTCAGTTCGGCGCACAGGAGAATCGCAAAAACGAGATAGAGGACTTTACGCGTCAAGAACTACTCCAATGGAAGGGTGCCCAGATCCGGGTCTGCCGGGTCCCCTTCTCTACCGCTCAGAAACTCATTTTGGAAGGCTGAAAACCGCCCTTCTGAGATCGCTTTTTGCGCTTCCCGGACCAGCTCTTGGTAAAAAAACAGGTTGTGAATCGTGCAGAGGGTAACGGCGAGGACCTCCTGTGCATGCACCAGGTGGCTCAAATAGGCGCGCGTGAAGTTTTTGCACGTGTAACAAGCGCAACGCTCGTCAACCGGCTGCGGGTCGCGCCGGTGAACGGTGTTTCGGATATTGATTGAGCCGGAGCGAGTGTAGAGCCGCCCAAAGCGTGCGGAGCGGGTCGGGATAACGCAATCGAACAGATCGATGCCGCGCGCGATCGATTGAACGATATCGGCTGGTGTCCCGACACCCATAAGATAGCGGATATGATCCGCCGGTAGATGGGGCGCCGTGGCATCCACCATCTCTAACATATGTTCCGGCGTCTCCCCGACACTCAGTCCGCCTATCGCGTAGCCATCGAAGCCGATCTCCCGGAGCTGCTGCGCTGAGATCGCTCTCAGATCCGGAAACATTCCACCCTGAACGATTCCAAAGAGTGATTGCGCCGCGTTCCTCTTCGCTCCGCGCGCGCGCTTCGCCCAGCGGGATGTCAGCTCAAGGGAGCGTGCGACGTCATCGCGCGCCGCCGGAAATCCGAGGCACTCATCCAGCACCATCATGATATCAACGCCGAGATTCTCTTGGATCTCGACGACTTTTTCGGGTGTCAGCTGAATCGTGCGGCCGTCGATGTGCGACTGAAACGTGACACCGCCTTCGGTGATTTTTCGGAGCTTCGTCAAAGAGAAGATCTGGAAGCCGCCGCTGTCCGTAAGAATCGGCCCCTCCCAACCCATGAATGCATGGAGTCCGCCGAGGTCCCGTATCAGCTCATCCCCCGGGCGAAGGTGCAGATGATAAGTGTTCGAGAGGACGATTTGTGCGCCGAGCTCTCGAAGTTGAACGGGGGAGACGCCTTTGACCGTGGCCTGCGTGCCGACCGGCATGAACGCGGGCGTGCGGAAGGTCCCGTGGGCGGTAGAGAACTCGCCCGTTCGCGCAGCGCCGTCTGTGGACTTGAGGGTAAATGACACGCCGCTCTTCTATTGATGGAAGGCGGAAATGTAAATTGAGAGGAGACCCGGCCTACTGGGACCGCGGACGTCCCCGTCCGCTTGCAAGTAATTGCAGCAGAACAGAGCTCAATCAATGCTCGAATGCATGAACCGGAAAGCGGACGGGGACGTCCGCGGTCCCAGTAAAATTACCTATACAGATCCCCGAACGGAATCAGCGGAACTCTTTCGAGATAACGCATTCCGAGAAGCACGAAGACTCCGGCAAATCCAAGGGTCACTCCCAGATCAAGTAGTCCGAGCGGTATCGTCGTGGGGAAGCTCTCCGCCACGATTTGGATGTAAAACTGCAGCCAGATCCCTGTGGCAACTACGGCGCTTGCAAAGAAGAGGAGCGGCGGAATCTGCTTCACGTCCCTTGAGAGCCCGAAGAGGAACGGAAAGAGAAACAAGCACCAGAGCGTAAACCAGGCGAGCGTGTGCCACGGTTCGAGACGGAGCCGCAGAATGACCCAGCCGGTTTCCTCCGGAAGATTTCCGTACCAGATCGTCAGGTAATGCGCCCAGAAGAGGTACGCCCAGAAGATGCCGAAACCGAACATCAGCTTTCCGAGATCATGCAGCGTCGGCCGGATGATCTTCTGCTTGTAGATCGGATGTGATGCTCGGGAGAGCGAGACACCCATTCCGGCCCAAGCCATCGCCAGATAGATACCGCTCATGAACAACCACGGGCCAAACAGTGTCGAGAACCAGTGCGGGTTCACGCTCATAATCTGATCCCAGGAGAGGAGCGACAGCATGAACGCATGGACTATCACGACGATCGGCGACATGACGCCGCGCTTCGAAAATGTCTGCCGGATCGCAGTCCGCGGATCGCTTCCCCATCCTGGGACGAGCTTTTCGTATTGCTTGTCCTGCCAGCGTGTAAGCTTTTCCTTATCAACTCCGGTCAGTCCGCTGCGGATCGCGATCAGATCCTGCTGAAGTCCGAGATCGATCGCACGGCGTGTTACCCAAACGAGGAGCAGGATTGCGGCTGCGTCTCTGATGTACAGGAAATTGGGGCTGAGCCAGAACTCTTTGCCGTGCACCTCTTGGTGCGCCCAGCCGAAGATGTGCTCCCATCCGTGAAAGAGATAGATGACGACGAGGGGGATGATAGCGAAGAGGAAATATCCGCTTGCCGCTTCGAACTGCCGTTGAAGCGGGCGTGCCCACTGGGCATTACAGATCTGAATTACCGCCGAGAAACCGCTAGACGCACCGGAAAGCACGAGCCAATAGATGAAGTTCACTTGGAAGACGGTCCAGGCGCGCTTCGGATCGCCGGTCAGCGCAAATGCGAAACTCGCGAGTCCGACGACGACAAGCGCCAGGAGAACTCCCTTCATTGTCGAAGAGAACTTAGGCGGTCCTGCCGTAACGATTGCCGGAACGTCCGCCAGCGAGATGTTTGGCTTACCGAGACCCATATCCCTTCCCCTGGAGGTGCCGGACGTAGTTCACGATGTGCCACCTCTCTTCTTCCGAGAACTTGTATCCGTAACGCGGCATGCTTGAGCCGCCGTTCATCATGATTCCGTAGATCGAGCCTTCCGCCTTCCCGGCATAGAACGCGGCGGTGATATCTGGCGCGCCGACTTGCGGTCCGACAGGCGCCTTCGCGTTCCCCGTCGCACCGTGGCACGGGGTGCAGTTCGTGCTCCAGAGCCGCTTTCCAACCTGGAGCGAATCCTCGCTCATCGGGATTGGATTTGTGAGCTTCTGAGCCGCTTCCTCGTTTGTGAGTCTCCACGGCTTGTGTCCAACCGGGATCGTCCCCTTCACGGGTGAGCGCGCGAGCTCGCCCGAGAGATACGATTGTTGGCGATACATGTCGACGTCCCACGGCATGGCGAGAGCCGAGGAAGATCCTGCTCCGGCTACCGCTAACGCGAGTATTGCACGTAATGTTTTCATCAACGTGTGTACTGCTCCTCGACCACTTGCGCTCCGAGTCCATGGAGCTGCTTTTTCATCTCTTCCGACTTTTCTGAAGTCGTCTTCACCGTGATCCCGTAAGTGCCGTTACTGAATTCACCACGGTAACCGGGCCGGAAACGGAAAGCCGGCATCCGGCAGAATACGAAGATGGCCGCGAGATTGAACAGTCCGCCGAATAATACGGTCCATTCAAATCCCGGAATCATAAACGCGGGATAGGAAAGGTACGGTTTTGCGGAGACGCGTATCGGGTAGTCGATCGACTCCCAGGTCGTCATCAAAAAAGCTGCCGAGCATCCGGTGATCGCGCCGACCAGGGTCACCTTTCGCACTGGGCTCCGCTTCTTCCTTTTGAACTGCTCCTCCTCGATGTGGTGGTCGGGATACGGCGAGTACGTTTCGAAGTCGACCCCATCGTCGCGGAGCTTCTCCACGGCGTGAACGACGTCGTCAATATACTTGAACCGGGCGATGACAAGCGTGGCAGACATCAGTGGTTCTCCCTCATGGGCGGAGCCAAAGTTTCCTTCACCTCGGTCAAAGACACCGAGGGGAAGAACTTGATGAAGATGAGAAACAACGTGAAGAACCAGCCGAATGAGCCGAGAGTAATCCCGAGCTCATTCCAGGTGAACACATAGTTATCCCAGGTGTACGGCATATATTCGCGGGAGAGCGACTGAACGATAATGTTGAACCGCTCGAACCACATCCCGATGTTGATGAAGATCGAAACGATGAACAGCCACGTGAAGCTCGTGCGCAGCCGCTTGATCCAGAGCGTTTGAGAGATGATGCAGTTACAAAACACCATCATCCAGAAGTAGAACTTCTGACTTCCGAACGCCCGGAACCAGAACTGATATTGCTCGAACGGATTCTGCGAATACCAAGCGATAACGAACTCGGTCGCGTAAGCGAGCGTGACGATATTGCCGGTGAACAGAATCAGCTGCGCCATCTTCTCGAACTGCCAGGTGGTCAGGTACGGCTCCATGTGGAACCACTTGCGGAGCGGAATACCGATCGTGATCACCATCGCCAGGCCGGAAAAAATCGCGCCGGCGACGAAGTAGGGCGGGAAGATCGTCGTATGCCATCCGGGCACAATCGACATCGCAAAGTCCCAGGAAACCACTGAGTGAACTGAAAGGACGAGCGGCGTCGCGAGTGCAGCGAAGAAGCCGTAGGCCGCCATATAGTGGCGCCAGTTTGTTCCCGATCCGCGCCAGCCAAAGGAGGTGACGCTGTAAAGGATACGCCTGAAACCCGTTGCCCGATCCCGCGCCGCGGCAATGTCCGGAATGAGGCCGGTGATGAAGAAGCAGACCGAGATCGTCAGGTAGGTGCTGACCGCAAATACGTCCCAGAGCAGGGGTGATTTGTAGTTCACCCAGAGGTAGCGCTGGTTTGGATACGGGAGCAGCCAGTAAAAGTACCAGACTCGGCCCAAGTGTATCAGCGGGAATAGTCCGGCCGTCGCTACGGCGAAAACCGTCATAGCTTCCGAGAGGCGATAGATCGGAACTCTCCACTTTGCGCGGAACAGAAAGAGCACCGCAGAGATGAGCGTGCCTGAGTGCGCGATGCCGACCCAGAAAACGAAGTCCGTGATGAACACGGCCCAACCCATCGGGTTGTTCTTTCCGGAGAGGCCGATCCCGTTCAGGATCTGGTTCGACCAACAGTAGATGCCGACGGCCAGACAGGAGAGCGCCGTCAGAAACAGCATGTACCAGCCCGCGGTCGGCGGCTGGAGCGTCGCGAGAATATCGCGATCGATACGCTCGAACGTTACCGGTCCGTCGGACTCGTCAAAAATCTTCGGCTCAAGATGAGAGCTTGAACTCATGCCTCCCCTCTGTCCTCAGCTCTGTTAATCGCGGCGTGCTCAACTATCTGTCCGGTGTGCTTCGCTTTCGCGAGATACACGACCCCGGGCTGGGTGTTGATGTATTGATCGAGCACCTTGTAGCTTCGCTCGTTCTGCGAGTCGGCGTAAACGGCCGAGTGCTTGTCCTGGAGATTTCCGAACCGGATCGCATCGGTGGGGCAAGTCGCTTGGCAGGCGGTGACAATTTCGCCATCGCGGACCAGCCGGCCTTCGTTCTTCGCGTTCCCCTTCGCTTCCATGATCCGGTGGTGGCAGAGATTGCACTTCTCCATCACGCCGACGCTCCGAACCGTCACATCCGGATTGAGCTGCCAGGTGAGCGGCTCGGGCCAGTCGTATTTGAAAAAGTTGAAGCGGCGCACTTTGTAACTGCAATTGTTCAAGCAATACCGGGTTCCGACACAACGGTTGTAGACCATCGTGTTGATGCCCTCTTCGTTGTGGTACGTCGCGTACACAGGGCAGACAGGCTCACACGGCGCGTTGTTGCAGTGCTGGCACATCATCGGGAGGAAGCCGCTGAGCGGCTGATCGTCGTCGCCGTCAAAGTAGCGCTCGATCCGGATCCACGACATCTCGCGGCCCTGGTCGGAGATCTCTTTACCGACCACCGCGATGTTATTCTCCGCGTAACAAGCGACAACGCAGGCC
>CAYOAK010000143.1:0-9987 GCA_964401925.1 uncultured Bdellovibrionales bacterium | reverse complement strand
AAAGAATTCCCCGCCCTCCCCGCCACCGCCATCCCGCAGAACTTGCACCCCGCCAGCCCCCCGTGCATCCTCAGCCGCAGTCCAGGCCAAACACCTATGAGCGAGTTCAAGTTCTCCAGCCCCCACCCCATAAAACCCAAGAGTAGTCGTCGGTCAGTTTGAATCTGCCGTCCGCGGTCCCAGTCGCACATCTCCTCCGAGCATTGAGAAAAAAAAAGCGGGCCCCCAGGCCCGCTCTTTGCCGGGCCTGCGGCCCGATGATCAACCGGTGTTACCCGATCAACTTGAACGCGATAACCATCGCGTAAATTACCAGCGACTCGACGAAGATGAGGCCGAGGAGCCATGGGAGGAAGAGCTGGCCGGCAGCTCCTGGGTTCCGGGCAATCGACTCAACCGTCGAGCCCATGATGCGGCCCTGACCGATTGCGCCGCCAAGTGCCGCTATGCCCAGTCCGAGCGCTGCGCCGAACTTCGGGAAATCCGATCCGCCGGTCGTTGCGACCGTCTCTGCGAATGCCGGATCAACCGCCAATACAACCGCTGCGCACACCGCGAACAGGGAAGAAATAATTCTCATTCCAAAACTCCTTAAAGGTTCACTAATTGGGAAATTCGTTTTTACGTCTAGTGGTCGTGAGATTCCTCCTCTCCGACGGCGAGCTTTATATAAACCATCGTCAGGAGAGTAAAGACTGAGGCCTGAACCAAACAGATAAACGCACCTAGGCAGTAGAATATCACCGGGACCAGAAACTTCCCCGCCAGCCCGGTGAACGCGAGGAGCACTGTGTGGTCCGCCAGCATATTTCCGTAGAGCCGGAGCGAGAGCGTCAGGGGACGCACGCCGTGGCTGATCAGCTCAATACCGAACATGAAGATGCGGAACATGATGACGAACGGGATCGCCCAAAGGAGGGGCTTCCCCGGAAACTTCGGCCCGAAGAAGTGCAGGAAGTAATGCCCGAGGCCCGTGTGTTTGATTCCGGCCGCGTGGTACATCGCAAACGTCGTCAGGGCGAGGCCGAGATTGATCGGCACATCGTCGGTAGCGGCGGAGAACCCCGGGATAAGCCCGAAGAGGTTCATCGCGAACACAAAGAGAAAGAGCGCGCAGCAGAATGGAATATACCGCCGCTTCTCTTTCCCCAGGACCGTGTCAGACATCCTGATGACGAACTCGACGATCCCCTCGAAGACACTTCGCGCACTTAAGCGGGGGACGGGGATGAGCCGCTCATGAGCGTCACCAACCTGTGCGAGCTGGCGGGAGGCCGCCGAAGCAAAAGCGAGGACGCCGCACGCCACGACAGTTGCCGTGAAGACCGGCTCAAGATCGGCCAGCCCGGCAGAGGCGGCCACGTTCGCGATGAGATTTACCCCGTGTTCTGAAGACATCGGGTAAGGGAACTAGCAAAAAAATCTTCCGTCTCAAAGGGGATCAAAGAGCAGGAAAAGAGTGGGGTTCCTCCGGGCCCTCCGAGCCCTCCGGCCCCGGAGGGAATACTTCCCTCTGCATTTTCGCCCGCCGAGCGCTCCGGGCTGCGGACCGAATTCCGAGAATCTTTGACGACGCTTCCTTGACATCAGTAATCCCCCAGAAAAACTCAGCTCGTGAGCAGCGACCGGACGCCGAGGTGAGCTGCGAGGAGACAGAGCGGAATTGGGATTTTTTTTTGTGCCCGCAAATTCTCCGGCAGTGCAGCTGAATCCTTCAAAGAACAAGTTTAAGTGTACTCAAGTTGCGCTTCAGTGTTTGTCTTCTGGAAAGTACGAGGCTAGGTTGCCACCCCTTACGCAAATCCAAAACGTAGTGGTGCTATGTCGGGTGTTGAGAGGCTTGTGACTGATGCAGACGTTCATGCAAACACGATCGAACCCTCTGGATCACCTGCACCTGCGATTGCAGTAAATCTTTTTGTCGACTCGGATGCCGTCAACCGGGAAGCTGCCGAGCGGACGCTCCCCGAGATCTGGACCGAGGTTCTGAATACACTTCAGGAACGGATCGATCGCCGGGTCGTCTCCGGATGGATCAAGCCGCTACTCCTCTTCAGAATCGATCGCTCGGTTCAGCATGCGAAAGTAATACTGCGAACACCGAACCGGTTTGTCGCTGAGCACGTTCATCATCATTACCGGACAGCGCTCACCCAGGCCTTCTCTGCTGTCTTGAAGATGTCGAGCGTCACAGTCGATCTCGAGATCTCGCCGAACGAAGCGCTGCAAGCAGGCAGTGTCGCGCACAGCTTGTTACAGCGAAAAGCGCCCAATCAGGTCAATCAAGGGAGCGGTGCCGCAAATGCTGAGCCCGCTTCGGCGCGGCCGGTAAGTGTCCGCACCCGCCTGCGGAACAGCGCGGAGCCAAATCTAAACCCTCGTTATAACTTCTCTAATTTTGTCGTCGGCGGCTGCAATCAATTCAGTCACGCGGCAGCCCTTCAGGTCTCCGAGAATCTCGGCGCGACCTACAATCCGTTGTTCGTCTACGGGGGCGTCGGTCTTGGAAAGACCCACCTCGTGAACGCCATCGGCAACGCATCGCTTCGCCGCGGCAAGCAGGTGCTGATGGTCTCTTCCGAGTCTTTCGTTAATGAGCTCATCTCTGCGCTCCGCGCTAACCGGATGCAGGAGTTCAAGCAGAAGTTCCGCACACTCGATCTCCTCATTATCGACGATGTGCAGTTCATGATTGGAAAGGAGAGAACCCAAGAGGAGTTCTTCCACACCTTCAACGAGCTGCATCAACGGCACAAACAGGTAATCCTCACTTCAGATAAAACACCGCAGGAACTCATCGGTCTCGAAGAGCGGCTCCGTACTCGGTTTGCGAGCGGGCTCTCAGCGGATCTCCAGCCCCCTGATTTTGAAACGCGAGTCGCGATTCTTTCAAAGAAGGCGGAGGCCGCCGGTGTTTTCGTTGCGCGCGATGTCGCAGAACTGATTGCTGAGCGTGTAAATACGAATATCCGCGAGCTTGAGGGTGCACTCACACGCCTCCTCGCTTTGAGCTCCCTTCGGAACGAGCCCATCTCGCGCTCACTCACCGAAGAAGCGGTGAAGGGCTACACCCCGAGAACGAAACCCGATCTCACCACCGAATACATTCAACGCACTATCGCTGAGCGTTATGGCGTAAGTATCAGTGACCTCCTTGGAAAGCGGCGGACACAGAACATCGCGCATACGCGGCAGATAGCGATGTATCTCTGCCGGCGGCTCACCGGCTGCTCCTACCCTGAGATCGGGGCGCTCTTCGGTGGGCGCGATCACTCGACCGTCATCCATGCCTTCCGCGTCATGGATGAACGAATGCAGGCTGACGAGATTTTCAATAAAGAGATCGGGGTTCTGCTCAACGAGTTCGACTCCTAGGAGTCTGGGCTTTCAATCTCCTTCCTTCGTCCGGCCCCCGTATTCTCATCCCCCGGATGTATCACTCCGCCCTGTGGATAACCTGTGGGGGGCTTTTTTGCCCCGGTGGTTTACCCCGCCAACCCCCTGTTTCTCCGCTCAAATTCCCCGCTTTTTTGTGTCTGGAGGAAGCAGGCAGGATGTGGATAACTTGTTTTTCTAGCGCTTGCCGCCTGTTGGTACTCCGGGCCCGCGGCGGGGGAAGCTGGGGGTAACTTCGAGCGATCAAAGGCGGCTGTTATCAATCCGACTTTTGAGGCCGAATTGCCAACAGCTCATCAACACCAAGGGACCACACTATCAACAGCACGATCCGAACAGGATCAGAAAGTTAGCTCGCATGTTCCACACATTCACACCTCCTACATACTACTTCTGCTGATCTTATATAATTAAGAAAGAGATCAGTAAGGTGAAGTGCCAAAACACTTCGCGGCGTTCGCACGAGGTGTTATAGCCAGACGTCGCTCAGAGAGTTGTAGCATCTGAATTTTGAGGAAAGCCGCCATGCAGTGCACCGTCTCCAAAGAAGCCCTTTCACACCTCCTCTATCTCACAAGCACGATCGTCGAACGGAAAACCACCATGCCGATCCTCGCGCATGTGAATTTGATCGTCGACGGATCGACTCTCTCAGTTCTCGCAACTGATCTTGAAATTGGACTTCGTGGATCGATCGACGCCGAGGTGAAAACAAAAGGCTCGATCACGGTCGCGGCAAAAGTTCTCTATGACATTATCCGTGAGCTCCCGAGCGAGACCGTCTCGATGTCTCTGGCGAAGGGGAACCGGGTCGAGATTGAAGGGGGCCAGGCACGGTTCAAGATCAATGGCGTCGCCTCTGACGAGTTTCCAACGGTGGTCGGAACCGAGCTTGCAGCTTCGACCGCTGTGGATGCCGGGAAGCTCTACGAGATGCTCGATAAGACCGCTTATTGCGTCTCGATCGATGAGACCCGTTACAATATCAACGGCGTGTATCTTGAAGCGCTTCAGCAGGGTGGAAAAGATTTCCTCCGATTCGTGGCAACCGACGGACACCGTCTCGCAATGATCGATCGTCCGGCCGAGGGATTGAAGCTCACGCAGAACGTTATTCTTCCGCGTAAGGGGATTCAGGAGCTCAAGAAGCTGCTGGAGAAAGAAGAAGGGGCCGCAAACGTCGGTCTCTCCGAAGGCTTCTTCACGGTGCAGGCCGGGAAGGTAACGATGGGAGTCAGGCTGATAGACGGTCAGTTCCCGGATTACCGCCAAGTTGTTCCCGTTGAGACGAAAACAACGGTGCTTGCTTCCCGTGCTGAGCTCGCGGCCGCGGTTAAGCGAGTATCCCTCGTCACGACCGATAAATCGAAGACGATCAAGTTCCGCCTTGTCGCTGGAAACCTGACGATCTCTTCATCGAGCCCCGAATACGGCGAAGCAACTGAAGCAGTTGGTGTGAAGCAGAACGGGGACGACGTCACGATCGGCTTCAGCGCTCGATACGTAACGGAGCTTCTCAATGCGATGCCGCTCAGTACCGAGGTGACGATTCAACTGAACGGCGAGCTTGGGCCCGGGCTCTTCCGCGGCAGTGAGGATGAGCTCTACAGCTGCATCGTCATGCCGATGCGCTTCGAATAGTTGCGACTACAACGCCTGTCAGTTCAGCATTTCCGGAACATCGCTGCAGCTGAGCTGGAGTTCTCCGCTCGTATCAATCTCTTCGTCGGGCGAAACGGACAGGGTAAAACGAGTCTTCTTGAAGCGATCTATCTGCTCGGCCACCTGCGCTCGTTTCGCACAGGAAAATCGGCTGAGCTGATATCTCGTCTTCCGGGAACCGGAGTGACCAGCGTTACCGGCATTGTCGAGACGGCCGATGGCACGAAGGAGCTTCGTTACCAGTTCAAAGGAACGAAGCGGCAGGTGTCTCTGAACGGCCACCGGATCACAGCGGCGACAGAATTCTTCGGTTCGGTGAAGGTCATTGATTTCACGCCGGATGATCTTTTTCTCGTCAAAGGGGCCCCGGGTGAACGGCGGCAGTTTCTCGATAAGCTGCTCGCGCTCGTGGATCGCGAGTATGTCGAATCGCTCGTGCGCTATCAGCGCGCACTGAAACATCGAAATGCTCTGCTGAAGGGCTTCGACGGCGGCGGGAAGGCCGAATTTCGAAAACAGCTCTCGCATTGGGAGGAGACGTTGATCGGGGACGGCCGCCGGATCGCCTCGAAACGAAAGGGCCTCGCTGAGAGACTCTCCCGCCAGGCGGCAGAGATCTACAGTTCGCTCCTCACTCCGCCCGCGAGCGAATCGATTACCTGCGGATATGAGAGCGCGTTTCTCGAAACGGAAGATCTGCCGGCCGCCTTTGACGGCTCATTCGAAAAGGATCTCCGCAGGAAGAGCACCACGTTCGGAGTGCACCGGGATGACCTGTTGCTCGAGATCGACACGGGATTTGGAGCAAAGCCGATGCGCGAGATCGCATCACAAGGGCAGAGCCGGTCAGCGGCACTGGCGCTGAAGCTCGCCGGCGTGGAGTTCCTTCGGGCCGGCGGCGAGGATCCGATCGTGCTGCTCGACGATGTGGAGTCGGAGCTCGACGCAACTCGCCGGGCGAAGCTGTTGAACTATCTCTTGGAGCTGAACAGTCAGATCTTCGTCGCGACCACCGATCCTGCAGCTCTCGCCGGCTCGCTTGGTGATGCTCAGGTGTTTCGAATCGACGCGGGCAGCGTCTCTTCGTGCTAGGGCATTTTCACTCGCCGATAACCTGCACTTCCGCCGGCAGGTCGAACCGGTTGTCCTCTCGCAAAACATACTCGCCGAGCGCGCCGGAATAACTCTTTCGGCTGTGAAGGAACGCCGGGATTTCTGACCGCTTAATCTTCGCTTTGGCGATCTCTCCGATGAGGAGAGCCACGTCATGAGCATTCGCTGCGGCGAAAGTTGAGCTTCCCGGATAGCGCCGAAGAAATGCTTGCTGCCACTCCTCAGGGCCGGAATAGCTGGCGATATGCGATTGGCCGTTCAGCGCCCCATCTGCGGCGAGAACCTCGTTTTTCAAGCCGAGGAGCTCGAGGCCAAAGTAGGGAACCTTCATTCCGCTCTGACGATATTGCTTCGCAAACAGGCCGCTCTGCCCCGTGTATAGATTTACCAGCAGGGCATCAATGCCGGGACGGTGCTGGAGCCGGGTGAGAATCGAACGAAAGTCACGCTCTTCGGCGTTCACGTCCACGCGCTCCGTAATTTGAACCTCATTCGGCGTCTGCAGGACCTGGCGCTCTATCTCATCTCGCACGGCCATCCGGCCTTCGGAGAGGGCGGTGATCGCGCCGAGCCGTTTGTAGCCTCGCTCACGAACGAATTTTAGCGCGGCGGCGGCGACGTTCTCCGGCAAAACAAAAAACAGAAACACGCTAGGGTGTCCCATGGTCACCTTCGGATCTGAGCAGATAGTAACGAGCGTTATCCCCTCGCGGTGAACGATCGGTGCGAGCGCGTTCGCGGTGGGAGCGTTGACGCTGAAGACGAGATCGATCGGTCCGCGGTTTCGCAACGCGTTGAAAGATTGCACCGCAAACTTCGGCAGCCCGAAGCTATCTTCGTATTCGACGGCGATCAGTTTCCGGACTTCGGGGTCGAGTTTTGAGAGCCCGTACTCGAAGCCGTTCTGGACGCCGGTGCCCTCTTCTGCGCGGTCGCCCGTGAGCCCGAGAACGACGCCGACGCGGAGTTGAGCGTCCGCCAGGTCAGGAGCGGCGATTGAGAGCACCGCGAAAACAAGAACTTGAAAGCGAAGCGCGGTTTTCATCTGCGGATGAGATTAGTTCGCGCCTGCGTTAAGGTCCATGGATGGTCCGAATCATCTTAGCGGCTCTCGTCATTTGTTCCCTGCTGCCGTGCGCGGCAGCGGCTGATTTTAAAGTCGGCATGGTTCTTCCGCTCAGCGGTCCGGTCGGCGCAATGGGCACGGCCTTCCAGCGCGGGGTCGAGATGTATCGGGAGGAGCACGGTCCGGGCGCTGCTGAATTTCTCTTCGAGGATCACCGCTACGACGGAAAGAGCGCGGTGACGGCAGTCGAGAAACTGTACCATCAGAACGGTGTGCGGATCTGCGTCGTGTGGGGCAACACCCCGTCTGCTGCCGTAGTTCCTCTGAGCGAGACAAAATCAATTCCGATGGTCGCTGTAACTTTCGACCCGCTCGCGAAAGGGCGAAAGAATGTTATCGCCTTCGGTCCGCTGCTTTCAAAGATGATTGAAAATGTCGATCTGCAGTTCAAGCGCTGGGAAGTTCAGCAAGCTGCCGCTCTTTCGATCGACATCGGCGATGCGCTCGATTCGATCGAAGACCTAAAGCGGCTGCGCAATGGTAAGCTCATCATCCGAACGATTGCGAACGAGGAGACGGATTTTAAGACGCAGATCGCGGCATTGAAATCGCAGCAGGTCGACGGCCTCGTGCTTATCACGCTCGTTGGCCAAGCGATCACCTTTCTAAAGCAGGCGGCCGCGCAGAACTTCACGCCGAAAATCATCAGCGGAGATGTCTTCGCCGATGAGGAATTTCTCCGCTCGGCCGCAGAGCTCAACCCCGATGTGGCCTTCGTTTACGGAGCGGTTGACGACGCCTTCATCGGCCGCATGCGAAAGCGCTGGAAGTCCTCCTCCTACTTCTTTGAAGCCGCTTCCGGCTACTCCCTCGCCGCAATGATGGACCGGGCAGCCGCAGATCAGGGGCGATCCCCAGCCGAAGCCCTTAAGAATATTGATCTTCGGAACCTGCCCCTGCAGTCACTGACCTTTGCAAACACCCCTGAACTGGGAGCGCACTTTGAGGCCGGTCAGAAGGTGTATTTCGCGCCGGCGGCGGAGCGGCCAAGGAATTGATGATTTACGTCCTAACGCATTGGTATTTCTCAGCCTTTCGATTTGCCCCAAGGGCCCAAAATGTCTATAGTCCTTTCCTTATTACTAGCGCACTTGGGCATCGCCGCTAATCCCGATAAAAAATGACTGAAATTCAGGAGGAGCTCGCCTCGACAACGGTTGGAGAGGAGTACGGAGCGGATAAGATCAAAGTCCTCGAAGGGCTCGACGCTGTTCGGAAGCGCCCGGGGATGTACATCGGGGACACTTTCGAGCGGGGCTATCACCATCTCGTTTACGAAGTGGTCGACAACTCGATCGACGAAGCGATGGCCGGCCATTGCGACAAGATTCTCGTCACAATCCACATTAACGGCTCAGTAACGGTCGAAGACAACGGCCGCGGTATCCCGACTGACATCCATCCCACCGAGGGGGTGAGTGCGGTCGAGGTGGTGCTGACAAAGCTGCATGCCGGCGGAAAATTCGAGAGCAAAGCCTATAAAGTCTCCGGCGGACTTCACGGTGTCGGCGTTTCGGTCGTTAACGCGCTCAGCGAAAAGCTGAGTGTCGAAGTGAAGCGGGAAGGAAAGGTTTTCTTCCAGGAATACACCCGCGGAGGGCCGAATTATCCGCTGAAGCAGGTCGGCACAACTCAGAGCCGCGGCACGAAGGTGAACTTCCTTCCGGACAGGGAGATCTTTACCGAGGTCGAAGGATACAAGTACGACATTCTTTCCTCGCGCTTCAGAGAGCTCGCGTTTCTGAATCGGGGGATTCGCGTTGTCTTCAAAGATGAGCGAAGCGGAAAGACCCAGGAGTTCTACTACGAAGGCGGAATCAAAAGCTTCGTTCAGCATCTGAACAAGACGAAGCAGGCGCTCTTTCCGGAGCCGGTCTACATGGTCGAGACTCGCGACGGGATCGGAATCGAGGTGGCGATTCAATACAACGATTCGTACGCCGAGTCGGTCTATTCGTTTGCGAACAACATCAACACGCAGGAGGGCGGCACGCACCTTGCGGGATTCCGGACGGCGCTGACCCGCGCGATCAATACCTACGCCGTTCAGAACAACTATCTGAAGAAGGGCGAGGAAACGCTTCAGGGCGATGATATTCGCGAAGGTCTGACCGCTGTTATCAGCGTGAAGCTGCCGGAGCCCCAGTTCGAAGGTCAAACGAAGACGAAGCTCGGAAACAGCGAAGTGAAGGGACTCGTTGAGCAGATGCTCGGCGAAAAGCTCCAGCGGTTTTTCGAAGAGAATCCCCCGATTACCAAGATCATTATTACGAAGGCGCTCGACGCTGCCCGTGCGCGAGAAGCTGCAAAGCGCGCGCGCGACCTTGTTCGACGCAAGGGCGCACTTGATTCGATGGCGCTTCCTGGGAAGCTCGCGGATTGCCAAATTGAAGATCCTGCGAAGTGCGAGATCTTTCTCGTCGAAGGGGATTCCGCCGGCGGCTCCGCAAAGCAGGGACGCGACCGGACGAACCAGGCGATTCTTCCGCTGAAGGGCAAGATTCTTAACGTCGAGAAGGCGCGCTTCGACAAGATGCTCGCATTCGAAGAGATCCGGACGCTCATTACCGCGCTGGGGTGCGGGATCGGGAAGGACGACTTCAATATCGAGAAGCTGCGCTATCACAAGGTCATCATCATGACCGACGCGGATATCGACGGCTCGCACATCCGCACTTTGCTGCTGACCT
>CAYOAK010000142.1:1111-10032 GCA_964401925.1 uncultured Bdellovibrionales bacterium | reverse complement strand
AATCCACCGCGGATGACCATCCACGACCAAATTTGAACGCCGACCGCTGCCCATAGGGCAGCTCACGCATCAGCTCCTCCGCGCGCTTGTCACCGTCTCTGAGACAAAAAGGGGGGGTCACTCCTTGCCGAGATCTCGGTGGCGAAGGATTACTTTTTCGCCTCGGGTTTCAAGTTGGCGGGCGAAGGTTTCCGCGATGGCGACGGAACGGTGCTTTCCACCGGTGCAGCCGAGGGCCACTGTGAGGTAGCGCTTTCCTTCCTGTTTGTAGCGGGGCAGCAGGAACTCGAAGAGTTCTATGTAGCGTTGGAGAAACGCATCTGCTTCGCCGGATTGAAATACGAAGTTGCGAACCTCTTCCGACTGGCCCGTTTTCGGACGCAGCTCTTGGACGAAGTGAGGGTTGGGCAGGAATCGCACATCGATCACCATGTCTGCATCCGTCGGTAGGCCGAATTTAAAGCCGAAAGATTCAACCACCAGCAGCAACTCCGAGCGGCCCCCGGCGTAATCGGTCACGAGCTTGCGCAAATCGTGAACTGAAAAAGAGGAGCTATCGATCAGGTAGGTGGCATGCTCGCGCAGGTCGGCCAGGATCTCGCGTTCCTCGGCAATCGCCTCGGAAATTGTTGACGACGCACTATCTCGCTTCACGAGAAGCGGATGCGGCCGGCGCGCCTCGCGGAAGCGGCGCTGGAGCACTTCGTCGCTAGAATCGAAGTAGAGCAGATGGATACTTAATCCCTGCGCCTCGAGCTTTTTCATCGCGTCGAGCACCGTTCGGACCGATTCGCGATCCTGGCAATCGAGCAGGAGTGCGAATCTGCCTTTCTCTTCGGCCTGCGGCTGGTCACAGCTTAGATACCGGACAAACTCCGGCACTATCGGTGCGGGCAGATTGTCTACACAGAAAAAACCGAGATCCTCGAGCGCGCTTAATGCCGTCGATTTACCCGAGCCGGAGATGCCGGCGATGATATAGAGCTCCTTTCCTCGCATAATATCTGCGTCACTGAACGGAACTCTGCTGCCGCTCATTCGGGCCAGTCCGACCCAGATCCGTTCGGCCCAGATCAGTTGGAAAGGGAGCGGGTGAATTCACCCGCCACCATTCTACGAGATCAGCTCTGCCGTCGGCGGTGACTTGTGCTCCGTCATCTTCTCTTTCTGCTTTCGCAGCTGCGCAACGGTATTGTCAATAAGTTCATCGATCGCCGAGTAGAGGTCCGCAGTCGTTGCCTTGGCCCGGACATCGTAGTTCTTGGAGAGCAGAACTATTTCCGCCTGATGATCCCGTTTTTCGACGGAGAGGATGACATGCACGTCCGCATGCGCCCGGATGTATTTGGGCAGAAAATGGTGAATCTTCTCTTCGACGTACTTCTTCAGGGCTTCCGTCGATTCAGTATGCCGGAACGTCACCGACACATTGATTTCTGGGGTTGTCATCATCCTACTTTCCTCCAAGAAAGCGGCCGCAGAGAACCTGCGCCCGCACAGTTTACATTGAGACTAGAAACAGCTGACCAAGAGACGAATTGTCCCGCTGAGAAATTCCCGCCGTCGAGAAATTGAGAAGGTGAATGGTATTTTGCAAACTTTTGCATTCGCGGGTGAATGGCTAAAAACAGAATAGCACAGACGTGCGGAAAGAGATCTGCAAATTTGCACCCGGCAGACTGAACGAACGGCGGGCACCACGTTAACCCCTAGACACGTCGATCATTTCCGCAGGCGTCCGCTAGAATGGACGTTTTCTCGCTGAGGAGGACTGTATACTCATCATCTCGCGGTATTTCGCCACGGTTCGCCGCGCGATATCGATCCCCTCGGACTTGAGTCTATCCGCGATCGCCTGATCGCTTAGCGGCTCTTTCGGCGACTCATCCGCTACCAGCTTCCGAATTTTCTCCTTGACTGATTCCGAGGAAACACTTCCCTCCTGAGAGTTCAGGCCCGAGCTGAAAAAGTACTTCAGCTCAAACAGACCATGCGGGGTGTGTATATACTTATTCGTCGTGACGCGGCTCACGGTGGATTCGTGCATCTCCACATCCTCGGCCACTTCGCGCAGCACTAGCGGGCGCAGCCCGGCCACGCCTTGTTCGAGGAACTCTTTCTGAAAACGCATGATGCTTTCGGCCACTTTGTGGATCGTCTGCTGCCGCTGCTGAATGCTTCGAATGAGCCAGCTCGCGCTCTTCATTCGCTCCTGCAGATATTCCTTCTCCGGCCCGGAGTCCTTCTTATCGAGCACCCCTTCATAGCTCCGGCTAAGGCGCAGCTTCGGCATTCCTGCTTCGTTCAACGAGACCCGCCACTCACCCTCAATCTTCCGGATAAAAATATCGGGGGTGATGTAGATCGGCTCCTCATCGACAAACGGCCGGCCCGGCCGCGGTTCCAGCCGTTGAATCGCCTGCGTCGCGCTGTAGATCTCCTCAAGCGCGACTCCGAGTTCCTTTGCAATCGCCTCGTACCGGCGCGATTCCAGGCGCGGCATCTGATGCTGAACGATGGTCGCCGCCAGGCTCTCGCCCATTCCGCGCGCCCGCAGCTGAATCAAGAGACACTCGGAGAGATTTCTCGCCCCGACACCGATCGGATCGAATGACTGAAGCACGGACAACACCGGCTCGAGCTCCTCAATCGGAACTGCCGTCTCCTGGCTTAACTCCTCCAGGGTCAACATGAGATAGCCATTCCGATCGAGATTCCCGATCAGCATGACTGCCAGCTCACACTGCTTCTGATTGAGTTCCGAAGTGCGCAACTGCCAAAGCAAATGCTCGGTCAAACCCTGGCGCGGCGAGAAGCTCGCTTCGAAAGACGGCCGCTCCTCTTCGCCGTCGTTCCGGCGATTTGCGTAAGAATTCGACCCGACCGAGTCGTTGTAGAGCTCAAAGTAATTTGCGAAATCCGCTTCCGGCTTTTGCAGCGCATTTTCAGCCGCCTGCTGCGTCGTCTCCGTGCCGCCGTTGATATCTTCTGACGGAGCCGGCGGAACATAACGCTCCTCTTCGCGGATATCCTCCAGAATCGGATTCTCGAGCAGCGCCTTCTCGATCTCCTCGAGATACTCTTCACGTCCAAGTTGCAGCAGTCTGATCGCCTGCTGCAGCTGGGGCGTCATTACCAACGACTGGCTCAGCCGCTGACTAAGCTTAATCTCGAGCGCCATACCGCCTTAAAAACCTATCGGGAGTCATATCGGTCATCCGTTCACTTCAGGTGACAGATCGGCTCACAATTCAATAACCTCAAATCAAAGTCGAGATTTTCCCCGCTTCCACGGAACTCGCTGAAACTACTCAGTTTCCGCCGGTTCAGACAGAGAACAGACCCCGACCCACTCGCTTTTTGATGAACACCGGGGGGAAACGGGCGCAGCTTTTGCACACTCATTTTATCCGAAGACCTTTTCTCCTCGGCTTCCCCCTCGGCGCCCGGCCTCATCATGTGTCTGTCGAAAAGTGGGTATGTTTTGGGAGCTTCGCGAAATGGGAGACAATCTTCTCGAGGACTCGATTTTTCCAATAATTTCTCACATCGTTCATCGACGGGTCAGGTGCTCATTCGAATACTGTCCTCTTTTACTGGCCTCTTTGTTTGTCGCGCTCTCTGAGCGCGAGGCCCGAAAATGGACGAGACGGCCATTTCGCAACGGGCCCTTCATTCAACCACGACCCCGGACCGATCAATCCGGCGAACCACCACCGGAAACTCTACTCGAATCCCATTCTCCGCATCGAACGCCGGCCGAAACTTCCCGCTACCGCCGTCCAGCTCCGGCGCAGTGCGCACGAGCTCCATAAACTGATCTGCGCTCAGCGCTCCCTTCCCTCGCTTCGTCAACTCTCCTAGAAAATTTGCGAGATCAAACGCTGTCGATGCGAACGAAAGCTGCAGGTCGTTCTTCCAGCGTGCCTGATAGCTCATTCGAAATTCATCGGACACGGCGATTGCCGGATAGAACGCGCCGGGCGCGCCAGACTGCAGAGCCATGATGGCCTCCTTTGCTCCGAAGGAATGGATTCCAAAAACCGCCGGATGGTAATCGAGCTCACGCGCCTGCCGCAGCAGTGTCGGAATCTGCTCCTCGCTCATGAACAACCCGACCGCATCGAACTGTCTCCCCTTAAGCTTCACAATCGTCGATCGGAAATCCGTCGCTTCTGCGCCGAAGCTCTCCACAATTTCCAGCTGCTCATCCGATCGCATCAACGGATGCATCGCCTCCAGCGTTGCATTCATGTACGCCAGATCCGATTTCGCTATTCCCAGCCGTTTCATCTTCCGCTGACGAAGCGCACCGATGAGAACTTCTGCGAAGCGATCGTGCGACGTACAAAAGCGAACAACATAACGGCGTTTCCGAGACACTGCCGCCTCACCCGATATCGCGAACAACGGCACTCGCTTTGACTCCGCGAGCGGGGCGAGAATTGCAGCGGGTCCATGACCGAAAACGATCACGGCGCTGACATGATCCTGATCAACCAGCTTCTGAAATGCGGTCACCGTGGCCTTTCCGTCATAGGCGGTGTCCTCGATAATCAGCCTGAACGCTGAGCCGACTTCCGGATCCTGCTCCTGCGCCAGGAGCACTCCGTTCTTCACCGCTGTGCCGGCATCCGCAGCCCGCCCGGTCAGGGGCAGCACAATGCCTACAGCCATCGGCGTGGACGCAGACGGCTCCGCGAAGACAAGCTCGCCCCGCGTCGCGGCAGCAACAATGAGCAAAAGTGCCAGGATTCTCACTTTCACGCTTACACCGCGAAAACTGGGGGAAAGAGGGGCGACACCAAAGGGCGATTGGTCCACGTTCCTCATCAACCCCGCTCCTTACATCCGGAAATGCTCGCCGAGATAATACTTCCTCGCGATTTCGGAATTTGCGATGTGATCCGGACTTCCGCGCTCAATCACTTTTCCATCGCTCAAGATATATCCGCGGTCGCAGATTGTAAGTGTCTCCCGCACATTGTGATCGGTGATCAGAACGCCAATCCCCTTTGCCGCTAGTCCCTTCACTAGGCGTTGAAGCTCTCCGACAACAATTGGATCGATTCCGGCAAACGGCTCGTCCAGCAAGAGGAATGTTGGCGAGCAGGCAAGTGCACGCGCAATCTCGACCCGCCTGCGCTCACCGCCCGAAAGCGAAAATCCTTTCGACGACGCAACCTTTCCGAGGTCGAGCTCACCGACGAGCTCCCGGACCTTTGACAGCTGACGCTTTCGGTCGCCTTTGTATTGCGGCAAAACTTCAAGGACACCGAGAATATTCTCAGTGACGCTCAATTTACGGAATATCGAAGGCTCCTGCGGCAGATATGCAAGGCCGCTCCGCGCCCGGACGTACATCGGCTCGCCGGTGAGATCTTTATCGCCCAGCCGGACCAGCCCTTCATCGGGCCTCACCAGTCCGACGACCATGTAAAAGGAGGTTGTTTTCCCCGCGCCGTTCGGCCCGAGCAGCCCGACAACCTCACCGGGATGAACATCGAAGTTCACACCGTTAACGACACGACGTCCGCTGTAAGTCTTGACTAACCCTTCACAGACGAGGAGCTCGTTCAAGTTCCACCATTCGATTGAGGCGCAGAAGGGGCCTGAGGTGCAGCCGGCGCTTTTGGTGCTTCACCAGTTTCCCCCGACGGGGTCGCAGCCGCTGCCGGAGTCTCTTTCTTTCCGCCGCCGCCCATCGACTTCATTAGATTGTTCTGTTCATTCCCCTTCGTGACCTTCACGCGAACGTGACCTTCGGCGAAGCTGCGATCCTCTTTTACGAGAATCGTTACCTTGTCCGCGTCAAGCACATTTCCACGGTCATTCAGTTCCGGACCTTCTGTCATCACAACGGTGTCCTTCGGAATGTCATAGACGGCGCGATTCGAAGTCGCACGCAATCGATCGCCGCGAGTGACAACGACGTTATTCTCCGCGATCATTTCACGGAGTTGGCTCGACTCGTCGTACTTGCCCGTCATGATATCGGCGGTGATCGTCAGATCGCCTTTCACGACTTCCACATTATCGCGGTAATGAAAGATCCGGTTCTTCGCGTCCAGCTGGAAGCTGTCCGAGCGGATGAGCATCGGAAGATTGTCCTGCCCCGAGTCTCCCTTGATCGCGGACTCAATCGAACCGGACTTCGGAGTCTTCGCGGGCGACGGCGCCTGTGGAGCAGCCGGAGCTTTCGGCGCGGCGCTCAATCCATCCGGAGCGCACACCACGAACGCCGCCAGCAGGAACGGCTTCAGGTATTTGCGGGAGGCGGTGGCGGGCTTCATTGAGGGCGCAGGTTAGTTCGGATCGGATAACTTGGGAAGCTCCACCCCGCGTTCGAACCGGGAGCGGATATCTCGAAGCAGATGCACGACGTTGTTCTCGACCTCTATCTCCATCCCGTCGCCGTCGACGCTGAACCCGGAACCGAGGATTGTTACAGCATCCGGAGCACGGATCAGGTGCGCCTCCGCGTCGTAACTGGCGAGCTCAGTGTTGATCAATGTACCATCGTCGAGCTCGACGACGACCGCGCCCTCCATGTTGGCGAGGTTCAGCTGCTCACCGTCCATGAACAGCCGGGCGTTTTTCGCGCGGATCTTCACCGGCTTGCCGGACTCTCGCTGCACGATCACTTCGGCCTCCGAAAGGTAGGTAATGCGCTCTTCTGGGAGGAACTTGCCGCTTGCTGCATGTACTTCGAGATTCTTCTTACCGCGCCGCAGCATAATCCGGGAAAAGTCCTTGAGCAGCAGCAGCGAAGGCTCGTTTCCGACCGACTCCGTTGTGGAGGTGATGTTCCGGTTCGAGATCTTCGCCCGGGACGCCATGATCGCCGTTCCGACGAGATAGACGAAGAATGTCGATCCGCAAATGAGGGCAACTCGCTGCAGCCCCGTCAGATGCCGCCAATAGCCACCCCAATAGCCGTTCGCGGCGAGCGCTCTCATCTTCCGCTCAGACTGAGCTCGTGGAGAGCTTTTAGATCTGTCAGCAGTGCTTCGAGCTCCGCCAGCGGAACCATGTTCGGGCCTTCGGAGGGAGCACTTGCCGGATCTCTGTGCGCCTCGATGAAGAGCGCGTCCACTCCGGCTGCGACCGCAGCACGGGCGAGTGCCGGAACAAACCTGCGGTGCCCGCTCGAGCTTCCGCCGGCGCCGCCCATCACCTGGACGGAATGCGTGACGTCAAACACAACCGGCGCAATCTCACGCATCCAGCCAAGCGAGCGGAAATCGACCACGAGCTCACGGTAACCGAAACAGCTGCCGCGCTCACAAAGAAGCACATTCTCATTGCCGGTCGAGCGAATTTTCTCCGCGCAGAAGCTCATATCGAGCGGATGAAGGAACTGTCCCTTCTTCACCATCACGGGCTTCCCGCTACTTCCCGCCGCAAGCAGCAGATCCGTCTGCCGGCAGAGAAACGCGGGCACCTGTATGACATCTACGACCTTGCCGGCGATCTCAGCTTCCTCCGGCGAGTGAACATCGGTGACAACCGGAGAGCCGATTGCTGAACGAACATCCGCCAGCACTCGGAGTCCTTCATCGATGCCCAGACCGCGAAAGCTCTTGGCTGAGGTGCGATTGGCTTTGTCGTAAGACGATTTATAGATCAGCGAGATTCCGAGCTTCCGTGTAATCGCTGAGATCAGCTCCGCGTGCTGCAGTGCGTGTTCCCTCGACTCGATCACGCATGGGCCGCAGAACACGGACAACTTTCCGTCTCGAACGATCTCGACTGCGTTCGGAAGAGCTGCCCCGATCAACATGAAAATCCGCTCAGTGCGATGCGCGCGATCTGTTCGACGGATCGAGCATCACGATCTTTCCGGAATCCTCGCCCTCGGCAGCAGTGCGACTGCCGCGCGCGCGTAATCCCGCGGCCACGAAACTCGAGAACAACGGATGCGGCGCCAGCGGCTTCGAGAGGAACTCCGGATGGAACTGCACCCCCACGAACCAGGGATGGCCGGGGATCTCGATCATCTCGACGAGCATTTTATCCGGCGAGAGGCCCGAGAGGACCATCCCCTTCTCTTCCGCCCGCTCCCGATAAGAATTGTTCACTTCGAAACGGTGGCGATGCCGCTCCGAGATCTCCTTCGCATTGTAGATCTGACGCGCGAGACTGTTCTCCTTCAAGCTGCAGGGATATGCGCCAAGGCGCATTGAACCGCCCATTTGAGAGACGCCCTTTTGGTGCTCCATGAGGTGGATCACCCTGTTCGGGCTGTCAGGAATGAACTCCTCGCTCGCCGCATCTTCGATACCGAGCACGGTTCGAGAAAACTCAACGAATGCCATCTGCAGTCCGAGGCAGATTCCAAAGAATGGAACGTTGTTCTCGCGCGCATATCGAATCGCAGCGATCTTCCCTTCGGAGCCGCGCTTTCCGAATCCACCCGGTACGAGAATCGCGTCGACGGACTTGAGCTGCTCCGTAATTCCCTTTTCCTCGATCTCCTCGGCATCGATGAAGGTCAGCTTCACCGCACAGTCGTTTGCGACTCCGCCATGTGTCAGCGCTTCATTCAAACTCTTGTACGACTCTGTCAGGTCGACGTATTTTCCGACGATGCCGATAGTTACCTCGCCACGATCGGGAGCGCGAAGCGTGCGCACGACTCTTCTCCAATTATCGAGCTGCGGTGCGCCGGTCCAAATGTTCAGCTTCTCGCAGATCGCAGAATCCACCCCTTCGGAGTTCAGGACGAGCGGCAACTCATAGATGTGCTCCACATCCATCGCTGTAACGACACATTCCCGCTCTACGTTACAGAAGAGCGCGATCTTCTCTTTCAGCTTCTCGTCGAGCGGCTGTTCCGTCCGCAAGATGATCATGTCGGGCTGAATCCCCAGACTGGTCAGCTCCTTCACGCTGTGCTGGGTCGGCTTGGTCTTCAATTC
>CAYOAK010000142.1:0-1101 GCA_964401925.1 uncultured Bdellovibrionales bacterium | reverse complement strand
CTCGCCCGCCGCCTTGATAAACGGAACGAGTGTCAGATGGATGTACATCACGTGCTCGCGGCCGATATCCGCACGGAACTGACGCAATGCTTCGAGGAACGGCAGACCTTCGATGTCGCCGACTGTTCCACCGACCTCAGCAATACAAATGTCGTAGCCTTCCGCGACTTCCCGAATCCGGCGCTTTATCTCATTCGTCACATGCGGGATGACCTGGACGGTTCCACCAAGGTAGTCCCCGCGCCGCTCCTTTCGGAGCACCGAGTCGTAAATCTGACCGGCAGTGATGGAGTTCCTCCGGAACATCTTCGTCGAGATGAACCGTTCGTAATGGCCGAGGTCGAGATCGGTCTCTGCGCCGTCATCGGTGACGAAAACTTCACCATGCTGAAACGGAGACATCGTTCCCGGATCGATGTTCAGATATGGGTCGCACTTACAGAGCGTCACCCTCAGCCCCCTGCTCTCAAGGAGCGCTGCGATTGATGCACACGAGAGGCCTTTTCCGAGAGAGGACACAACGCCTCCCGTAACGAAAATGTATTTCGTGGGACGTGAGCTCATAGCAGTTCGCCGGGGGATTCTGGTTTTTTGGAGTGTTCCATAGCCTCTGGTAGTTTCCAAGCGCTTAAAGTGAGCCACCCCCGAGGCCCGCTGTCAGCTTCCGTCCATACGGATAAGCGGCCTTTTATCGAAGGTTTGGGGAAAAACGTGATGTTAATCATTCGATTGACAAAGATCCCGGATATGGCAGTCTTTAATCGAGTGTTTATTCTAATATGACCGCAACGCAATCTCAACCTGCCGCGCCTCCAAAGCCCTCGAGCCGCGAGCTGTTACTTGCGGCTTCCGCCGGGCTATTCGCGGAGCGCGGCTACGACACCGTCAGCACCCGGGAGATTGCGGAGCGTGCAGGTGTAAACCTCGCTCTCATTCAGTACCACTTCGGTTCGAAGGCGAAGCTCTTTCTGGAGACGGTCGACTTCCTCACCGCGAAACGCGGAAACCCGCTTGAGATGATGCGCCCGCTTCCGGAGCGGGCTACTCCGGCGGAAGGCGCCGTCGAGCTCTGTCACTTTGCCAAAGATTTTCTCGGATTCC
>CAYOAK010000141.1:0-10197 GCA_964401925.1 uncultured Bdellovibrionales bacterium | reverse complement strand
CGGGTGCTCCGGAGTGGATTCGCCATTCCGCCGTACTATCGCCGAGGTGAGGTCGAAGCGAAAACCGTCGACCTGCATCTCCACCGCCCAGTATCGCAGTGCTTCAATGACGAGCTCCGTCGTGCGCGGATGATCGGTGTTGAATGTGTTACCGCATCCGGTCCAATCAACCAGAGCTTCATCGCGTGTGCGATAGTAAGCGTTATTGTCGATTCCCCGAAAGCATGCGGTCGGTCCGGACAGATCACCTTCACCGGTGTGATTGAAAACGACATCGAGGATCACTTCAATCCCGGCACGGTGGTATTCGCGCACAAAGGTTTTGAACTGCGCCCGCACTGAGCTGGGATCGTCGGCCACACGAAATCTGGGATGCGGAGCGAAATGAGCGACCGGATTATAACCCCAGTAATTCGTCAGGCCGTGCTTCCAAAGCAACTGTTCGTCGAGATGATAGGCAATGGGCAGAAGCTCAATAGCCGTGACACCAAGCGAGAGCAGATGATCGAGAATTGCCGGCGTGGTGAGCCCGAAAAACGTTCCGCGCACCCGTTGGGGCACATCGGGATGCAGCATCGTCATCCCTTTGCAGTGCGCCTCATAGAGCACCGAATGGGTCAGAGGGACATTTGGCTTCTCGATTCCCTGCCAATCGAAAGGCCGCAGGCGCTCCAGTAGGCCGAGCGCCGGAGTATACCCGCCCTTCTGCCACTGAAATTCAGCGCCTATGCTCCGAACATAGGGATCGAGGAGGAGTCGATTTCCATCGCAGAACAATTCTTTACTACTCGCCTTTCCGGTCTTCTTTCCGGGCTCCTTTCCGGGCCTCTTTCCTGCGTCCCTCGGAGCGTGCACGCGGAAGGCGTAGAGGAGATCATCGATCTCGCCACGCAGCTCAATCCCGAAGATCCCCTCCTCGGATCGGCGCTCGAGCTCGATGACCTTGACCGGCTTTGACGTATCACGAGCGTGAAATAGTACGAGCTCGACCCGATCTGCGGTCCCCGAAAATAACCCGAAGTTCCAACCGCCGTTTACCGGAGTGGCTCCGAGAATTGTTTTCGAATCATCGCTCACAGCGCGGCGGCCTCCGATCGGTGAATGCCCTTCGACGAATCGAAGATGCGCTTACAGCGATCGAGCAGAGTAGAAGTCGGCGGAGTATGCGCGGTGTATCCGAGCCTGCGCTCAATCAAGTCACTGACTTTCTCGACGTGTTCCTCACGGACGATTCGTCCGATCTCTTCGTCGGAAGGATCTGCACCCACGGTGCGGAAATCAAGCGGCGTGGATTTTGAAAGGCTCGGGCCCGCAGAGATCCCTGCAAGCCTGACCCCGATATTGACGATCCGTTCGGCGAGCCTTCGCGTCGTCGTATATTTAATGCCCTCTACGCTGATCAGGTTCTCAGCCTGCAGATCTCCGATGCTGTTCGCATGAACGACGATCGTATCGCGGTGGGCGACTTCGATGCTTCCGTAGTCCCCGAGCTTGCCCGCATTCTGCCGGTGACGAACGCTCGGAGTAACGGGTCTGAGGCCTCCGAACGCCGCAAGCACATTGGCTCGGGTGATTCGGGGATCGGGATAGAGATCAGCGAGCTCCTGAACAAAGAGCGAGATCTCCTCTTCGCTGAGGCGGTAGCTCTCCGGATCGGCGGTATGGAGGATGTCCGCTGTGCCGGCGATAGTGACGCCGTTCCAGGGCTGGAGAAAATAGCTTCGATTTCCCTTGGCGACGTATGCGGTGGAATCTCGAAACTTGCTCTCCAGCACGACGGCGTGCTCCCCCGTGAGCGCTGGGAAGGTGAGCTGGAGCCCTTTCGAGAACACGAACGGCTCGGTCGCGGATCCGATTAACGTGCTCGCAACCGCGGAACGCCAAGTTCCAGCAGCATTGACGACGAGCTTCGCTGCGAATGAAACTTCCTCACCCGTGAGAGTGTTCCGGCAACGAACCCGATCGATCCGGCCGCCGAGGGCGCCTTTACTGATCTCCGCTCCGATCGCTTCGCAATAGTTTCGCACGATCGCGCCGCGCTTCTCAGCTGAGAGAATAAACGAAAGCGTCAGCCGGTCCGGCGCGAGCATTTGCACATCGTAGAACACGATCCCGCCCCGAAGATCCCTCTGTTCCAAGTGCGGGGCGATTGCCAGCACCTCAGCAGGCGAGAGCAGACGGTGATTCGGCAGCCGGTCCTTCGGCCGCATTCCAATATTGCGCCAAAAAGTGAGGACATCGTAGAGGGTCAGTCCCGCGTTCAACACAGCGCGGCCGCGCATCCCGGTTCCGTAACAAGGGATCAGGAACGGAAGCGGCGCAACCGCCTCGGGGGCAATGATTCTGAAGACCCGCTGCTCCTCAACAGATTCGAAGAGTCGAATCAGGTCAGCATGCTGGAGATAGCGCAGCCCACCATGAATGATCCGGTAGTTCCCTGCTGAGGCCCCGCCGCCAAAGTCACCTTTGTCGATCAGCGCAACTGAAAGGCCACGGAGCGTCGCCTCCCAAGCGATAGCCGCGCCATGAACGCCGCCGCCGATAACAAGTATGTCGAGTTGAGTTGGCATGGAAGGACTGACTTCCCATGCTCGGCTCAACCTTGTCCACCCGGCTGAGAAGAGCTTCTACTGGGAGCGCGGGCCACAAAAAAAAAGGGCCCGGGTTACCCCGAGCCCTCTCCACTTCAAGCTATCTCTCTTAGAAGTAGCCGAAGATACCGACTTGATAGCGGAAGTCGGTCGTGTTCGAGCCTTCTTCCGGATCAAGGATCAACCAGGTCGGGCCAGTCTGAATCTTCAGGTTGTGGCCGTTGAGGTAGTAGTTACCAACAACGTTGATCTCGTAGGTATTTTGAGCATTCGGACGTCCGAGGAGCCCGCTGGTGAAAGCGAGGGTCTCGTTGTCGCTGCGGAGCCATCCGAAGCGAGCTGCGAGCTCTCCGTTTTCCATCAGCATCATACCAGCTTGAGCGTATCCGCCGAAGTTGTTCGACTGATCTTCTCCACCCGGGAGATCTTCGTCGAACGCGAATCCATCATAGAATCCTTCGATTTGTAGGGACATGCCATCGCCGCGGTATCCGAGGTCGACCGTTGCACCGTAATGGTCAATGTCGTTGCTCGGAATACCAGCGCCCGCTGCGAGGTCGACATTGTTTTGTCCGTAGTACGCGGAGAATCCGAGTCCTGCGGAGCCCTTCGACATCGTGGGGTCACCTTCGTATGAACGATCGTAGTGATCCATCAGATCAAGTCCGCCGTTGTAGACGACAAGCAGCTTGTTGTCGTTTCCGGAAGCGTTCTGACCTTCGGTCGTTCCGTTCGTCACTGATTCGCCGTTAAATACGGAGAGGCCGTGCGAATATGTTCCGCCGAGCGTTCCGTAATATCCGAGACCAGCTTGCCGTCCGAGGTTCAACGCGGTCGCGATTTGCGAACGATCGATGAACTGGAGGTACTGGTTATCTGTCTGCCACTGACGGCCGGCATTTGTCTGCCATTGACCAGCACGGACATTGGACTCGGGGCATGCATGCCAATCGATGAAGGCATCTTGCAGCTTGCTTCCGCTCTCACCGGTATCGGTATCCTGCGTGAAGTCGTTGGTGACCCGGAAGCTGAACTCATCGTTCAACACCGAACCGCCAAGATCGAGCCGCACGTTACGAGCATCGAACGAATGCGACGTCGGCTGACCGCTGTCTTCATCCGGATCGGTCAGAGTGTACACAGCCTGCGTACGCAGGTTCATGTGCCACTTTGCGCCGGCGGACGGAAACTCGAGTGTCGTGCCGTTGTCATAGGTGAGCCGAGCGGGGCCGGCGTCTTTCTTCATTTCTGCCGCGCCAAGGACACCCTTGTCGAGTAGCAGCTCATTAAGCGGTTTAGCCTGTGCTGCCACCGGGACTAGCAAGGATGCCGCTGCAATCAGACTCAGCTTACGCATTGTCTCTCAATGCCTCCTGTTTTCTTAGCTTCATATTCACTTCCGAAGCGGTGAATCTTTGGACCTTCTAAACAAGCTCGCCCCCATTTAGGGGCAGTCCGCGGAATCGAAGGAATCCTCTGCAAAAACAGCTGACTCCACACACACTTCGATTTAGCGGGCTCTATAATCACTTTCCGTTCAGTGGTCCAGGTAGAAATTTCTGACCGATTTTCAGAAAGTTGAATGAAGTTAAGCGCTTTAATAAGGAAGAACCACAAACCGCGAATGAGCCCCGTGAAATTGCGGGATTGTTTAAGCGAGTGATACTGGGGATTTATGGCACATATAGAACCCACGGCATTTCTGGCACCGAACGATCCGGAGCAGCTCAGGACGTTCGCAGAATCATTTAGAAAATTTGCCGAACGGGTGCTCGGAGCCACACAGGAGGGAGACCTCCACTTCAAGCGAAGCGACTTCTCGGCGATGGGCGCAGCGGGACTTACCGGCGCATCGGGCCCTGGGGAACTAGGAGGAAGTAACCTCACTCCGACAGAGATTGCGCTCCTTATATTCGAGCTCTCACGCGCTCAATTAGGGCCCGCGGTCTACCTCTCAGTGCACCTTATGACGGCAAAGCTGCTTCATTTATTCGGAGCAGGGAAAACAAAGGATGAAATACTCGGACGCCTGATCAATGGAGATCATCTCGGAGCGTTTTGCCTTACGGAAGCTGAGGCCGGATCTGATGCGGCGGCAATTCGCACGAAGGCCGTAGCGAATGCTGATGGGTTTATTCTGAATGGCGAGAAGATTTACATCACGAGCGCAGGATTTGCAGATGAGTATCTCGTTTTCGCGCGGACGTCGGATGATCTTAAACGCGGGATCTCTGCATTCATCATCCCCGCGGATGCGAAAGGGATGAGCTTCGGCCCGCCGGAGAAGAAAATGGGCTGTGAGGGATCTCCGATCGCCACGGTCACGCTCGAAGAGTGTGTCGTTCCCAAGGAGCGGCTCGTTGGAAAAGTCGGTGAGGGCTACTCAATTGCACTCGCCGGACTCGCCACGGGCCGAATCAACATCGCGGCCGCTGCGTGCGGACTTGCTAGCCGTGCGCTCGAACTTGCTCGCGCGCATGCGAAAACACGGGTGCAGTTCGGAAAGCCGATTGGCGAGTTTCAAGGGATTCAATTCATGCTCGCCGACATGTGGATGAAGACGCGCGCTTCGATCCTGATGACGAGAGAGGCCGCGGAGCTCATGGGAGAGAAAATCTCAGAGGTGCTGCTCGCCAGCGGAGCGAAGTGTTTCGCTACAGATCAGGCGATGAGTGTAACTACCGATGCCGTGCAGATTCTTGGCGGCGCGGGATACTTGAAGGACTACGAAGTGGAACGGCTGATGCGCGATGCGAAGATGCTGCAGATCGTCGAGGGCACGAATCAGATTCAGCGCCTGGTGATCGCAAGGGAGTTGGATCGGTTGGGTTGAGTGTTCACGAGAGAGGATTGCTAACGCTAATCCCGGCGAGTGATGTGCACACATCGCCGTGACAAAACAAAGATGCCAGGTAGTTGAAGTGGTAGCCGTGCCGCAGCACCCTCAAACGGGCGGCGCAACTCGACGGCCACTTCGTTACCACAATCCGAATAACAGCCGCATCCATCGGAAAAAGAAGAAGCTCACCTGAGCCATCATGGAGATGACCGGCAAGCAGGCCTTTCCCTTCTCTGCGAGCATCCTATCGAGCAAGCCCTCGCATCCTTCCCCGACGCGGTACACTTGCGCGCTCGTCCAGAGGTCCGAAATCTCCTCTTCGACAAGGACACATGCGCCGCCACAGGCCTCGGCGCCGACATCGGCGACGTACTTCAGGACGCGTGCGGCGTGAACCTTGGCGGCACTCGATGCGAGGTGTGTCTGCCGATCATCGCCTTTGAGAGCGACTTCAATCGCCTCAGCGAACAACGACTCGATCAGCTGCACGCCTTCGGCGATCAACCGGAGTTTCTCCTGCGTCTCCGGAAGATCCAAAATCAAGACAATCTTTCCGTTGACGGTCGTCTTGCGGTCCTTGAGAAATTGCGGGACGGCCTCCTGGATTGCGAGCGCGGTTCCGAGTGCGCCGATCCCGAAGTAGAAGCGGCCCTTCGTCAGGTTCGGTTTCACCTTAGCGAGCGCCTTGCCGACTTCGCCGACAACCGCTTCGGCTCCGAGGATCACATCGGCGCAGTTTACCTCCGCGGTTTCCGAACCGCGCATGCAGACCTTCTCGACGCCTTTCACGGTCAGGCCCGGTGTATCTGCGCGGACGAGAAACGCGGTGAGCTCGTCCAGCGATTCCCCGGTGCGCGCCATCAGGATGAACCAGAGTGCGCTGACACCACCGGTGACGTACCAACGGGCGCCGTTCAACTTCCATCGTCCGTCCGGCATCAGCTGAGCTTTCAAACCGGAGATTTGGGGCGCCGTCCCGGATCCTTCGCCGGTCAGTCCCCAGGCTCCGAGTTCGCCGCTCAACAACGACTCCACGACCATGCGAATCTGGTCGGGAGTACCGGCCGCCATCAAATGCTCGAGGAACAGCGAAAAGCCCGAGGTCGAGAGATGCATGCTCGGCCACATGCGCGAGATCTCGATCGCCCATGCGAGCTTCGCTTCGAGCGCACCGCGTGGGCCGAACTCTTCAGGATGGATCCAGGGCTCGAGGAAGCCCATGGCAAAGAGTTCCAAATAAAACTCCCGATGAGGAAAGTGAACGCTGGCTTTGCGCCAGCTTTTCACTTTCTTGGCGAGCCCCTTGAGGTCCCGCCGGAATTTCATGCAGTAATCAATCAGGTTCTGCGGGTCATCAAGGTTGTGCCTTTCGGCTTGTGTGAATTTGTAAGGATACATTATCGGCTCCGCGCGATCCGTGAGAGCGCAGGGAGCCGGCAAAGAACATTTCGTCCTCTCTCGCGAAGTCCTTTCGCGAGAAGACATGACAACTACTCGATGAGCAGGGAGTTGAGAGGGAGGAGAAGCAGCTACGGTTGGTAACCATAGACAAGAGTGTTTCGGCTGGTAACCGAGAACACCGTTGCAAAACCTCCTGCGCGGGGCTGTTCGAGCGGGTTAGCTGAACAGCCCCTTGTAGACGGACAAAGATCGTTACGCGGCTTTCCGCAACTCCTGAGCGTCCACAAGGAACGCCTTAGGTAGAACGACACCGCCGAAAACTTCGAAGATGACCGGGCCGACGACCATCAGGGTCGGCTCACCGTATTCGAAGACTGCGATGCGTTTCAAACCATGGAGGGGTTTAGAAACTCGCTTCGCGCGGCGCCCGGATTCGGGAAAGGCCGCCTGCCACTTCCGAATATCATCGTAGAAGGCGACGGCGGCGTTTTCCAGCCATTCGTAGGCGTTCATCGAGATCTAGACCGGCACCGCAACGCGCTCGAGCGCAGCCTCCAAACGCCCGCCGTACGGATTGCGGCAGGCATTCAGACGTTTGGCCACGGTTTCGAGCTCGTTGGCGTGATAGTACAAATCCGTCCCCGAAGCGCTCTTCACCACCGCCGACACCGCGAACAGCAGTCGGCAGCGAAAGTTCGGCATCATCTCCATCGCCTGGCGGAATTCCTCGACTGACATGTGGGCGGCCGTGGTAAGAGTTTCGACGATTCCATCGACGAAAAGCCGGAATTGAGTCGGGTCTACGGGTTTAACATTCATGATAGCTGCTCCTCGGGCATCAATCCCCGAGGGGCAGTTCCTCCCTCTCTTCCCGATCCAGACGTTAAAAAAGCAAAAACCCCACACCAGACTTTCGTCAGGTGCAGGGTCTTCAGACCTAATCCTCCCTCGGAGGTTAGCCGGGCCCGCACCTCCCAATAAGGAGGCTAAGGAGAAGGGCAGAAAGGGTAAGGAGGCCTCGATCGCTCGAAGTCTCAATGCCACGATTTTTCAACAAAATTGCCATTCGTCCTTTCGGGTCTGGTCTTTATACGCATTTCCTCTGGTTGTGTGCAAAGTTCATCCCACTCGAAACCCCGATAATTATATCGCGTATAATTAATTCCGGAGCGGCAACGCGGACTTGTCCGAGGGGGGCCCGAAGCCACAGGGAGCAAATTAATTATACGCGATATGATTAATTCGCGCCGAAGCGGTGGGACTGGGCGGGGAATCCTGATATTTCAGCCGCTTGCAAACTCAGGATGGAGTGTAAGGCGATATGGCTGGCGAGCCCGGAAACAAGATTATTTTCTCGATGCAGAAGGTGAGCCGGACTCACCCGCCGGCAAAGCAGGTCCTGAAGGATGTCTCGCTCTCCTTTTATTACGGGGCGAAGATCGGGGTGCTCGGGGCGAACGGCGCCGGGAAAAGCAGCCTGCTTCGAGTAATTGCGGGACAGGACCAGGGGTTCACCGGCGAGGTGAACTTCTCCAAGGGATACACGGTCGGGTACCTGGAACAGGAGCCGCAACTCGATCCCGAGAAGACCGTTCTGCAAATCGTGCAGGAGGGGGCCCAAGAGACTGTTGATCTCCTGAAGCAGTTCGAGGAGGTGAACAACGCCTTCGGAACCGTCACCGACGACGATCAGATGAACAAGCTGCTTGAGAAGCAGGCAACCCTTCAGGAAAAGCTCGACGAACGAAACGCCTGGGAGCTGGAGAATAAGCTTGAGCTCGCGATGGATGCGATGCGCTGCCCTCCGAGCGATCAACTCATTAAGAGCCTCTCAGGTGGAGAGAAGCGCCGCGTGGCGATGTGCCGCCTGCTCCTGCAAGAGCCCGATGTCCTGCTTCTCGATGAGCCGACCAACCATCTCGACGCCGAGTCCGTTTACTTTCTCGAGCGGCATCTGCAAAATTACAAAGGCACGATCATCGCGGTCACCCACGACCGCTACTTCCTCGACAATGTTGCGGAGTGGATTCTCGAGCTTGATCGCGGACACGGCTATCCATTCAAGGGGAACTACACCTCATGGCTGGAGCAGAAAGCAGCTCGGCTCAAAGTTGAAGAGAAGGTCGAGGCGAAGCGGCAGAAGACTCTCTCCCGGGAGCTCGAGTGGATCAGACAAAGCCCGACCGCTCGTCGCGCTAAGTCAAAAGCACGTATCGCTAACTACGAGACGATGCTGCAAGAAGAGAGCGCGAAGAAGGACGACGAGCTCGAAATATACATCCCGCCGGGACCTCGGCTCGGGCAGGTTGTAATTGAAGCAAAAGGTGTCTCGAAGGGTTTCGGCGACAAGTTGCTTTACGAGAATCTGAACTTTGCTCTCCCGCAAGGTGGTATCGTCGGAATCATCGGTCCGAACGGCGCCGGTAAGACGACTCTGTTCAAAATGATTCTCGGCCAAGAGAAGCCCGATGCCGGTGAGTTTGTCGTCGGTGATACGGTCAAGCTGTCGTACGTATCTCAGGATCGATTCGGTCCGAATGAGAAGCGCTCCGTGTGGGATGTCATCTCCGGTGGTTCGGAGACGATCCTCCTGGGCAATCGGGAAGTGAGCTCACGCGGATATGTCGCACGATTCAATTTCGCAGGCCCTGATCAACAGAAGCCGGTGAGTGTTCTCTCAGGCGGAGAGACGAATCGATTGCATCTTGCGATGGCACTGAAATCGGGCGGAAACGTCATCCTGCTGGATGAGCCGACGAACGATCTCGATGTGGCAACTTTGCGTGCGCTTGAAGAAGCTCTGCAGAATTTCGCTGGCTGCGCGGTCCTCATCTCACACGATCGTTATTTCCTCGATCGGGTAGCGACCCACATCCTCGCGTTTGAAGGTGACAGTCAGGTCCATTGGTTCGATGGAAACTTCTCCGATTACGAGGAGGACAAGAAACGGCGGCTTGGACCGGAAGCGGATAAGATCCACCGCATCAAGTATAAGAAATTCACCCGCTAGGATCGGCAGTAAAAAACGAAGGGAGGCGGATTGCCTCCCTTCTATATCGACAAACCGTAAACGCCCTGCCTTCCGCTTTCCGTCCGGTAGCTGACCCTGATCGCGACCGGCCTTCCGAACATCGATTCCCTGAGGCACCATTCGAGCCGGAATAACAGCGTCTCGCAAATTGCCTGGTCCGTCATGTTTCGCTGACGCAGCGCAGGCATGATCAGAGGGGCCTCCGTGACGGTCCATGACACGCCGAGCTTTCCGAGCGAGTTTGCCCCGTTGACGCCTTCGTAGAATTCGTCGGGCGGCTCGATCTCACTTCCACCGTCGCGGGCGAATATCTCGAAGCCGAATTCGGCCAGGAG
>CAYOAK010000140.1:0-10228 GCA_964401925.1 uncultured Bdellovibrionales bacterium | reverse complement strand
TGGGTCAGATGGCGTTTGCTTTCGCGCCGACGGGTCTACGCAGATTCCCGGTTGCGAGACTTCCGAACTTCTCTCATCCTCTCGGTAGCGACCGTGGGTATGTGGGTAAGGTGGTATTAACCCACCTGGTCACATACCCCGCCGTACCTGAGCATTCGGAAATCTCAATCATGACCAGACCAGCACTCGGAAGGCTCATCGCCTTCGGAAACCAGAAAGGGGGCGTGGGAAAGACAACCACGACGATCAATGTCGCCGCTGCGCTGGCGCGAAAGGGGAGATCGGTTTGTCTAGTCGATGTCGATAACAACAGAGGTCTGACGCGAACCTTCTCTGTTCCGGAGGAGACATTTCACTCAACGTTCGACATCTTCACCGGCCAAGCTGAGGCGGGCGAGTGTGTCATCAAGGGTGAATTTAAGACGGTGCTGAATGGTGAGGAAACCGTCGTTCATCTTCCTGAGCGTTTTGCCATTGTGCCCGCAAGCCGGAGCCTCGAAAGTCTGGATCAAGTGATCGCGAGGCAGCCGAACATCCGGCCGGAAAAGAACTTTGCCCGGGCGCTGAACGACTTCAGGTCATCGTTCGACTACGTCTTCGTTGACACTGCGCCGAACCTCACGACTCCTACAGTCATCGCCTACAACACGGTGCCGTGGTTCATCCTGACTGCACGGCCGGGAAAAACGGCCATGGACTCGCTCTCGGACGCGGTCCAGGATCTTCTACAGGTGAAAGAGTTCGGTGCGGAGGGACGGCTGCTCGGCGTTGTGCTCACCGAAGTCGATGTCCGGACAAGGTTATCAAAGGACATCGTTCAGTTCGTAGACGAGGAGTTCCGGGCAACTTTAGCGAATAAGAAAACGGTCAAGCTCGGGTTTCAAAATCACATCAGCAAAACGATTGCGATTGAAGAGGCACCGTACGCGGCACAGACCATCTTCGACTACCGCGCCAACTCGCGCGCTTGCGCCGAGTATGAAGCTTTAGCTGAGGAGATCGAGACGCGGCTGAAGAACTTCGAATCGCTCTTCGGCATGACGCGGACTGAAGTGGGTGAACAGAAACGTGCGGCGAACGAGTAGGGGAGGAGAGTATGGCTAAACCTAGTTTTCGTTCGAACGCGGTCTCGAAAGTTGATCTGACGAGCACGCTCCAGCGCGGCGCAGTAAACCGCTTCCCAGAGCCCGCTCTCGTTGAGCCCCGGTCGAGCTTTCCGTTAGAGGAGCTCCCGAGTCCACCAGTGAAGCGGCAGATTGGTAGCCGGAAGAAGAAGCTGGCCCACTTGAAGACGCTGCTTGAGTACGAGGAAAAGCGGGAGATCACGGAGATGCTTCGCGATATTGCAGACATCGTTGGACACAACATTCAGTTCAGCATCTTCAACCGAGGGCTTCTCCTTGCGGCGCTCGCCCAGAAGGACGCGTTCCTGCGTGCGGCACAGAAGCTGGCCGGTCTTGAGCGGCCTTCGAACGGCGATGTTGAGGCCTTTCGGGAATACGAGGCGCATGTGGGCCAGCTCATCTTTCGTGCTTTCGACATCAATGGGAATGCACCTCGAAGAGTGAAGTAGGGGTGATGTCGGTGCCCATATGGGTAAGTGGGCAAATACCCCTCTTCGAGCTTTTTGCCCGTAACCCCGTGCGCAAAAGTGAGCTTCTGCCGGGCCTTCTGCAACATTGCTTTTCCTACTATTTTCCTAGACTATCCCGCCGGTAGAACGGGCTGAAGCCCCAGATTCTGGTTTTCTAGGAGGTGAGGATGGTTCTTCAAGTAGAAGAAGCGAAGAAGCGCGCACGCGCGATGGTTGATGGGTCGAAGTCGGGCAATCTCCCTAGCCTGGCGGGTGCTCTTTCCACGGAGCTACAACGCCTAAGCGCTCAGGCGGACAGATCGAAAGATCGTCTGACCGGAGACGATCAGAGATTTCTCAGCTTAATCGAATCCGTGAAGAAGAGTGGCGAGAAGTTTTTCCGCAGACTTCAGCAGGAGAGAAATCCCAAACCGGATGGTGAACTTGCGACACTGGCGGAGGCGTTCGTGGAGGACACGCGAGCGATCGCCGAGTTCACGATCTCGATGTAGTCACAATGTCTGGCTGAACCACGGAGCAGCTGCCATCGTGTTGCTGTTGAGCGGCGCGTTGCGGCTGACAACTTCGTGGACGCTTCGAAGGGAGGCTCTGAGAACGGATCGGAGCTTCCCTGATGGTATTGATCTCGCTTCAGCCTCGTTCTTCATTCTGATGGCTCGGCGTCTTGATGTCCATCGGGCAATATCGGGCAATGCGCCACAACATTCTTGGCAGTTGTGGCATTCTTGGGAACACAGAATCTTCAAGTTACGGACAGGCAGTGGCAGCTGACGGTTCGAATCCCACCCTCACCGCCAGTTTAGAATCAGCGGGTTAGCTTCAAATCACTCCTCCATCGGGCAACGTCGGACAATCCGGCGTACAATGAGGCATAATGCTGAGCCTCTATCGCCGTCACCGCCGCGACTGTAAAGCGCATCATCCGGAAGAACTCAGAACCGGAGAATTCGAGGAGCGAAAGAAGGGGTGGAAGAGGTGTGCCTGCCCCATCTTCGCCTCCGGATCCCTCGCGCGAAAGTTTCGTCGGCAAAGTACTGGACAGTGGGAATGGGAGCCTGCAAAAGCAATTGCGGCGCAGTGGGAGAAGGCGAATTCCTGGGACGGTAGTCCAAACGTTGTCTCAGACGCTGCACCTGCCACAGAGTCCACGCTCGGCCGCATAGGCATCGAGGATGGGATCAAAGTTTTTCTGAGCCACAGAGAAGGGGCGGCGATTGCTGCCGCGACTTTGCGTAAGTACAAGACGTTCACGAAGCAGCTGAAGGCGTTTGCCGAAAGGCAGGGCTATGTAATGCTCGATCAGCTGACGCCGACCGATCTGGATGCTTTCTACGCCGGTTGGAAACTCGGCGTCCGCGCGAAAGGAAAACAGCTTGGCACGCTGCGCGCGTTTTTTCGCTTCTGCGTGAACCGGAAGTGGCTGAAGGAGAATCCGGTCAACGCAGACATCAAGCCTCCTATCGGCGCAAATCGCGTTGCCAACAAGGCACCCTACACAGACGAGGAGCTGCAACGCATCATTGCGGCCTGCGACAAGATAGGCGAGGTGACATGGACGACGGGGCGCGAGAGCGGCGTATGGACCGGGGAGGACGTCAAGGATTTCATTTGGATGATGGTCTACACCGGCCTGCGAATCTCTGACGTTGGTCTGTTCAACATGAGCCGCATCACAGGCAACGAGGTCTTTTTACGTGCCAAGAAAAACGGCGGCGACGTGTTCGCCTACATCCCCGACTGGTTACGCGATCGGCTCAATGCACGTGCAAAGCGCTGTGGTGTTCGTCCATTCGTGATCGGTCAATCGGATCGGCTGGAAACGGTCACCGACCTGTGGCGACGCAAAATCGGCAAGGTTTTTGAGTTCGCTGGAAAGTTTGACGAGCCTCCCACACCACACCGTTTTCGGCACAGCTTCGCTCGCATTCTGCTCCAGCGCGGCGTGCCCGTTTCCGATGTCGCTGATTTACTCGGCGACGACGAGAAGACTGTTCGAGAGCACTACGCACGTTGGGTCCCTGAGCGCCAAGCGCGACTTACAAGGATACTTAAGGACGCCTTTGACGATAAGCCTACGCCGAAGCTGATGGCGCTTCCGGGTGGACGGTCTTAGGCATTTAGAAGGCGAGTGTGAATGCGACGGGCTGCGGATTCCGGAACGCTGTAGATTGTGTGGGCTTTTTTCCTACCCAGTCGAACTTTGATCACACCGGGATCGTCCTTAATGAGCTTGCGCACTGTCTCCCTTCCTAACCCCCAAATGCGCGCGAGCTCTCCGATACGGTAGTGCTTTTCGAACGCTATAGGTATCGAGACCTCTGTAGTTGGGTGACGATCCATTTATTAGGACCGCGCTTCAGGCGTCTTGGTGACTAATGGGACATACGGCGCAAGAGTTTGGCCTGTATGGCGGCTCAAACTACCCATGAACAGGAACCCCCAAAGCCCCAGACTGAGGATTGAAATTCGATGTGACCGGGGTGGTCCGTCCAACGAGGTACTCCGGCGGAACATGAAGCCAGAGATGTCCCTTTCGATTCGCCCATGATGATCGCTTCCACTTCCGCGGGTAGAAGGGCAGGTACGTTCGTCACGAACTCCCCAATTTTGCGGAAGGAGAGGGGGATTCTGCCCGGCTATTGATCGGCGCAAGAATCGCATCAAGCTCACCTTGCGCCTGAGCCTTCGCCACCTGCGAGACCTTTCCGAGGGTCCGCTTCCTGCGATGCCCGTCTTCCCACCAATGGGCAATTCAAACTCCACAACTCTCTTCAGACTTCCTTTCTGATACCGCCTTCGCATGATGTCCTTTCATGCGCCTGCGGCGTCAATGTCTGGCGACGATCGGATGATACTGTATCCGGCGGTGCGCTCGTTGTTTTCGATCCACGCCTGAAGACTGTCCCGTCGGACGAGTCGGCGTCGGCCCAAGCCGAATGACGGAAGGGGAGGAACACCCCGAACCTTGCCGTTAATCAGATTGTGGACGTGAGCCTTGGAGCAGCGCAGCTCTTGAGCAACCTCAATGACGGTCAGAACGGCTGCTTTGGTGTGCAGCGATGAATTGGGCGCTGGGATCGTGGAATTGGACCTCCTTTCATGAACTCAATGCTCATCCATAGACTGAGGCAGCTGTGGTTCTCGCAACAAGTAACGCGTGACCGAAAGGCAATTGAGTCTAGTGAAGAGGCGGAACTGTCGTGATGAATTCGAGAAGCGCGGTGGTGATTCCTCCTTTCTTGTGTTGGGCGCGCTTCTCAAGCCGAACGGAACATTTGACTCGCCTAGGCTGCGGCCGACCAGACTTCGAGCGCGGTCCGCCAGTCGGCCGATTGGTCCACCTTTGCGTCGGCGTCATCGATCTTCTCGTTCATAATCATGGTTGAGCGACAGATCATCTCGTGCCCGGTACCGGCTGGGACGGATGCCATGAACTTGATGATCGTAAAGCAGACGTCGAATGCGTCGGCGTGAACCGGGTTGCTCCGGTCGAAGAACGCCGGGGTGACGACGAAGGTCTCCCAATCCCAAACATCGTGGAGATTGACTCCGACGTTCAACGAGCCGTCCGGCATGGGGCTGAGAGTGACGATCCACGGACGGTCGTCGATTACCGACACCTCGCGGCAGTGCTTGAGTTCCTCTTCAAGCTCATTCTGGGTGATGTCGGAGAGGTGAAACGGCAACCACTCTTGCATGGCTTGCCGGACAATCTCTGGTGCTTTCGGTGCGGTTCTTTCTTTTTTTAACAAGTTCTACTCTCCTGGAAATTGAGGTTGCGTTTAGGCAGCTCTCAGAGGCGAACAATTGAGTTCGCACCTAAGAGCTGCCCAGACGTTCGGAGAGTTAGGAGTCGGCAAAACCTGCAGAAAACCTGATTCCACCGCTGCTTCTCGGCGAGGGATTTCACATCGCAGAGAAGCAACTACTAAAAGAAGGGATTAGAGGTGAGAAGGAGCGGGCCGGTCTCGTCCGTTATGAATGCGGTGCGCGAGGATGTGCTCCAAGAAGCGCAGCAATCACCGAATCAATCGTAAAATCGGGGTGGTATCATGCCTCCGGCCAGGGCGAATCACGGCGGAGAAGTTGGACCTGGGTCTTCTTCGACAAATCGGCGACCGGGCCGACTTTGTGATTAGCGTCTCGCCGCTTGATGAGTTCCACTGCTGCCGCCACTGCGCTTCGGCCGATCTCGTAGAAATCCTGTTTGATGCTAACGAGTGGAGGGTGCATGAAATGCCCAAATTCACGCCCGTCAAATCCCACCATATGAAGTGGAGCTGGAAGCTTCGGAGCATTCGGCGAATCGAGAAAAGCGCGCACGCCGCGAATCAACGCATCGTTTGTTGCAAAAAGCCCAACACGCGTTCCGCTAGCCAATTGATCCAGGAGAGCCTGGCCTTCTGCACTCGCCAAAAGACGGCTCATGTATTCGTACCCGCCACGCTCTTCCGGGATATCAATCCATTCAACCTCTGGCGTGATCCGACCGTCTGCATCCCTGAGGTAGTCTTCACACGCTTGAACCCGTTCTCGCGCCGCACTCGACCCTGATTCACCGATGATGAGCGTCCGGGTGCATCCACATTCCCGAACGAGATACTCGATTGCGAGCAAACCGCCTCGCGTATTGTCGCAGCCAACAAGCGGAGCATCGCACCCAGGTACACGGCGGTCGACGAACACCACCGGGTGCTTCTTTTCAATCAACGAGAGAAAAGGCCGATGAAGGTCTTTGGCCTCTCGGGAGTACTCATCAAGAATGGGAACCACGACTACCGCTGAACATTGCGCACTTAAGGCTTGGAGTTGCTCTGCCTCCTCCTGAAGATCTCCGTCGCTGTAGGCGACGACGATCCGAAACGGATAGGCCCGCGCCGCTTTCTCCGCACCGGCGATCAGCTCGCTATTGAACCAATTGGAGCGAAGCGCGCAAAGCAGTCCAATGGTGGTATCCGATTCAACTTGCATGTCGCCGGTTCGGTCGGTTTGCGGTGAACTGTTCAAGTGAAAGACTAGGCGATACGTCCCTCGTTCGATCGACGGTTTGAACAGTTCATTCCGACCGGCGGGAGTCTTGAAGTAGTCGTTGATCTTCAGCTTGGCCCGCTGCACTGCGGTCCGAACCCTCAATCGGAGCCTGTAATCCTCGGCACGATCGCTCGGAAGAGCAGCCCTCTCATCCTTTGCCCAACACCTCTTCCAGATGCTGTAGGCCGGCAGAGGCTTCTGCTCACTCCCTTGGTATCGGTCGAAAATCATGCCGATGAGGCAGCTCAGTTTGTCAGCATCCTCGCCGCGGTCATTGATCAGACTGATGATGGACGCCTTCAATCGGGCAACGTCGCTGGTTGGAACTTCCTGCACTGTTTCCATAGAGATGAAGAGAGTGATTATAACGCGTCACCTTTCCTCTCCGCAGGCCCCTGGGGCGGTAACGCGTTACTCGCGATCGTCTCTTCCTTGGCTCACTATCGCTGTACGTGATCTCCGTTTACCTCAATAGACCACGTTCAGAGTTCTGACAGTTCGTCTGACGGAACCAATTTCGGCGCAGATTTCAAATCCAGAAAGGACAGACCCGAATGAGACTACATTCTAGCAAGATCAGGGAAGCGGCCACGACCGACTCTCTTAATTTCACGCGTTCTACCTCGAACACCGATGAACTGCTCGGTCGGCTCGACGTTTCCGCATCGTTCTGTACAAGCAGGGCACGAACTCGCCACATAGTTCGCCGAATCCTGGCTGGGATTGAGCGGAACTCCATGGGCGAGTCCTTCCATGAGCTTGCGATTCTGCCAGAGCAAACGGGCCCGCGGCGGGCTCGTGTTCTTCGCACCCGTGTAAGGAGGATCGTTTAATGCAAAACGCTCCTACCGGAAAGAATTCGAAGTTGTTGACGGTTATCCGTATGTCGATGCCGGTCCTGTTGATGATGCTTTTCGCCGTATCGGCCTACGCACAATCCGACCCTTGGAGTAACGCCGCGACACGAATGTCCCAAATCTTCACGGGCACCATCGCGCGTGGCTTCAGCCTTGTCGCCATCGTCGTGGGTGGGCTTAGCCTCGCCTTTTCAGAAGGCGGAGGGAGGCGTGCGCTGGGAGGACTCGTGTTCGGTTGTGGCCTAGCCATGGGAGCCACTCAGTTCCTTACATGGCTGTTCACATAGAACCCGCGACGAGGAGGCCGGTGTACCGCTCTCTAAACAAGCTGCTCACTATCTGGGGTGTTGAGAGAAAGCTGTTCTTCTTCATTCTAACGGTATCGTTTGCGCTTTTCCAGCTCTCAAACGCACTGCTGCCTGCCCTTGTCCTGTTTGCAGTGCTCTGGCTTTGCGCTCGCGCCGCGACACGAATGGATCCCCAGATCATGCGCATCGTTCTGAACAGCGGGCGCTTTGGTGAGCGGTACGATCCGGCGAAATGGGAGCCCATAGAGGTCGAGAAAGGAGGTCGTGATCATGGTTTTTCTTCAAACACTCTTTAGAGATTTCCTGGAGAGTAAAGCCTTCAACGCGCTTCTGAACATCATCTGCTTTGTCACGGACTATGCGTTCATGACGAAGAGCGGCGAGTTGGGAGTCTTCATCGGTCTGCAAGGACCGGATTCCGAGTGCAAAGAACCGGCAGCGCGGGAAGCTGTTGTAGCCAGAATATGTTCGGCGCTACGTGTTTTTGGTGCTCGGTTCATCGTCAACACGTACTTCATCAAGCGGTCGAACCCAGACCTCCCCTGTGGGGACTTCCGAAGTCCCCTTGTTCGGGAGGTCGTTCGCAACCGCGTTTCGTACCTCAAGGCAAAAGGGGCAGGTCTCTACAGTTTTGATTCGTTCATGGTGGTGCTGGTACGGCCGGACTGGGAAAGTCGACGTCTGGCGGAGCAGCTTCGCTCAATAGCTAGCGAGCCGATCGCGGCGCTCAAGCGGGTGTTCCTGGCAGAGAAGCGAATTCAGATTCTGAACGAGACAGTCGATGCCTCTTTGCGCGGCCTTGAGCACGCCGCCCGAAGCTTCGTTGAGCAGACGGGGGAGGATCTCAACAGCAAGCTACTGCCGAAACAGGAAGCGTTCCTGCTGTACCGGCGCCTAATCAATCCCGATCCACTGAAAGCTGCTGCAGTGCCTTTACTGGACGACATGCATGTGGATTACCTTGCTGCGGACTCAGTGCTTGAGTGCCACCGAGACCGTCTTGAGCTTGACGGCTTCGTCATAAAAACGCTCACGCTCAAGCAAGCGCCCCTCCAGAGCTTCGCAAACATCTTCGGAGATTTAATCCGAGTGCGAGCGGATCTCGTCATCTCGACGGAATGGAATGTTTTTGACAGTGCACGCGCTGCGGCCGACGTCCGTTCCAGACGGAGACATTGGCACAACACGAAGGCGAGCCTTCTCAGTCAAGTTGGCAGTGAGAACAGAAGCGAGCGGGAGATTCTCTATGACGACTCAAAGGAGGCGCTCGTCAAGGACTCGGGCGACTGTTTGCGAGAGATGGAGATGGGGCATGTGGCCCTTGGCCAGTACACACTCACGGTGACAATCATCGCCCGCTCTCGGGAGGAGGCCGAACGGGCGACGGCGGAGGTGATGAAGGTTGTTGGTACTCACGATGGGTCACTGAACGAGGAGCGCTACAACGGTCTAAATGCGTTCCTTGCTGCCCTGCCTGGAGGGCACCCCTACAACCTGAGAAAGCTCGTCGTTACGAACGAGAATCATGCGGACATGGTGCCTTGGTTCCAGCCTGCGCCGGGGGAGCGAACCAATGATTTTCTTGGAGCGGACTACCTCGCCGAGTTTGAGACGGAGGACCAGTCGCTCTACTACTTTAATCTCCATGTTCAGGATGTCGGGCACACCCTCATCCTCGGACCGACAGGAACCGGGAAATCGTTCCTTCTGAATTTCTTGATCACACACGCCCAGAAATATGAATCCATACACTCTGATCTTCACGCTGGGTCCTGATTACCGCTGGCTGACTAAGTTGTTTGGAGGCTCCTACATTGCATTCCGGGAGGGCGAGGAGCCGTTCCTGATCAATCCGTTCTCTTTGCCTCCTACACCGGCGAACTTCGAGTTTTCGCACTCCTTTGTGAAATTGCTCGCGGAATCTGGCGAGTATCGAATGAATGATGCAGCGGAGAAGGATCTCTTCGATGCGATTCGCTCCATCTACGTCCTCGATGCGGACCAGCGTAGACTACTGACCCTTTCAAACATGGTCTCGCGATCCCTTGGCAATCATCTCCGCCGGTGGGTGGAAGGGGGGCAATACGGGAAATGGTTCGATAACGTCGTTGATACGGTCTCGTTCTCGTCATTTCAGTGCATCAACTTTGAAGGCATGGAGAGGCTAGGCGTAGTGCTTGAGCCGCTGCTGTTCTATCTGCTTCATCGAGCGGGTGAAGTCATCTATGACCCTGCGCTAGCGACAGCCTTCAAGATAGCCGTCGTCGATGAGGCCTGGTTGTTCTTTAAACATCCGGTAACGCAAGCCTATATTGTGTCCGCGATGAGGACGTGGCGGAAGAAGAACGCGGCGATGATCCTCTCAACTCAGTCGCTGCGCGACCTAGCCGGTGCGGAGGTTCTGCGTCCGGTGGTTGAGAGCTGTCCGACGAAACTCC
>CAYOAK010000139.1:0-10274 GCA_964401925.1 uncultured Bdellovibrionales bacterium | reverse complement strand
GTATCTCGACGATGTCGTTGATCAATGCCGGATATCCGTCTCTTTCATTAATCTCTGCAGCCCAATCTCTTTCGGATCCCGCGAAGATGAAGCTGACGGCTTTATCGTCCACACGGATATACTGTGAGCGCAGGTTCGAAAGACGTTCCATCAGCGCCTTGTCGGCGGTCACTCGCGCCCCGAAAGCTGAGTCGCCGGTGTAGATACTGCCCGCATTGAAACCGACCCGTGCGAAATGGGGCTCGGGGTCAACCGGCTTTACCGTTGAGAAATCGCTGACGACATCGAGACGGTGCGCTGCAGCTTTGTCGTGTTTCAGCACAAAATAGAATGTCAGCGGCTGTCCGATCACCGCCGAGAGCGCGCGGTCGAGCGGACTTCCGGCGACTCCTCCAACTCCCGAGCGATAGCTGCCGGTAAGGAACTGCCCGACTCGGCCAAGCTCGCGGCCGATCTCACCCATCGCCATGCGAGCGGCATACCGCCCCCACACATTGCCCATCTGCGGTCGAAAGAGTACCGCGTAGCCCCTGTGATTCTTCTGCAGCCACATTCCGTCTGAATTATCGGCGGACGGTTGGGGGGAGAATCCGGTTTTTGTCTGAAGGTCGAGGATCTGCTCCTCAGCAGTCGGAACGTGAATGCAGCTCTGAAGCAGGAGCAGAATCAGCGCAATGAAAGTAAGTCGCATAGGTGACCTTATGAAAGCGGAATCGGTTCGGTCTCGCTGACGAGCTTCGGGTCGATCTGAACCGAGCCATCCGGAAGCTCTTCAAGCATATGGACGAACTTTGCACCCCAGACGATCTCATTCGCCTTGTAGGACGTTCGCGCATTCACGGCCTGCGAGAACGCTTCGTCTGTTCCTTCGAGCGAGACGAGAAATTCGACGTCCGCATTTTCAAGCTGCTCCTTCGTGAGCCCGAAAAGCGGACTCTTTTCGTCAATCGGATGAACAATTGTCCAGTTGAGCGGAAAAAACATCACCTGATCACGCTCCAGCTTGAGCCCGTGAAATTTTCGCTTCAGGCCGACCGAATCCAGCTCAAGCCGGCTCATAATTAAGCGCGCATGCAGATCCAAAATCTGACTCGCCCGTTCGTTGACGATTCGAAACTGAAACGCCGTCATCCCGCGGTAAGGAGCGATGATCGCGTGGTTACTGAAGCGTATGCGGGCGGACGGCCGCGAGAATCGGGCGAAGATCATCCCTGTGCCGAGCGCGTAGGAAAGCATTCCGAAGAGCGCTTCGACCGAGACAAGCACGTGCGCGAATAGGCTCTCGGGGTAAACCTTGCCGTAGCCGATTGTCGCAAAAGTTTGGATGCTGAAGAAGAAGCTGTCCACCATCCGCGCGCTTGCATCGACTGATCCCATCCCCCCCAGTGCATGCGGTCCGGCTAAGTAATAGAGGATCGCAAAAATGAGATTCGCTATGAGGTAGAAGCCGAACAGGGTCAGGAAAAAAGTACCCCACGATACGGTGAGAAGATGGTGATAGAGGCTCTGCGTTCCAAAGATGCTGTAGCCGACTCGGGAGACGTTGAAGCTTCCGTCACGAAGTAAGAGGCGAGTCGTCGGCCGTTCTGAGATCGAGCTGCCGAAGCCGAAGTCCCGCGCGGCATCGCCGCTCATGTCCTCCTCGCCAATTGATAGCGGCCTAGTTGCTCCGGGAATCGAACGAAAAACCTGGGTCTCGAGCGTTGAGCCGCCAAAACCGGTTTTATCGCCAGGATCGGTCATCGGTAATTTCGAACCAGCACATCTTTGACAGGGCCCCGTTTCGAGCCGTCGGCGCTCACACTGCGCGGCGAATCAACCAGATCGATCTGGAATTCCCGATAGAGCTCGTGTGATGCAGGGGTATTTGAGTTCGTCAGCATGAACTGAACTCCTTTCTTGTCCAGCGCATACAGCAGCTGGGCCAGCTCTTGCTGGTTCGTCATCGAGAACCCGTCCTCCGAATACGAGACGAATGAAGAGGTCACGGTCAGCGGAACATAGGGGGGATCGAAATAAATGAAATCACCCTTCGCCGCTTTCTGCAGCACGTTCAAATAGGGCTCAATCGACAACGTCACTTTCTGCAGCGCCTTCGAGCATGCCCGGAGATTGACCTCGTCGAGGATTTTCGGATTTTTGTACATCCCGTACGGCACATTGAACTGCCCATCGGAATTCACCCGGCAGAGACCGTTGAAGCAGGTCTTGTTCAGAAAGATAAAACGGCTCGCCCGTTCGACCGCCGGGAAGGTCCAAAAATCGGCACGGCGGTCCTGTTCGCGGACTTTCTGGAAATGACGCCGATTCGGCTTGTGTGTCCGGAGGTGCTCGATGAGGGATTCGACATCATCCCGGACGACGGTGAAGGTTGTGATCAGCTCGGTGTTCATGTCGGAGAGCACCGCTTTCTTTGGCTGCAGCGCGAAGAAGAGCGCCCCCCCGCCGAGAAACGGCTCAAAGTAGGTGCCGAATTTTTCCGGCACCCGCTGGAGAAGCGATTGAAGGAGCCTCCCCTTTCCTCCGGCCCATTTAACAAACGGCCGTGCCGCCTTCGGCTCAGCCTGTGACGCCCGGCCCAACGATGGGTTTGGGGCTGTTTCTGGGTTAATCTGTGATTCCATCCCTTCCCGCGAACTGCTGTGATGGATATACCGAAAAATCCGACGATTCGACAATATTCCCCACAGATCCCGGCGCATAACAGGTGATGGCTCACGCAGACGAATTTCAGGGGGCGGCAGATGGGTTCCGGCGCACGGGCCACTTCTGGCGGCTGATCTCTCTCGCGCAGATCCCGATCAGCTTCGTTCTGATCTTCTATTTCATCTCGCGCTACTTGAGCGCCGATACGATCGTGGACGTTCCCGATGTCAAAACGATCGAGGAGACGAAGACGACCGGGATTCCGGACAAAGAATATGTCAACGTCGCTCAAGATGTTGTGAATCTGATCGGGACGTTTCAGCCGACAACTGCTCGAGATCAATTCGAGACTGCCCGCGAGTTCATGCTCGAATCCGCACTACCGGCGTTCGATGAAACGCAGACGAATCAAGAGCTGAACACGGCAGAGCAGTCCGATACTTCGCAGATGCTCTATATCGATCACACGACACTGACCCGGATGAGCGGCGGTGCCGCAAAGGTTTGCCTCGGCGGCCTGCGGCAGCGCTTGGTCGAGAAGACGGTCCTTCCACAACAGGAGGTCACCTATTGTTTAGTGCTCCAGCCCCGCGAGCCGTTCGAGCACAATGCATTCGGGCTTATGGTGTCGGAGTTCTCGCAACAGCTTGGGCCGGCACAGCGTGCTCCGATTCCGGCGAAGATCAGCCCGAAATTCGAACAGCCGACGAACCGCCCGAAACGTCCGGGGAGAACCACGGCGGTCCCGAGTTCATATCCGAACGCCCGCAGAGGCGGCTAGCGTCCTGACAAAGACGGTGTATATTGTGAGCTCCTCGTAGACGAAGGTGCCGCGTGTTTGGCCTGAGCATTGGACATTGGATAATCGTGTTGATCGTTGTGGTCGTGCTGTTTGGGCCGAAACGATTGCCTGAGCTCGGCGCCTCTCTCGGCGAAGGAATTCGGAACTTCCGCAAAGGGTTGAGCGATCCCCCTAAGCCGGACGGGCTTCCCGACAAATCCGAAGACGAGAAAAAGTAAGCGTTCACGGCAACAATCTGAAATGCGAAGAGATTCCTAGAATTTAACGGAATCGTCTCGTAGTGGACTTCGATACTTTTCTTGTCGTCCCCTGATCGGGAACGGCAGATTCTGTGAACGCTTAGTCTGTATCACCCCCGGTTTTGCAAATGCAAAACCGCCCCCTGAGGGGGCTACTTCTTCGCTTCTTCTGAGCTTTCAGTCTGCTCAGTTTCTTCCTCTGCTTCCTCTTCCTGATTTTCATCAGGGTAGGCGAGGCGGCCGCGCGCTTCCTGCGGCTGGACGTAGATCGTTCCACTTCCCGAAGCCATGTAGCGCTGAAGCCGGTTGTGGTTCCCCATCGACTGGGCACCATTTCGAGTAGAGAGGGTGACGACACGCTTTCGCTGCGGCTGCTGGTTCTGCGCGAAGCAGATGCTGACCAAGCACAGCAGAACTGCTGCAGTAGCGACAAATTTACGAGCTAGAAAAAGCATACGCCCTCTAGGAGCTGTTATGCAGTCCTAGAGGGCATATGGTCGTTTTACCGTCCGTTATCAAATACCCGCGTCTGCGAAATCTGAGGCCGGAGCCAAATACTATTTGGTTCCGCGGAGATAGTTGTCCAAGGTCGAAACCTTCAACCCTTCGGCAAATGCCTTAAGTGTCGGAGCATCGACGCCATTCTGTGTTTCCAGCTTCATGATCGACCCGCTGTCGAGAAAGATCGTGAGCTCCGGATTCGAGCCGTTCGTCTCGAGATTCGCGGTTCGGCCATCAACACGGAATTGATCGCTTCCGGGCTGTGCTCCGCCCATCATCATCCCCATGCGCGCGAGTCCGGCAAGGCCGCCCATTCCGCCATCAGCTCCCGCGCCGGTGATTGAGACCTTGATCGTCTTCGCGGCAGATTTGTAGTTCCGCTCGATGTTGTTGAAACCCATCGCAGACTGCACTTTCGGCTCATCGCCGACGAAGCCGTTCAGCTCCTTCGGCAGCAGGTTTCCGAGCTTTGCAGTGTTGAGCTTCTCGATCTCTTTCTTCGCCCAGTTCAGCTCTTCCATCGCCTTCGGATAGTTCTGCTCGGTAACGTATTGATTCACCTTCTTGAAGATCTCGTTGATATCTTCAGCGAATGCGGTCATCGGAAAGAGGGTCGCTGCGAGACTCAGTGCAATAATTTTTTTCATAATTCTCCGTTGGAGTTTTTTGTTTGGATGGAAACTATAGCGCCGCTTTCACCGCCGCTTCAACGGCAGCGTAATCTGGCTCTTTTGAGATTTCCGGAATGTAATCCACGTAAGTGATCTTGCCGTCTTTTCCGACGACAAAAACCGCCCGGGTGAGAAGCTCGTCGCTCTTCCAGAGGGTTCCCGTAGCTTCGCCGAAATTCCGGTATTTGTAGTCACTTGCTGTGACGACTTTCGCGATCCCTTCGGCACCGCACCACCGCTTCTGCGCGAAAGGGAGGTCCCGGCTGACAGTTAGAACCGCGACGTCCGGGGAAAGCTTGGCGACACCTTCATTAAAGGTCCGGGCCGAGGTGGAGCAGACGCTCGTGTCCAGGCTCGGAACCGCCGATACGACGAGGACCTTGCCTTGGAACTTCTCGTTCGTGACGTCGGACATGTCGTTCCCGGTCAGCTTAAAGCGTGGAAACGGCTCTCCTTCTTTCAGGGGCTCTCCGCCAACTGCGACCAGCTTTCCGCCTGCTGTTATGCCTGTATTCGTCTTGCCCACATGACCTCCGGATTGGGTGACCGGCGAGCATCCTAGTAAGGCAGGGGGCTGATGTCATCCAAGACGTGTATCAAACGAGACACCTGTTGCGTTCGCCGTATAATCCACTTATTCGATTTTTCTAGGATCTCTAAACACCTACATCTGAGCAGACGGCGACTCTCTCATCGTTTTCTCTCGTGTGTGCTCTTTGGGTGACCAAAGAGTGCACGCGCAAAAAAGTAGTACGTCCGTCCGAGCGTGCCAGAATGAGGTACGACACCTATGTTGAAACGACGCACCCACCTCTGGTGGGCATCCGTCCTTGCCATCCTCCTGATGGTCGGGGCTAACGCGGTTTTCGCCCAGGAGGTCAGTAAGGCACCCGCCACGCCCTCCAATATGCAGCTCCAGTGTGAGACGCGGCTCGACGCCAACGGCGACGGGTTCCTCTACACACGCGCGGCTTCGGCTCCCGACGCGCTCGCGGCTCGCGGCGCTCAGCTCGGGAATGCGGCCAACGCACAGCAAGGCCCGCCGCGGATCACCGCGATTGGCTACCGCACCCCGGACGGACGGATGATCGTCCAGCCGGTTGGCCAACAGCCGAACGCACTTCACAGCTTCCTGCAGCAGGCCGCGCGGAACGCGTGCGCCTCGCCGAACGGCCTCAGACTGAATGGTCAGCAGGATGCTGCTGCGTTGATCGCCGCTCTCGGCATGCTCAATCAACAGGCAGCAGCTCCGGCACCGTTCCGCATCCTGGTCACCTCGACGCCGAACGGAATTCAGCTCTCGCTGCCGATGACCATGCTACTCGGCCGTGAAGCTGCGATGCAGTTGACCGGTACGGGCAGTGAAATCGGCTATCTGAATGTGGCCATCCCCTTCACTGCGTTCGATCAGGCCACTACTGGTGGAGGCGGACGCACCGTACAGATCGTGGTCGGCAGCCCGCAGAACAGCCTCGCTCCGATGCCGCTTGCTCCTGCTGCGACTCCGAACGTCTTGCGTCAGGCGAATCTTCGCACTGGGCCGGGCGAAAACTAGACGCGGCTGAAGTACTGGCGCCTTGGGCACCAGACCAGCCGCGTATCCCTCGAGCACACAGGGCTGCGCAGAGCACGAGCAGCTGTAAAGCTCGTGCCAGCGCAGCCCGCCCTTATTGAGAGTCGCCGTCTCTCACCCTTACAACTACTCCCAAAATATTTTCTGCACAGAACGGTTGCGCCGTTTCCCAGATATTCTAAGTTGCCTGTGATCTTCCGATCCCTTTGACATTCCATCTGAGCAGACGGCGACGAACTATGTTCAATCGCGCGTCCTCTTTGGGTGACCAAGGAGGACGCGCTCAACACCTCTTGTCGGGCCTCCGTCCGTTTACCTATGAAACGAACCATTGCACCTTTGCTCACCGGTTTGCTGCTGGCCGTGAGCGGAGTATCGACAGCAGCGTCGACCCCGAAGGATGTACCTTCGCGGGTTCACCTCCTGGTTGTCGGCATCGTGGAGATGCCCGACGGATGCCTCTTCCCCGCCATGCTCGAGGTGGAATTCGATAACTCGACGCTCGGCGGCGGTGCTCAAGCGGACCTGATGCTGGCGATGAACGACGCACCAGTCGATTCGATCTTCGCCATCGATCATCAGGCCGACAACTCGGCACTTACGATGGTTGCCGGGTTACCCGCGAACAACCGTGAGGGCTGGAGAAAGGCAGCTCTCGCAACCGCATCCGCTTTGTCCTTCGCAGTGCCTAGCGACGGACACAGGCTTGCGGTCAATAACAACACGTGGGGCAGCAATGCCGAGAGAGGAGGGAATGCCTATGCGGCTCCCACTGTCGCGTACGCATTTTGGAGCGCCTAGTGCGGCGTTCCTGTCCGGAAGGCAGCGGACACTAAATACACCAGCGACGTCCTTCGGAAAGGTGGCCTGCACTGTGCAGCGCCTTCCACCCTCGCTAACCGGGCAGTGTTAGCTCCTCCGAAATAGAACTCATGGGTTTCCCAGCGGATCACGCATCGCGACCGCAGCTTTGCGTGATCCGTCCTTTAAGACGTCGCCGTCTCTCACCCTCATTCCATCCTTTTTAATGCACCAGTAATTGCGCCGCCCATCAAATCCAATACGTTAGAGGTTTGCTCCCTCCAACCACATCTGAGTAGACGGCGACGAACAATGTTCTAACGCGTGTCCTCTTTGGGCGACCAACGAGGATGCGCATCCAAGATCTACAATTCGCGTGTCCTGAGGACAAAGATGAGAAAACTTGTATTAGTGCTCTGCGGGCTGCTGCTGACCCAGAGCGGCCGGGTTTCAGCAGCGTCCATGGTGGAATACACATTGATCACGCCAGATCAGTCACGCGGTCTTGACGCGGAGATTCGATTGCTGGCGGCGGACATCCTCCGATTGCAGCTTCGATTGTACGACATCGAAGATGCAAAGCGGCAACCGAAAGCCCCGAAGGCTCAGCCGGCTGGTTCAGTCAAACCCACGCCGGTCCCTCCGAACTCGAAGGCGGCAGCTACACCTGAAGTGGCGCCGCGCACCAAAAACTGAGGTCTCCTAATTTAGGGATTTGTCCCGGGGGTCATGTAGTGCGCTGGTAACGCACCTTGACCCCTCTTATTCGAGACGTCGCCGTCTCTCACTCTCTTCGTGAAAATGCTGCCTGGTGACCTGATGCTTAAGAGCCGGTGGACTCACCTTCCGGGGCAATATCATCCTTCGTCGGCGGCTTCGTGAAGCGCCGGATGATTCGGCCTCGTGTCAGATCGTAAGGCGTGATCTGCACACGGACGTGATCTCCGGGAAGGACGCGGATGTAAAACTTCCGCATCTTGCCCGCGAGATAAGCGAGGACTTCGTGGCCGTTTTCGCACTCGACGCGGAAGGTCGTGTTTGGGAAACACTCCTTCACCACGCCGTTCAATTCAATGTAATCGTCCTTCGCCATCTATTCCTCGTCGAATCCGGAGGATTCTTCCGCGTATGCGCCGCCATTTCCACCATTTTGTTGGGAATGTTGCGGTCCGGAGAAGTTTTCGTCGGAAACACCGGCATTTGTATTGCCGTTGTTGTTCCACTCCTGCTCACCGTCTCCGCCCTCGCGGCCTCCGAACATCGGCCCGTCTCCGCGACCGCGCCGATTATTATTGTTCCGATTATTGTTGTTCCGGCGATTGCGGCGCCGTCCGCCGTTGTTGCCCGGCATGCCGTCGTTGCCCTGGCCCGCGTTCGGTCCGTGATAGGGACGTCCGCCGCCATTACTGGGCCGGCCGCCGCTCGTCACTGCCTTCGCTGCGCTGGATCCAAGGACACTGTCGTCCATACCGCGCGCGTCTTGACTGTAAACATACTCAAGACCACTTCCCCGGCGCCCCTTTCCTCCGGAGGCCAATTCATGAATGGTCAAAGACACGTAACCGGGTGGTCTTCTATTATCGCTCATCTGTTTTCCAATTTAGTCTCGCTACATTGCTCCGACACTTCGGAACTTTTGGTAGCGCTGTTTCAATAGCTCCTCTGTGCCAAGCGCAGTAAGTGCACTCAGCTGTCTCGCTATCGCCGTCTCCACGTACTCGGCGGCCTGCTTGTGATCCCGGTGTGCTCCTCCCTCGGGCTCGCGGATGATTTCATCGGCGATTCCGAAGCTCTTGAGCGACTGCGCTGTCAATTGAAGCGACTCGGCCGCGATCTTCGCATACTCGGCTGCTTTCTCAGCCTCTTCTTTCCCCCACAGGATTGCTGCGCAACCCTCGGGCGTAATCACTGAATATGTGGAGTGCTCCAGCATCAGTAATCGGTCGCACACCCCCAGAGCTAAAGCTCCCCCACTACCACCTTCACCAATGACGACCGAAATGATCGGGGTCTTAAGTCCGGCTAATACAAGGAGATTCCTTGCGATCGCTTCGGCCTGACCCCGTTCTTCCCCCTCTAATCCGGGGTAAGCCCCTTGAGTATCAATAAAGAGCAGGAGTGGCAATTCGAACCGTTCCGCAAGCTTAAAGACCCGCATGGCCTTGCGGTAGCCCTCGGGGTTCGGCATTCCGAAGTTTCTGCGGATCCGCTCCTCGGTCGTCCGTCCCCGCTGGTGCCCGACGACAGCGACCGGCTGATTATGGAACTTTCCGATCCCGCTCACGATCGCCGGATCGTCGCCAAAGAGGCGATCGCCGTGCAGCTCATTGAATCCCGAGATGAAACGCCCGACGTAATCGAGAGTAAACGGACGATCAAAATGCCGGGACAGCCGAACGCGCTGATAAGCGGTGAGATTCTTGTAGATGTCGACCCGGGTCTTCTCGAGCTTCCGTTCAACCTTCTCAACCTCGCCCGCAACTGCAAGCTCTCCCGATTCAACGAGGGTTCTCAGCCGCGAAAGCTCCTCCTCGAGCTCGACGATCGGTTTTTCAAAATCAAGAACTTGTAGTTGTACCATACAAACACGTACCTCGATTCGGCCTGTCACATATTCTTGGGGCGGCAGTCGCCATAACCAGCCCCGTTCCCCGATGGGAATTAACAAGCGCCAGAATCAGTAAAACGATGACGCTGGGTCGTTACCGGCCCCCGGCTGACACATCGAGACGGGTGACGAAGACGCCATCCTCGCTGAAAACGCCGCGAGTCTCAAGAAAGTCGCGGATTAATTCCGGCAGCGCGCGATTCAATTCTATTTCCCGCCAGCCGAGCCTCACGGGTTGGTTTCGCCACCAGGTAAATTGCCGTTTCGCAAATCGGCGGGTGTCTCTTGACAGCTCGCCTTCGAGTCGCGCGGGATCATTATGTTGAAGATACTGCAGGACGTGACTGTAGCCGATCGCTGCAAACGGCTTCGCCTCCGATGGAAACTCACTTAGCAGCTGTTTCGTCTCTGCGACGATGCCTTCCTGGATCCA
>CAYOAK010000138.1:0-10324 GCA_964401925.1 uncultured Bdellovibrionales bacterium | reverse complement strand
AGATCATCATCACGGACACCATTCTCCAGACCAAACTGGAGAAGCAGAACGACCCGCTCTTCGTGCAGCTCACAGTAGCGCCCCTCCTGGGCGAAGCGATTCGCCGGATTAACGAGGAGACCTCGGTCAGCTCACTTTTCGAGGAGTTGGCGGACGATTCGAGGAATTAGGGCGTTTTGACCGCCGGGTATTGATTTTTTCGCGAAATTTCGAGAGATTCCGCGTCCTTTTATTAGACAGATTCACGGTGAGCGATGGAAGCAATTGATATTCCGGTTGAAGAACGGACCGAGCAGGGATCGAGCGCAGGCGGACGTCTGCGGCGCGCAGGAAGAACTCCGGCTGTAGTTTACAGCGAAGGGAAGCCCTCGCAGATGATTGTCCTCGCCACCCAGGACTACAAAAAGCAGATTTCGGGACGCTCCACGGGGCAGCTCTATAAATTTAAGAGCGAATCGAAAGGCCTGAACGGCCAGCTCGCGCTGATTAAGGACATTCAGGTTGAGCCGATTCACGACCTCGTCCTCCATATGGATTTCCTCCTCGTCGATGAGAAGAAGCCGATTCGGGTGCAGGTCGCACTCGAAGTTGTGGGTGAATGCCCCGCGGTGAAGCTCGGCGAAGCGCTCCTGAACCTCAGTGTTCACGAGCTTGAGATCATGACCCTCCCGACGAAGATCCCGAGCCGGCTGACGGTCGATGTCTCCGGCCTTACGATTGGTCACTCGATTCACGCCGGCGAAGTCGTGCTTCCGGAAGGTGCGAAGCTGATGACCGATCCGGATCTGAGCGTCGTCAGCGCGATGATCAAGAAGGCCGAAGAGGAGCTTCCGACAGCTGTTGTGCCGGAGGCCGATGCTGCTGCTGCGGCCGCGGCGGGTGCTGCCGGTGCTGCTCCTGCTGCCGGTGCTGCTGGGGCTAAGGCTCCAGGTGCTGCCGGCGGAAAGGCTGCTGCGGCTCCTGCTGCTGATAAGGGCAAGGCTGCTCCTGCTGCGAAGAAGTAGTTAGACCGGAGCCCTGATGGCCACGTGGGGTATCATCGGGCTTGGGAATCCAGGAGCGAAATACTCCTCGACTCGTCACAACGCGGGATTCTGGACTCTCGATCTGCTTCAGCAGAAGCTCGGCTCTCCGAGCGTCTCCGAAAAATTCGGCTGTCAGTTCTCGCGCACCAAGAGCGATTCCGGCGACGACCTCGTACTGATCCGTCCGCTGCAATACATGAACCGGAGCGGAGAGGCCGCGGTGCCGCTCGTGCGCTACTTCAAAGTCGAGCTGCCGAATATCATCGCCATTCAGGATGAGGCAGACCTCGCGGTCGGCGCACTGAAGGGAAAGATCGGAGGTTCTTCCGGCGGGCACCACGGAATCGACGACCTCTCGCTGCATCTCGGCAGTGAGGAGTTCTACCGGGTGAGAATCGGTGTGGGACGGCCCCCGGGGACAGCCCGAGATATCAGCAGCTGGCTGCTGAGCGCACCGGCTGCAGAAGATCGGGAAATGTTGCAGGAAACCACGAAATTAGCGGCTGAAATGACCTTGGCGATCGTACAACGTGGTCTTGAGAGCGCCTCTCAGAAATTTGCCCGCAGAGCTTTTCCAAAGGGGGAATAGATGATAGGTCTTTCGCCCTCTTGAAGGACGCTATGAAAAGCTATCGCTACGAAACCGTTGTTGTTTTCGCCACCGACATGGATGAAGCCGGTGTCAATGCTCAGATCGATCGGATTGAGACGGTCGTCCGTGCTCACAACGGCTCGATCGAGAAGCGCGATATCTGGGGCCGCCGTGAATTGGCTTACAAGATCGGCAAGAGAACCCACGGCATCTACTGCTGCTTGGTCTACTCCGGCGATGCGACCCTGGTTGCGGACCTCGACCGGCAGCTGAAGATCAACGAATCGGTGCTGCGTCATCTCATCGTTGAGAAGGACGCATACGCACCTGACTGGGCACCGGGACGCCGGCTCGATGATACGATGCCGCTTGATGGCGGACTGACATTCCCGGCTGGCGGAACAGAGACCCCCGAAGAGACTCCGGCGCCGCAGTAGCGCACACCGACGATATTCAAACGACCAGATTCTTACGATTGGTGCATCGATGAAAGTTATTCTGATGGAAGATGTGGGCGGGCTCGGATATATCGGAGAGTCCGTTACCGTTCGACCCGGTTATTCTCGCAACTATCTCATCCCGCGTGGTCTCGCGCTGGAGACGGGCGCAAAGAACGCCAATCAGATTCAGCACAAGATGCTTCAAGTCGAAGCGAAGAAGCGTCGCTTGAAGGGCAGTGCTCAAGGAACAGCAGAAAAGATTCGTGAGCTCACAGCAACGCTTTCGCTCAAGGCGAACTCCGCGGGCCGCGTATTCGGTTCGGTTACTTCGAAGGATATCGCTGAAAAGCTCACCTCCATGGGCTTCGAGACCGATCGGCGGAAGGTGCAGCTCACTGAGCCGCTCAAGAAGCTCGGAACGCACTTCGTGAAGATTCGTCTGCACGCTGAAGTTGAAGTTCAGCTGAAAGTCGTCATCGAGGCCGCAGAGGCAACTCAAGCGGACGAAGATGCGGCGGTAAAGGCAGCGAAAGATAACATCGAAGAAGCGACTGCTGCTCCTGAGACCGAGGCTGCGGAGTAGCGTTAGACTCGCTCTCAGCGCCCCTGAACATCATCCTTTTCAACATCCTCTTCGGTTGCATCAACTGTTGGTGCTGTGACTGGGCTCGCTGGTGCGGGCAGCCGGTAGAGCTTTAGCGTCGGATTGTGAAACCCAAATGACCCGCCAGGAATGCTCTCCTCGTGTAGGAGCGGGAAGCTCTGTGCGTACTGCTCGAAGCGTTCTCGCAGCCCCTGGTCAGCCTTTGGCTGCGTGAAAAACCGGTCGTAGGAAAGGCTCGTGACGAGGAGAAGCTGCCGGTCGGAGAGTCGAAGCCGCTCAACCGTCGTGTGGCGGCGATTGTTCTCCGGGGACAGGTAGTAAACCGAGTAACCGTATCTCGCGAGCCGGGGGACGTAATATGGAAGGCCGACGATCATGAGCTTTTCCGCGGGCTGAATGTTCGCCTGGATCCACTGAGCCATCTTCTCTCTGGTGTCTGGACGCACTGAGCCGGTCTGCCGGAACGCCAGGACGATGAGAAGCGCTCCCATGGCTGCTTCGATGTAGCGCAGCCTCAACTCGCTTAGGAGCGCCGCCCCGGAGAGAACGAGAAACAGTGCTGCGGGAAGAGCGTAACGATCGGGCTGCGGCATCGGCTTCGCCTTCACGTACTCGGCGATTCCGTAGAATGCTGCCAGTCCAACGAGCAGCAGGAGATCCGCGGACTTCCGACGCCTCAGGGCTCGGCCCACACCAAGGAGTGCTACCAGCAGCACAGGAAGCGTCATCCCGCGCGGCAGGCTGCGCGAGAGATGATAGGTCCAGAGCTGGTCCCATGCGGTAATCGATATTCCGCCATGCCCGCGCAGGACGTGATTTCGTTCATAGAGCAGCCCTCCGAAAAACTTGGAAGGTGTCAGAACAGCAAAGGGAGTTGTGAGCACGAATGCAATGGCTGCGGCAGCCCCGACGGCCGCGCCCACAGCGATCCACCGGATGATCTGCTCGCGAGTAACTCCGGAGCCCAGATACGCATATGAGGCGGCAGCAAATGGAAGGAGCAGCGAGATCCCTCCGGTATACTTTGCGCCCATGCAAACTCCCCCGGCGAGTCCCGCGACGAGAATCTCACGAACGCGTCGAGTCGCCAGAAAGCGGAGACAGAACAGAGTAACAACGAGGAGGAGAGTGGTGAAAAGCGCGTCCTCCTTAAAATAGCGTGAGCAAGTCAGATGGAGCGGAAGCGTGGCGACGGCCAGAGAGGCGAGAGTACCGGCAAAGAATTTGCGGCGAAGATCGAGCGAGGCGCCGATCAAGAACACGAGCGGAATGGCCAAGGTCCCGGCCGTAGCACTGACGAATCTTCCGGCGAGAATATAGCGCAGCATGTCGTTTGCCGCATAGATATCGAGGATGCGGAAGCACTTCGCGACCAGCTTGGCGCTGTAAAGGAGAAGCGACGGATGGAGGAAGTAATTCGGATTCCAGGTCATCCGCTTCGACATTCCGACAAGAACGCGCCCCTTCGTATACTCGTCCGGGTGATAGAGCTCCGGAAAGCCGAAATCGAGCACGGAAAAGCGCAGGTACGCACCAAGCGCGGTCGCAGCGAGCATCGTTCCAAAGAGGAGCTTTCGGTTCTCCGGGGTGTCAGTGGACAAGGATGGCTTCAGCAGCGCGCCGGCAATGATGAACGCGGTCGCGCCCAAGAGCCAGAGTATCGGCGAGTGCGGGTCCATCAGGTCCCCAACGACGCCACCGGAGCTGCAAGGACGATCTCCCGAAGCTTCTTGACGTCGAGGAGAACTCCGTCGCCATCATCGAACGCGATAGCAGGACGAAACTTCGGATCTGCGAGCTCCTGAGCGATGTTTGCGCTCTCGGCTTTCGCCGCGAGCTTCTTCACGTGCTCGGTGAACGGGCGGGAGTAGGTCGCGCGTTTGAGCACCTCAGGGTTGTAACGCGAACGGTTAAAGTAGAAGTAGTCGATCTTCTCGTCTCCGATCTCATGCAGAAACGCCTTTAGGTTTGGTGCGTAATACGCCCGGAATGAAACTTTCAGCCGGTTCTTCACGAGCTTCCAAAATCCGGTGTAGAAGGGGTGCGCCGTTTCGTCGGTAATGTAGCCCGGGCGCATCGCGTATAATTGAACACCGTCGATGTCCCGTGGATTTCCAGCGATGACCGAGTCGATCGGCGTCTTCTCCCTGATGTAAGTGTAGAGCGGCTGGAGCTGGGTCGTGTGCGTGTTGAAGTTCGCCGTTCCGCCGAGCGCCCAGCCATTCAAGAGGTACAGGAACATCGCGAGCCCAAAAAGCGCAGCGGTCGGCCGCCAAGGAGAGTTCTCCTTGTGAAATGCGCGCCAGACGAGAATTGTTCCTGCGATGATCCAAAAAGTATTCAACGGAAATTGGATGTGCCTATCGGGAACATAGAGGTGGAAGGCGAACGCGCGTGAAAGAAAATAAATCGTGAAGATCGAGATGAAGAAGACCTTAAGCTCGAGCGGAATCAGCTCGTGCTTCTCCCGTTGATCCCAGATCGCGATCAGCACGATGAATGCGAGGAGCGCTCCTGTCACATAATCGGAAAGGTCGCCATTTCGTTCCCGCCGATCCGGGAAGAATGCCTGCATTCCGGCGTTCCGAACCTCCTTCCAGACAGGAGCAAGGGGAACAAACGGAAACCGGCCGCCGGATCGGCTGAAGGCAGGGTTCGCCTTCGCTTCGGCGAGCGAGTGCATATGCCCAAATTCGGGCGGGCGCTGCAGACTGAAATAGGCAATCGCGGCAAAAATCGGACAGACGATGATGTAACGAACGAGTGGTTGAAATGACTCCGCGCTTCGGCGGTTCCTTGCCACATCGATGACGAGGAAGAGCCCGTAGCAGGCGGCGCACATAAAAGCCGCGGGGGGATTTGTCAGGATGCCGAAGAGGAGCACCGCCAGGACGCCACCGTGACGCCGCCGGATGAGGTAATAGAGAAACGCTACGAGCACGAGTCCGGCCCAGCCCCGAGGGAGGCCGCCGGTCATCCGTGCCGGGAGGCCGCGAGTATGCAGATACCAAGTGACCGCAAAGAGGCCCGGAACGCGGCCGCCGAGATATTCAACGAGCTTGTAAAGGAAGACGAGTGTTCCCATCAGCTGAATGAACATCACGACGTGGCCGGTCATGACCGGCGATCGGGTAACCAAAGTGATCGCGTAGGAAACCCACCAATGAATCGGGGAGAGGTATCCCATCATCGATTCGGTAATCGGGTCGCCTCTGAATGCCTCTGCGTTTAAGGCACGATAGAGCGGGAAGGTTTGCTGGCGAGCGTCATCAGTTGTGATCTGCGGATTGAACCAACCGAAGGCGACGCTGTTTACGAAGTAGAAAGCGTAGAGCGCGAAGAGGCCGAACATTGCGGCCTCTGTCGCCTTCAGGCGGAGCAATTTCATGCAACGGCTCGCTTCATTTCATCAGAATCTTCAGCGCGACGGAGCAGCTCAGCCGCTGTCGGCAAGGGGTCAGCTTCAACATAGATCTGAAAGGAGAACAAGCCTTTACTGACCATGATGATCATCTGATTGAGCGCGAGGAGAAGTGCAGAAAAAGAATTCCGTCCGACCGCTAACGGGAATGGCGCCGGAACGCCCCGCTCTACGAGTACTTTGAAGCCGTGCTGCTCCAGAATTCGGCGGAGCGAGCGAAAGGTGAAGAGCCGGGTATGCGTGCGATCTAAGATGCCGCGTTTTCCGTAATTGAAATAGCCGAAGAAAAGCATCAAGCGAACGGGGAGAAATGCGATGTTCGGAGTGGTCAGAATTAATCGGGCCTGTGCGGTGGAGGGAGAGTTGCGGAGCATCGAGAGGAAGTCTTCCGGGGATCGCAGATGCTCGATGATGTCGAGCGCATAAACCGCGTGGAAGGGCTGGGTCATGCGGGTGAAGTCGAAGGACTTCATCTCGTCCAAATTGCAGCTCTTTGATTCGCTGCAGAGCGCCTCTAGTTCGGGTTCGACCCATTGATCGACCGCGGCGATCTGCTTTGAACGCTCGGAGAAGGGACGAACGAGATCTGCGGGCCCGGAGCCGAGAAAGAGCATTCGCGCGTTTTCCTTGGCGGTCTCTAACGCGAAGGAGTGCGAGGAGGGAAAGTCGAACTTCGAGACGTAGTGGACGTTCTTATCTGTGAGGTCGAATCGAGTGTCGTAGAGGATGCCAAGGCGTTGAACGCGCTGGAGGAACGCGAGCTTCAATACTCGCCGGCCGTAGCGGAACATCTCGGCCGCGGGTTTCATTTCGAGCGGAGAGGCGGAGCGAAACTCACGGAGCTCTTGACCGGCTATGACGAGCTGCACGGTCAATTCGATAAGGAACATCCGATCGTCGGAGTTCTGTCCGTACGGCAAGGCACTGATGGCCTTCATCCGGTAGAGCCGGTAGGCCGAATGCAGATCGTTGAGCGGAACACCGACGAGGGTATTGTGAATGGAGCGGAGCGCAGTTCGCGCGAACTCATGTGAGGCGCTTGAGGCTGTTTGCCGTGCCGCATAGAGAGCGGAGATTCCGGTGGCTTTCTCAAATTGCTCGAGCTGTTCGATTAATTCCGCAGTTGCGGGCAGCAGATTGGCGGAGAGCTGGCAGATAATTTCGAAGCCCCGCTCTTCGGCGAACTGAAAGGCGATCTTCTGATAGGCGCCGATATCAAGTCCGGCCGGGGGACAAAGAACAGTGACGCCCGCGCCGCGGACCACAGGTCCGCCGGGGCGAAGGATCAAGAGATGGCGTGACTCCGAGAGCGCCGGATCAAGCTGGTCAAAGATCGGTTGCAGTTCAATGTTCGTCGTCGATGATACGACGAGAAGAGTTGTCGAGCTCATCTCTCAGTCATCCCAGCCGGAGACTCTGCCGAGCTTCATCAGCCTTCCCGAGATGGAGCTCTCACTTCGCCCGAAGTCGCGTGCAAGCTGGTCGAGAGTACGGCCGGAATCATAGGCGGCTTTCAGGCGTTGATCTTCATCATCAGTCCAAAGCTGTCCGCGGCGGGTGTTGATCACTCCAGGCGCCGAAATTGGATAGGCTTTCTTCTTCGTGACGAGCTGGAGTGCCTGAACGGCCGTCTCCAGGGCGGCGAGCGTTTCAGGACGCCGGAGATAGAAGCCGACGGAGACCTTCTCCCCCGGCATCTTTAGGACGGCGATCAGCTCTTGGAGCTCTTGTGAGGCTTTCTCGAAGGACATGAGGCGGCCTCTTATCACGGGCGTGTCGCCAAGGCACCCCATGGATGTTGGAAGAGCATGGGGATAGCACGGCTAAGGCGTTGGATGTGCGAATAGTACGCCCTGGGTGATTGCGAGAGAGGGATCGGAAAACAACGTGTCACCAGCGCGGGCGCCAGCGGAGCACCATTACGGGCCGGCGGAAGCGGTCTGCTTTGGCACGAACGGCGCTCAACACGCGGTGGTGGGAGAGCGCCGCAATGACGCAGAATGGGAGCAGCGAGAGGAACGACTCGACCAGGCAGAACATCAGCAGATATCGAACCCCCGTATGCATCCAAATCAAGCTTGCGGCGGCAGGCTGCAAGTTTACGTCGGGCCAATCGATCAGAAGCAGCGCCCCTGCGGAGAAACAAAAAATCATGGCCGACGAGCAGACACAGCGAAGCCAGAAGGCGCGCGACACACGAATCTGCGCGAGTGCGAACGGCAGCGCAAGAGCTAGTGGCCAGCCTTCTGCGAGGCGTTCGAAGATGGCTTTCCGAAGTACGCCGGATCTATCCAAGGTCAGCTCGCGAGAGATGACCGAGACGACATAGAGCGCAGATACATACATGGCAAGAAGGGTGAGACTGACTGGCAGCAGTAAAGTGACGATCCACGGGAGTAAGAAAGGCATAGTTCGTTCATTCCTCAGACAAACAGGGGTGAGCGAGCGGGCACTCAATCCTGTCGATCTGCAGGGGCGAACGAATTAAAAAACCGGGAAGATCCCCCTCCGCATCGAGAAGATGATTCCTTCGGTGCGGAGAGTGAAGTGAGGTGACGGCTAGAGGAGTTTAAGAGAGCGGGCGGGAAGGTATCAAAGGCTTTGCTTGAGAGCTAGCAAGCGGATCTTTCGTCCGGTACCGATGATCGGTAGTGTGCACAAATGTTCCGAGTAAGCTTGGGAGTCGCGATACTGGTCGTAGCCTTAGTTGGCTGCAAGGAGAAGGGGAACTCGAAGTTCGAGAATTCCGGTTCTGTCCGGGACGCTCCCTCCGCGGACGATCTCGAACGGTTCGGCTTTGAGAATGGGCGGAAGAATGCCGCGCCGACTCCGACGGGAAAAGCCAAAGAGCCGTTCGATAATCAGCGCACGCGCGACCTCGCAAATGGCGGCAATCAGAGCGGCCCGTTTGATCGTTGAGGGTAAGTGAGAGTTTGGTCACTGCCAGATTGAACCAAAGAAAATATTCAGCCCGAAAAATCGGCCCGAAAAATCCCCGAAAAATCGGCGAGGAGCAGATTGATTGGCTGCTCCTCGTTCGGCCGATTTGAAAGATTGGGGCAGAGCCCCAATTGCGCCGGTCGCAGTACGACCCGTCGCGCGCTAAGGACACTGCTCAATTGGGAGGAAACCAGAACACGGAAACCTCCTCTGGCAGCGGCCAACGGAGTTGCATCCATTCGCCGCAAAGTCGATGCACAACTACTGCGTAGGTCGGGTTGAAAGACGAGCGCGCTTATATCCGCTGGTGATTGGAAAGGCCACAAACAGGAATGAGACTGTAACGCCGATCCCCAAAGCGCCAGAACCGTAGGAAGCCGGACGGTCGAACCGAGATTGCTGTTCAATCAGAGCGAGAATACTCTCGCGGTATGCACTCAAAAGCTGGGAACGCTTTCCGGGGAATCGGCATTTCGCTCAGTCGAGTGCCATTCGGCGCAGTGTTGTTTACGTCGCTCTGGCTGTTGATTGGGGAGTCAAAGGTATTCGCGGAGCCCGCTCGAATTGGCCTCATCTTGCCGCTCACCGGCGAGTGGGCAGAGCTTGGAGCGGGGATTCGAAACGCCGCTCTACTGGCGGCAGAGGATCTGCCTGAATCAGCGTCGCCGACTTTGATTTTCGAGGACAATGGGGGCGGGCTCGAAAGCTCAGCGCGGATAGCGGCAGAATTAATTGAACGGCGGCAGGTTGGGGCGCTCGTATCGATCATCTCCGGAGTGGCACAGACGATTCGTCCGATTGCGACGCGTAAGGGGGTGATCAGCGTGGGGATCTGTAGCGATACGACGGCCGCCGACGGGAATTTCTCCTTCATCAATTATCTAACGGCGGAACAAGGTGTGAAGGGTTATCTGCAGCACCTGCAAAAGCTTTCCGGTTCGAAGGGAGTTTCGATCATCTATCTGAACGAGGCAGGTTTCACGAGGATCGCGGAGCTTCTCGGGTCGCTCAGTGGAACGTACGGAATTCAAATTCAGTCGACCGACTCCTACAATTCCGGAACCTCTGATTTCCGTGCGCTGCTCCTTCGTATCTCCCGGAGACGTCCAGCAACGGTGGCGCTTCTTGGATTGACGCCTGAGATCGAAACCATAGCGCGCCAATCCAGAGAGCTGAGACTGCCGCTGAGCTTTTCCTCCGTCGAATCTTTCGGGCTCATTCAGAATAAGGCCGTGTTTGAGGGAAGCTGGTTCGTTGATGCCGCGTCTCCGTCGAAAGAGTTCGCTGCTCGGTATCGCGCGC
>CAYOAK010000137.1:0-10340 GCA_964401925.1 uncultured Bdellovibrionales bacterium | reverse complement strand
GACTTCCCTTTGGCTCGACGAGCCCGCGGCTCGTCGCCGGCAACTGGTTTCAAGAGCGGGGCAATTGCTCAGACCCGGGCTGCCCGTGCTTTGGACCGATTCCGTGCTTTCAGCCCTGTATCGATCAGCCGCCTCCGCCGATGTCGGTTTCCGATCAGTGTTTAGAGCTTCCCCATCCGGCAATTGCGTTCATGGAACGAGACCATGAGGGCCAAAACAGGCTGCTCAGTGTCGCGCGACGCTCAGATCGCCACGCGGTTATCGTGACAGACCTTACGGAATTCCCGGCAATAGGTGGAGCCGTCGAACTCAGCGAATTGCTCGAAGCCGCGGGGTCTTCCGCGAAGGAAACACCGATCCGTTTTTCAAGTTGCGATCAGGGAGGTCTGCATCGTGCCTTAATAGCGGCTTCGAAAGCCATTCAAGCCCGAGACGTAAAATCCATGGACCCCTCGATCCTCCTCATCGTTGGCGGCGTTCAGGAATGCGTTGTCTCCGGCGGGGCGATCGACGATTCATCTGCAGGTTATCAGCGGCATCTTGCGGCGCTGAAATCATTGCTCGAGCTTGTCCGCGACGAGAGGCTCGAGGAACGAAGAATTCGCGTGCATGTAGCGTATTTGGGAAGCGGTGCTCACTCCACTCTCTATCCGAGCATTGACCGCGCCGGATGCATGGACGGGCGAGAAATGTGGCGGCGAGGCTACCTTCGAACGCTCCCAAAAGAGTTTCATCTCCCATCGATCGATCCCAACATCGAAGATTTCACCAGTGCCGGAATCCAGAGGGGCGAATATCTCCAAGAGGGGATTTATCTTGAAGCACTCGCGTCAATGACGAGAGGAGATTGGCTTCCTGTTCGGCCCCCCTGTTCACGAATTCCACCTTCGTTTCTCGACGACCTCGACCAGGATGGACGGTCCGGCATGCTCGGGGATTTCTGCGCCCGAGCACGGATGACTTGGGAGCCCGGTGAGCTCCCGACTCAGCTTGAAGACGAACGGCTCTCGCGTGACCTCGTTGTCTCGGATCGGCAATTGTCGGCCGCAGGGGTGACCGATCTTTCCGGGAGGCTGCTCTGCGACCCCGAGGGCCGTGAGCCGGGCACCCAGCTGGCCGCATTTTTGAAGGATGGCTTGACGGATACTGTCGTAAACGCGCTAAAGGATGACCGATCACCTAAACGCCATCCGCTGCAGCCCCGCTGACCAAACCTTATTGACCGTGGCGGATCGAATGGCTAGCGTCTGCGGGGCATCGGGCGCGCTTTCAAAGCGGTCCCCACGAAAGCAGATGACGTCGAAACCCTACCGAGCGACTAGAAGCAGCCGAGATCGTGAGATCGGTGCAACCATGGTCGAAATGTCGCTCATCATCGGCACACTGCTGCTCCTCACTCTCGCATTCGTGGATATCCTGCGCTACTTCGGCGTTCGCGGTTCGCTCATTCGCGGTGCGCAAGCCGGAATAACAATGGCCGAACAGATTGCGGGCTACGAGCTCGATATCCGAGACGAAACTGTCCCGGTCCTCGGCTGTCCGGCAGCCCTTACGGATCCGCCGTTCAAGCAGGTAAATTGCGCAAGGCTTCAGGTCGTTAATGAAGCGGCGCGAATTCCACTCTCGTTCATGGTCGATCCTCCGAATACACCCGGGAGTGCCTCGGTCCTCACAGGATACCGCGCCTACCTTCCGCATAACCTCGCCGGCGGATGGTCGATTTGGACCTCGGGCAACGAAGACCCGGCAGGTGCGATGCGTCCTGGAGAATACCTTTGCAGCGAAGGTGAGAGCACGGGTGGATGCGGTGGAACTCCAAAGATTATCTGCCATCCGACTCTCCGAACGCCCGGCGGCACCTGTCCGGCGACAGCCATGACCCAGCAGATGATTGGTGGGACCGGCTGGAATCAGATCATGGCTCAGAACCCTATCGCGGTGCTGCTTCGAGCGGAGATGGATCCTGTTGTGCCTTGGCCGATTCTTGGGACGCGCTGGGAGGTGAAGGCCGCGGCGATGGGTTTTCGTGAGCCGCCGCGGCAGTATAAGATTATGCCGGATATGGGGATTCCGATTGCACCGGTAATTCCGACTCCAACCAATATTCCTACTCCGATCCCAACCCCTTCTCAGTGTCTCTGCTGCATGGGAAGAGACTATGGCGGCAACTGCGTTTCCGGATGTTACGTCTGCTCGTGTCCACCCGCAGATCCATGTAACTGATAGAGGGTTCTTGTGAGAGATGATTCACCCGCTCAGCAGCAAGAACAATCAGTGGAGAGCGCTCCTGCGTTAACGTCGAAAGGGAAGCGTGGCAAGCCGGAACGATCGCGCGGCGCCGCGATGATCGAAATGGCGATTATCGGACCCTGCTACTTGATCCTTCTGATGTCGGTCGTCGACATCTGCCTGGCAGTGCATTCACACACAATGCTCTTCCGTATGGCCAAGGAGGCTGTACGCGCTGCATCGTCAATCCCATATCTCGAACCCGGAAGCTGGCGGTGTAATCTTGACATGAACGCGAGTCCGCTTCCCCCTACCCGTGGATGTACCTTTTCCAGCACTCCGAATCCGAATCTTTGTTATGTTCCGCCGCCGGCTGCTGCTTCGGTTACGTGGACGGCTCAGGTATTCAACGTGGTCGCGCCCCAGTCACAAGCAAGATTGCTGGTCCTGGTATCTCAGATGATCCGCTTTCAGTTTCCAGAGCTCCGAATCCGCGCGACGCCGGTGATCACGACGTGCACCGACTATAGCGACCCGTTACTCACCCGCGTCTCTGCCCGAATCAACGCCACATACAACGGCTTCTTCTTCTTGTGGGGAAATATCGGGATTCGGGTGCGTGCGTCGGGCCCGTATACAACCTGACTCGGGCATTCGCGAATCTGTATTTCTAGAACGCTCTAAGGAACCCGAACCAGGGTGATCGGACGAGTCGTCAGAAGGTCGTTCGCGTGGAATCGTGCCGTTTGAGAAATAGCATTTTCTCCCGGTAGAATCGCTGATGCGGCCATCGGATTGCAGAGCAGTCTTCCGAATTGGTCGACGATTCCGCGATTAATTAACGCTTGCAATCTGATCTTGTTTGGCGCTGAGGCTGGGGCGTAGCGAGCGGAAAAGAGCTCGGTTTGGAAGCCGACAGGCACCGTCGCCGGCGGCATGGGCGACATCGCACAAATGTTATCCATTCCCGTAATAGCTGCAGTGTAAGGCAGAGGAGGGCAGAGCGGACGAAGAGGTGCCCAGATACCTTGAGTGATCGCCGCGGCATTGTAGAAATAAATGTTTGCGGTTGGATAATAGTAGAATGCCGCCGGTGGTCCTCCGCTTATCTGTCTACTCGCATCCAGCTTTGCCTGAACGAAGCCGGTGACGTTCGCTCCCGCCGGCGCTGGTGGAATACCCATGCCTTGCGCGTGATAATGAAACTGCGCGACGTTGTCGTAGCCTACTCGCAGCGGATCGCTCGGGATCGCCGGATTGGCATCGTCGGCTATCGGGGGGAATCGCAACGCACTCATGAAACGGCGTGAGCGAGTCTCAATCTCAGACTTACATTGCCAGCTTCCGTTCGTGCGGACCGTTGGGGTGTGAGGCAATACAGACGCGCCGACTATAAAACTATGGAAACGAATGGCACGAGTTTGGAGCGAATAAGCCACTCGATTATTGATGAACTCGTCCAGCGAGGCTTTATGAATTCCGTAATAGATATCTTGAGCAGCCGCATTCGCCGCATCGCCATTGGCAACTCGGAGATATTGGCGGCAGATAACGTTGCCGCCACTCGGCGCGCAGTTCGTAAGGCCATTTGTAAACGACGCCATGGCGTTGTCGCCGTTCATGAAAGAGCCGTTGACGAGAATCCGATTTAGACCGGTATCGATCGCCCGCGGAAGATCCGAGAACGCACCCTGGCGCGGATACAACTGGACGTACTTGCCGCTGTAGCAGCCCGTTGTGCCGTCCGGGCAGGTATCGGTTGCGTCATTCCAGACCGCGGCCGCCACGTTCGTCATTTTCAGAAGCCGTTGGAAATTCGCACCGCTCTTGTCGAAGCAGTCGGCCGTGATGCCGAATGACGCGTTGGGGCGAATTTGGTGATCGTAGAACACCGGGCAAATAATATCGGTTCCGGTCGCCACGTCAGCGAATTCCCGCAGGTACGCATTTATTGCAGAGAGAGAGTCACGCAGCGGCGAAGCGACAAAGCTCGCAACGTCGTCAACTGTCTGAACGATGTACGGGTCAGCGTTATACGGGTTGGTTACGCACTCGTAAGAGCCTTTTGGAAAGCCGGTTCCGTTCCACGCTTTGTTGTATTCCAGATTCGCGACCATCGCAGAGAGGTTGTCGGGATCCGGACTAATTTCAGCAACGTTCGCGGTGGTGATGTCCATCGGGCAGGCGGCGTCCGAAAGGTAGGCGAACTCTTGAAAATTGGCTGTGTATGCATGGGAGCTTGCCGCCGAGTGTGTCGGATTCTTCTCCCAAGGCAGATGCGAATCCGCGACCATGTTCCGTCCGAGATCGATAAGCAGAACCGTAAACTTCGGAAGGATCGTTGCGACCGAAGGGGTTGATCCGGCGCCGGCGGAGTAGCCAATTCTTGCGTCCGGAATTCCGAGGACGTCACCGAAGATAAACTTCAGCCGGTTCGACAGGGGAGTGAAGAACGAGACACGCATGGCGCTCGCGTAGCCATTGTCGGGAGCGGTCGCAGGCGACGGGAGCTTGTCGCACCCCGGAGCTCCATCTGGACAAGGTTGAAAGCAGGGGAGCGGATCCGCGCATGGGCAAGCCGGGCCGCCACCTAATAAACAGGCATCAGGGAAGCGATCCCACCAGCGGCCGCTGACGATCGCGCCACGTGGATCGCCTCCGCCGAAATCGGCAGCGGACCACATGTGCTCTTGATTAACGAAGGTCTGGTAGTTCCAGGAGCCGGTGACGGCAGCGATCTCTTTCGCCCAGGTGAATTTTTCCGTGTGACGGCACTCGTGGTAATTCGCCGCGCCGGGCACACAGACAAGCGGGTCGACGTCGTAGGAGAGGTATTTGTGAAGTGCGGCGAGAGCTGATTCTTCGGCGCCTTGAATCTTTTGTTCCTTCGCGTCGCTCAGCCGGCCGATGTCGATCGTGAGTGCGAAGAAGCCAGCAAGAGCGAATAATATGAGCGCAGAGAAGACCAGCACTCCACCGTGCTCAGACGACGTCCTGATGTTTTGCCTCGTTGAAGCCATCAGATCCCGAAACTACGCGGTATAAACCGGTACGCCTTATATATAGGTGTTATGCAGCTCTCCCACTCAAGCGAGTGATGTTCAAAGATCGACGTATGTGGAAGTACTCTAAAGGTATTTCTTCCAGCGTCCAGTCAAAAATCATGCCGTTCGGTCTCATCGCTTGTAACGATCTAAATCCATTGGTCCGTTCCGACCCCTACGTGCTGTCGAACGTACGTTCGGAGAGGGGAACCGAATAGTTATTTCGCAGGCACGTCAATCACCTCCGCATCGCGCTCAATCCGGCCCAAAAAGGAGCGGAGCATCTCCGGGGAGAGAAGCAACGAAGCGGTGTTTCGCAACGGATGCGCCTGAATTCTTGCGGCAGCGAGGACGGCCGTATCGATGAAAAGCTCGACCTTCCGCTGCATATCATTCGCAATTCCAAAAACTGTTACGGAGCCCGGCTCGACGCCGAGGCACTCCTGGAGAAGCTCCGGGTTTCCAAATGTGAGACGGCTTGATCCGAGCACAACTCGGAGCTTTCCGAGATCAACCCGTTTTGTGTCCGGAACAGTGACGAGGAAGATGCGCGATCCCTTCTCCTCACGGAGGAAAAGATTCTTTGTTCCGAGGGCATCGAGATGGGCGAGATGAACCTCCGCCTCTTCGCAGGTAAACACCGGAGGATGCTCAACTAGCTCGAAATCTAGCCCTTCCGCGCGGAGGAAGCCGAGCAATCCATCCGGATCAAATCGGGGGGCAAGTGTCAGACTCGGGCTCATTGATCAGGTGATACCTCGTTACGGGCGATCCGTGCTCCCAATTCGGCCGGAAATCGTGTCTCCGGCGTGCCAACCGGTCGTCCAAGCATTCTGAAAATTAAAACCGCCGGTTTCTCCGTCGATATCGAGAACCTCGCCGGCAAAGAACAATCCAGCGGTGATGCGGCTCTCCATCGTACGGAAGTCTACCTCGCGCCGCGAAACTCCGCCGCATGTCACGAACTCCTCTTTGAAGATCCCTTTCCCGGTGATCTGGAGCCTGGAGCGGAAGATCTCTTCGCACAGGCGATCGCGTTGTGCGTTCGACAGTCCTGAGAACAACGTGCCGGGCGGAACCTCCGCAATTTCACAGAATCGTTCCCAAAGTCTCCGGACAAGAGAAAACATCGGAGTTGCTGCAACCGACTTCTGCGGATTTATCTGTCGAAAAACCGTCAGCTGATTTCGTCCGGCTTCGATCGAATGCGGCTCAGTCCACGAGATGATGAGCTCCGCTCGATAGGATCTCTCAGCAAGCTCTCGAGCGGCCCATGCGGAAAGCCGCAGCACACCGGGACCGCTCAATCCCCAATGCGTGATCAGTATCGGCCCTTGCTCTCGAAAGCCCTTTCCGATTTTTAACTCCAGAGAGCCGTTCGGAACACTGATGCCGGCGAGATCTTTCAACAGCGGGTCGGAGATCTCGAATGTGAAGAGCGATGGAGCGAGCTCTGTGATTGTATGCCCGAGTTTTTGCGCCAAGAGGTGTCCCCCTGAAGCTCCACCCGTCGCGAGCAAAATATTCCTTGCAGCGAGCTTCTCGTCTTTCAGGTGGAGAACGAATCGGTCCGCTTCGCGGGTGATCTCACGGACGCGGCAGCGAGTTCGAAGCTCGACCGAACGGCGGGCAGCCTCGCGAAGAATGCAGTCGATTATCGTCTGTGATGAATCGGTCTCCGGAAAAATCCGCCCATCGGTTTCAGTCTTCAGCGCCACGCCGCGCGTTCTGAACCACTCCATCGTATCGCTCGGCTGAAATCGGCTGAACGGGCCGACGAGCTCTTTCTCACCGCGCGGATAGTGGCTGCTTAACTCGAGCGGCACGAAGTTCGAATGGGTGACGTTGCATCGGCCGCCCCCGGATACCTTCACTTTGCTGAGAAACTGGTCAGTGGCTTCAAGGAGCAGAACGCGGCCGCCGGACTCGGCCGCCTTGATAGCGCCGAAGAAACCAGCTGCTCCACCCCCAATGACGATTGCCTCCCATGTGGTATTCTCGTCCATATGAAACTTCAGCTCTTCCTCGGAGTAGTCGCGATACTGGTCTTTCTTCTCATCTTTTCACGGGAGCGCAATATGGCAGAGACACTCGCCTCAAAAGAAAACACCGAAACCGATCGTGGTGCGCACCTGCTCTCGATCAATCCAGACGCAATCAACTGGAAGGAGAAGGATGACGCCTATTGGAGGAGCGTCCTGACCCCAAAACAGTATGAAGTCACCCGGCAACAGGGGACTGAGCGTGCGGGCACCGGTCATTACGACAAGTTCTACGAGGCCGGAACGTACTACTGTTCGAGTTGCGGGCAGAAGTTGTTCGCCTCCGAGACGAAGTTTAATTCCGGCACCGGATGGCCAAGTTTCTACGACGCGCTTCCGGGGGCGGTCGAGCTTCACAGGGATTCGACTTTCGGAATGGCCCGAACCGAGGTGCTCTGCTCCCGTTGCGGCGCACATCTCGGCCACGTCTTCGATGACGGCCCGAACCCCACGGGCAAGCGCTACTGCATGAACTCGGTAAGCCTGCTCCATGAGAAGGAAAAATTGAAAACTCCGCCTCCTTGAAAGAGGCACGCGTTAGAGAAGAGGCATTACTGGGACCGCGGACGTCCCCGTCCGCTGCAGGTAATCGCTGTGGTACAAAGCTCGATCTCTGTTCGGGCGCATGAACCGGAAAGCGGACGAGGACGTCCGCGGTCCCAGTGGGGTGCACTTCCTCAGTGCCATAGCCTTCGCCCCTTAGTATGAATCCCCGATGCCTCCTGCGCTTCGGCGAAAGCTTGTCATCCTGCTCCTCGGTTTTTCCTCCGGGCTGCCTCTCGCCCTTACCGGCGGGACACTTCAGGCTTGGCTGAAGGACTCGAACGTTTCGCTTGAGACGATCGGTTTTCTCAGCCTCATCACCGTCCCGTACACATATAAATTTCTCTGGGCCCCGGTCCTGGATTCCACGTCGTTTTTCGGTTTGGGCCGCCGCCGCGGGTGGATGCTGTTCACTCAAGTGGCATTGATTGCGGCGCTCGTGTTCATGAGCGTGCTTACGCCGGCCGGAGATCTGAAGCTCTTCGCGATGACAGCGCTTTGCGTGGCGCTGGTGAGCGCGACCCAGGATATCGCGATCGATGCTTATCGCAGGGAGATACTTCCGGACGAGGAGCTGGGAATGGGGGCGGCGCTGAGCCAGCTCGGCTACCGGCTCGGAATGATCCTCTCGAGCGGCGTCGCCCTGATACTCGCCGATCACTTCACCTGGGATATCGTCTATCAAATTATGGCGATGTCGATTTTTATCGGTGTCGCAACGACTCTGCTCTGCAAAGAGCCAGAGATAGAGCGAAAACAGATCCTCACGCTTAAAGACTATTTCGCTCCCTTTAAGGAGTTCTTCACCCGGCAGCGCTGGTTCGAGTTGATGCTGCTAATCCTGCTCTACAAAATCACCGACGCGTTTGCCTTCGCCCTTAGCACCGCGTTCCTGCTTGAAACCGGATTTTCGAAGACCGAGATCGGCTCCGTAATGAAGATCATCGGAGTCGCCGCGACAATCGGCGGAAGCTTGATCGCCGGAGCGTTGATGGAGAAGATCACGCTCAAGAAGGCGCTCATCGTCTTTGGCATCATTCAACTCTCGGTGAATCTCGCTTTCGCTCAGCTGAGCATCGTCGGGCATAATCTGCGCGTCTTCGTTCAGGCGGTCATCCTCGAAAATTTCGGCAGCGGCCTTGGAACCGCGGCCTACGTCGCATTCTTGATGAAGATCACGGAGCGCAGATTCTCCGCTGCACAGTACGCGTTGTTCACGGGGCTCGCCGCCTTTTCCCGGATCGCTGTTCAAGCACCGAGTGGATATGCGGCGCGGTATCTCGGCTGGACGAATTACTTCTTACTCAGTGCGGCCCTTGGAATTCCCGCCGTGCTGCTCATAGCGATGCGCTACGATAAATGGCGGCTGGAGGAACCGAAATGAGGCTCTGCTTCTACGCAGCTCTGCTCGCGATGCTTGCCGTAACTTCGGCGTCGGCCGAACCGCTGAAGATAGGTGCGCTCTTTCACCTCACCGGCGAGTTCGCAATTCAGGGTGTAGCGTTCCGGGAGGGAGCGGAGCTTGCCCTCGAGGAGCTGAAAGCAGACGGCCTGCCGGAGCTCGAGATTGTGTTCGAAGACACCCGCTACCTTCCGCTCGATACGAATACCGGAGCAAAGCGCCTCGCACAGATGGATGGGATGCAGGCGATACTGATCTCCACGCTCACCGAAGGGAAAACGGCTTCGCCGGTGCTGACGCAGCGAAAGCTGCCGATGCTCGTGCTTTGGGATTCCTCACCTGAGCTGGAGAAGCTCAGTCCGTTCCTCTTTGGGCTCGGACCGTGGACTCCAAACTCGGGGAAGATTCCGGCGGAATTTGCATTCAACCAGTTGAAGGGCCGGAGAGCGATTGTGATCGACTCAAACACTGAGTGGTCGCTCGCCGTGTCAAAGTTTTTCAAAGAGCGGTTTGCGGAGCTCGGTGGAACGGTTCTCGACACCTTTACGATCAATCCGGGCGAGCTGGATTTCAATACGGTCCTCACCCGCGCCCGGATGAAACATCCGGACGTCGCATTTCTTCCGATCGATTCCTCGATACCGCAGCTCTTTCAGCAGGCTCAGCGGATGCGACTCGGAGTGCCGCTCGTTACTTCAGATATCATCACCGAAGACAATCTCGAGGAGGCGGCAGAGGCGTTCGAAGGGGTGTATCAGGCGAATGTTTCGGATCCGAGCTTTCCCGAGACGTCAGCGATGCTCAATGCTTACGGGAAGAGATTTGCAAAAAAATGTACGCAGCCGCTTTACGTGGCGTGGGCGTACGATGCGGTGAAGCTGCTTGGAAAGGTTCTGAAGCAGGGGGTGCGGGGAGGGGAGCCCATCCGGACGGCGCTGATGGCGACGAAGGAATATCACGGCGCGGGGGGGATGATTTCATTGGACGGGAAGCAATCTTCTCCGAGGCCGGCGACAATGTATCAAGTTCGCGGCGGGAAGTTCGTCCCCCCGGGGAAGGTTGAGCACAACGGCGGATGAA
>CAYOAK010000136.1:225-10485 GCA_964401925.1 uncultured Bdellovibrionales bacterium | reverse complement strand
CCGGTTCTGCAGCTTCCACGCATGGGTCTCGAGCTTGCCCCGTTCGAGCACGAGGACACGGTCGTTCGGCCGCTTCTCGAGATAGCGGAGGAGGAAGAAGCTTGACGCGAATCCGGTGCCCGCGACGATGAGGTCGTATTTCTCCATAGATCTAAACCACGGAGCATAGCCCGGGAAAGACGAACCGGAAATAATGGGTTACATTGGGCGGCAATTTATGAACACCAATTCCCCCGAGCAGCACACTCCCGGCCGATCGCCCATGCAGCGAGCGAGCAGCTTTGTTCGCTACATTCAACGCGAAGGTCTGAATAAGGGAGCCCGCTTTGCCTGGTGGAAGCTCCGTTCCTCGCTGGCGGAGAACGATCTGACCTGGAACCTGCTCTTCCGCTCGAACCCGCTGATTAAAACGGGCGAGGTATCGGATTATAGCCGGAACGCGGACGTGGTCTGGCAGGAGCTCGCTAAGCTTCCCGGTCTGACGACCAAGGATTACATCGTTGACCAGTCCGATTATGACCGGTACGTCGCGGCGGCTCGATACGAAGACTTCGATCCATACTATCGCGGCGGCCTGAGCGGAGATCTGAACCACCGGGTCGAGAAGCTACTGCAACATTACATCTCGCTCTCACTCCTCGGAGTGCAGGACGACGACGTATATGTAGATGTTGCGAGCAACACTTCCCCGATGCGCCACATTGTGAAGCGGCTCTATGGAATCCCGGTGTACAGTCTCGATCTCAGCTATCCGCCGGGAATCGATGGTGAGCTGATCGGTGCGGACGCCGGTGCGATGCCGGTTGAGGCGGGATTCGCTTCAAAGATGACGCTCCATTGTTCGTTCGAGCACTTCGCCTTCGGGGCGGATTCACGATTCGTGAAGGAGTGCGAACGGGTGCTTCGCCCGGGTGGAAAGGTCTGCATCATTCCGTTGTATATCTTGCCGGAATATTGCGTGCGCGTTGATCCGACATTGGAAGCGGATATCTCAATTAGCGACACCGAGGGTGCTGACAAGGTTTACGTGCGCGGATATCGGGTTGATTACGGCCGCTTCTACAATCCGGAAAGCTTCCGTAAGCGCATCCTGGAACAGACGACGGGTCTGAACTTTACCGTCTACCGGATCAGAGGACTCGAGCGCTTCGCACCGCATAATGTTTACTCAAACTTCGCGCTGATCATCGAGAAGCCCGACTAGGGCGTTTGTCTCGTTATTGGGCAGCCGGCTCGAGGAGAGCGTTGAGTACGCTTTTCATCTGAGCCTGCGATGCGGGCTTCTCCCAACGGTCGGAAAGAAGGGGCTCGTCGTGTCCCCAGATCATAAAACGTCCCCCGGCTTTTGTTGATCCGCTCACCGCGACACTTATCCCATCCTGATTGTTCGCCAGAGTATCGATCGAGTTTCTGCAAAGAACTTGTGAAAAGCTGCTATCCGGATTGATGTCAAACAACAGCTCTTTTGGGGCGGAGGTTTCGGGAGCGATTTTGTAAAGCGCGTTCGGAAGCAGGATGCACCCGAGTGGATGGATGAACTCGTTCAGCGGAAACTGTTCGAGCGTTTGTCCTTCTCCGGTTGTCCATAGCCAAGCATGCCCGGCAACGAGCACGCTGCCGCCGTTCTGGAGAAACCGCCGGATCGCTTTTCGGTCGGTTGGAGCGAGCAGCCGCTTCTTTGCTTCGTAGCTCGCGATTATCAGGCCGCTGTTAAAGAGCTCCCGCCGGCTCGCTGTGACTGAGCCTTCGGCGGAGTACACTTGGAAGCCCATGCCTTCGAGCCATTGCCGGAAATGCTGTGCGCTCGATTGATCCGGGAGGTAGATCCGTTTCTCGATTTTTGCCTGCGCGATAGAGCGCGCGATAGACGGGTCCGTTAGGTCGTCTTGAACTTCAGCCGCCGTTACGCCGGACCGGCCGTCGTTCAGTTTGAAGAGCAGCTCCGTTCCGACGCTCTGCCAGTTATCGGCGAGCGCGCGATCAAGCGGCGGGACGGGATCGACGAGCGCGTAACGAATATTAAATCGGCGGAAGAACGCCGCTGGGTCCTTCATCTGACGATAGTTCGCCGGAATCTCCACGAGCGGGAGGCCGGACACGTAATGCAGGTATTGAGTGTTCGCGAATGGCGCGAGGATCGCACCATCATCCAGAATCACGCTTCGCAAGGCTTTTGCTGTCGTGTCCATTCGGACCCGCTGATCGGCTGTGTCGTAGGAGAAATGGAGGTAGTCCCTCCGGAACGTGTAAAACGCGTCCCGATGCAGCACCGCGATAATGAGCAGAATGACGGCTGACCCGATGAGGGCCGCTCGCTTCGCTGAGATCTCTACGAGACGCTCGAACATTTCGAACAGAAGTCCAAGGGACAGGAGCACGAGCGAGAACGAGATGACGAGGAGGACTCGGCGATCCTGTACCGGAACCTGCATCAGCACTGCCATCGAGCCGAAGCCCGCGATTGCAAGCGAAAGTATCGCGAACCGGCGCTGCCGGTCTGCTCCCGGCCAAAATTGTCGAGCTGCGAAGACCGCAGCCGCCGCGATGATGATCGGGGCCCAAACACCGAAAATCCCTTCCAGGGAAAGGTAATCCCGGGCCGGTCCGATGTAGAAGAGCTTCTTGAGGAAAGCGCCAACGGTGTGCGTGGCAAAATAGTCCTGCGCCGACGGGAAAGTTCCATCTTCCCGATAGGTCCAATACTCGGCGCCATGATCAGCCCAGAGGAGCGGCGACATATGGCTGAAAAAAGGATTTCCAAAGGTGATCAGCTTCCGCAAGAACCATGGGAGAACGAGCGCGCCGGCGATGAGCCACATCTTCTTCAGCGATAGAACTGCGGACGAGGGAAGCAGCTTGCGCGCTGCGTAATACTGACCGGGAACGAGCAGGCAGATCACGAGACATGCTTCACCACGGGCGAGATAATAAAGGGCGAGCAGCACCCCGCCTGAAATGATCTCATACCGTTTCAACGTTCCGTCGGCGCGTGCGCTAAGCGCGAGATAACCGAACAGCATCACGAGCGCCGACGGAAAGGAGAGACCGGCGAAGATCTCGTACGTATAGTCGGTGTTTCGAGTGATCACGATCAGCAGGTAACCGAGAAGCCCGACCGCTGCGCTCTTAAAAGCAATTCGGGAAAAGACAGTCAGCGGCCAGAGCAGGAAACCGGCGGAGAAGGTGCTGATAATGTTCAGCGTCGAGATGTTCGATCCGAAGAGAAGCGACGAGATGGCCAGCATCACGGGGAGAAACGGCTCATGCGAAGCATCGTGGTGCCACGGCCCATAGTCGTAGGCGTAGCCCTGTTTGAAGCCAATGAAGTAGGGGGTGCCGGCGAGAATGCTCTTCGCGAGCACTCCACGGAACCAGCCGTCCGGCGAGATCGCGAACCCGTATTGGTATGCGAACATCATCCAGATCAGGCCCGCACCGGCAGCGAAAAACGGCAGAAGCGGGACGTTCGCCGGACGCAGTCGCATCAACGCCCCTTGAGCGAGAGGCCGTAAGCTTGGGCGCGTTTCGCTATGTGCGCGTAGAGCTCTGTGAGAACGGCATCGATTGACTCTGTCGGAAATGGGAGGGGAATCGTCTCGATTCGCTTCAGCAGGGAAGCGGGCAGCTCATCTGCTCGAAGCGAGTACGACAGCGCAAACATTTCGGCGCCGGCACTCTCCCAATCCCGCCCGTCCCCGGCGAACTTGAGCGGGTCGGTGTCTTCAGTCTCAACCCGCTCTACTGCGGTCGCTACAAGCACTGCTCTCCGGCCGAGGCGTAATCGGTCGAGCAGCTCTTCCTTGCTGAGCCCGCGAAGCTGGAACGCGAGGAACGGATCTGCGACGAGGCGGCGAGTCAGCTCCTGCAGCAGTGCCGTCGCGTAAACACCGAACTTTCCCGGAACGATCTCTCCATCCTCTTTTGGAAAGTAACCTGCCGGGGAAAAGAGCCACTGAACGCTCTCCTCATCCCAGGGCAGTGAGTCTGCAAAAAGCGCGGCAGATACCCGGGCGGTCTTCGTCACCTCAAGCAGAAGCCGCTCCCAGCCCTCGGCGTCGAGCACTGGAACGACGAGCTCGCACCTCACAGGACGCTCACCGGAGAACTTTCCGGAGAAGCGCCCCTCCTGCACGCCCCAATCGAGCAAGCGCCGGCGCCGAAGCAGCTCCTCGGCGTCGCTCCAGAGCTGCTCTCCGCGCTCTCCGGCAAGCAGGATAAACTGCTCGCGGGTCCATTCTTCAAAGCTCGGCTTTTTCATTTGAGTTTTTTCATAGAGGATCTTCTCGAATCGAGGAGACAGAGAGCTCAAGCAGCTTTCGCAGATCTTCTGAGGAGAGCTCGGTCAGATACTCGCGAGTTGAGCCCAGGACCTGCTCAGCCAAATCGCGCTTCTCCTGCGAGAGGGCGGCGATTCGCTCCTCCAAAGTTCCTTGGCAGAGCAGCCGGCGCACCTGCACTGAACGTGTCTGCCCAATCCGGTGCGCACGATCCGTCGCTTGATTCTCCACCGCCGGATTCCACCACTGGTCGAAATGAATCACCTGATTGGCACGGGTCAGATTCAGTCCGAATCCACCCGCTTTCAATGAGAGCACGAAGATCCGCGGACCCCGCTCATCGTTGAACCGCTTCAGCACATCCTCTCGCGCAGATCGCGAGAGCGAACCATGAAAGAAGAGGACCTCCTGGTTGAAGGTCTCCGCGAGATATTTCGAGAGGAGATCGCCCATCTTCGCGTATTGGCTGAAGATCAAGGTCACGTCGCCTTCATCGAGAATTGTCTCGATCAGCTCTCTCAGCCGTTCAGTCTTCCCGGATCGGCCGGGCCGAAGCGCGGCTTCGCCGAGAAACAGCGCGGGGTCGTTACAGATCTGCTTCAATCTCGTGAGCACGCTGAGGATCAATCCCTTCCGGTGAATCCCGCTCGTATGCTCGACCTGCGGAAGGAGCTCGTCGATAACTCCCTGATAGAGCGCCGCTTGCTCGGAAGTGAGCGGCACAATCTCTTCCATCTCGATCTTTTCAGGAAGATCGGTGATCACCAGCGGATCGGATTTCAAGCGCCGGAGCATGAGCGGCCGGATCAGCTGGGCGAGCGCCTGGGCTCGGTCGCGATCGCGGAAACGCTCTACCGGCACCGAGAAGTTCCTGCGGAACTCCGCGATCGTTCCGAGGTAGCCTGGGTTGAGAAAGTCGAAAATCGAGAACAGCTCCTCAAGGTGGTTCTCGAGCGGTGTTCCGGTGAGCGCCACCCGCTCGACAGGACGGGAGCGGCCCACAAGGGTGAACTGCTCTTCGATCAGCCGCTTCACGGAGCGGCTCTGCTTTGTGTTCGAGTTCTTGATCGACTGGGCCTCGTCGAGCGCGATGCGGTGCCACTCGATTGAACGGAAGAGCTCTTCGTCTCGATGGGCGATCGCGTAGGTGGAGAGAACGATATCGCTTGCGCGGACCGCCTCCCGGAATCGATCGCCGATCATCCGGTCGCCCCCGTGATGGAGGAGCACTCGGAGCGAAGGTGCGAACCGATCGCACTCGCGCTTCCAGTTGCCGAGGATCGACATCGGCACGACGAGCAGCGTTGGGCCGATGGTGGCTTCCTCGTCTTCGCGCTCAGCGAGAAGCAGCGCGAGAAATTGCACCGTCTTTCCCAGACCCATGTCGTCTGCGAGGCAGCCGCCGATTCCAGCGTCACTGAGGAATGAGAGCCAGTCCAGCCCTTTGCGTTGATACTCCCGCAGCTCGCCCAGAAACTTTTCGGGCTGCTCTCTGCGGACCATTCCGCCTTCGCCTCCGGTAAGCAGGGGCCGGAGCCAACCTTCCGCTTCGACGTTTTGCACCGGCAGAAAGCCTTCGTCTTCGAGATTCGCCCCGCGGCGCAGCGCGTCCACAAGGCGCATCTCGCCTCGGCGCTTCTCCGGTTGGAGAAGCTTCCTGGAATTCGAGAGCTTGTCTGCGTTCAACTCGACCCACCGCCCCCGAAGGAAGACGAGAGGCTTCTGAGCATTGACGATGAGCTCGAACTCATCGGCCGTCAGCTCCTGATCATCCAGGGCGATGCCCCATTCGAACTGCACGAGTGTTCCCAGGCCGAGCATCGAGCCGCGAGCGCGATGCCCCGCAGCGGATTCCTTCGGCGAGAGCTTAAGAGAGAGTGAGAGCCGTGAACGGCTGCGTGACCACCAGGGCGGGAGCTCCAACATGACGCCGCCGCGGATCAGTCCGTCGGAATGAACGGCGAGCAGGTCATATGCCTCCTCGGTGGTGAGTTTGATCGACCCGACGGTTTGCCGTTCGAGAGCGCGGCGAAGGAGCGGCAGCGATCGCTCAGCTTCGATCAACTTCCTCAACAGGATTTCGTCGAGCTCGGGGACACTGAATCCCATACGCTCAAGCACAGAGCTCTTTCCCGCGACGATCTCCTGGCTGAAGGCACGCTTCTCGGGTACGAGCGCGACGCTCAGACCGATATCGAGCTTCCAGAAACCGCCGGTTCCCGGCTCCTGAAGCTTCAGCAGCAAGCGCAGCTCGGGCCGGTCCTCGGAGATCCGGAAATTCGCCCCCCAGGAGTGAAAGCTCTGCAGTGTCCGGTGAAGTGAGTTCCCAAGGAGCGGAAGTTCGGTGCCCTTTGCCGCGAGAAGCTGAAGAAAGCTCCGGACCAGTTCATCGCTCTCCGAATCGAGTTGTTCGCGCAGTGTCTCGTTGGTCGGTGCGAAAGCACCGGCGAGTGCGGAGGTTCCGGCTATCAGAAATTGCTGGAGAAACTTTTCCGGAGTTGGAAGCCCGAGCGAGAGCACTCGGGGAAGGGAAGCCGCAAGAATCTTGAATTTCTCGCGGAAGCGCTCCTGGCCGAACGCTGTCTCCCAACGGATCTGAAATCGTCCGGTGTTCTCTTGTTCTTGAGCATGGAGAATCGGCAGAAACTGTCCGTGACAGAGAAGCTCCAAGAGAAACTTCGAGCATTCGACTAACGCCCGCAACGAGTCGCTCGCCCGGCTCGCGAGCGAATCGGGCAGATCGGTCAACAGGCTGAGCGCGTCAAGGCCTTGGAGAACGATCGAAGGAGATTGAAATGATTCTAACCGGTGCTCGCTGACTTTCGTCAGCTCGCGATCCTCGATCGCACCGGAGCCGATCTCTTCAAGGATGCCCGCGAGTGCTTCCCGCGGCTCTGTCGAAAATAGTACGAGCTCCGCTGCTGAGGTTTCCCACCGCGCAGAAAAGCGCAGGGGGCTATGAGTCAAAGAAAGATCTGAAGGCAACTTTATGCTCGTTAAAGAAAAAAGAGGGGATGTATGGGGCTCCGAAATACATTAACTCCTTGGAGTTGAGAAGGATGGACAGCTGAATGCGATCGCAAACTCTTGGAAAGTTGCAGGAGCTCGGAACCCCGAGCACGGAGAGACCGGCCGGCGAAGGTGCTCACTCACGCAAATTTGCCGAATGGTTGCTTTCGCCAAGCTTATACCCTTCCGGCGAGCGAATGCTCTCATCCGAGGTCAAAGAGTACGAGATCTCGAGCCCCGCGGGCACCGTCCACGAGCTGGAGACGGACACCACTCTCTACAAGTTCTTTTCACCCCGGCAGGGGTTCCTTCGCGCCGATTGGCCCCGGTTGAAGCACCAGCTGCTGAACCGGATGCGCTATGATTCCCATTGCTTGCAGGGAATCCGGTTCCTGCGGACCGTCGGCGAGCTTCCGATCTGGCTCGACAACGGACCGAAGAATCTGCGGCTCGCAACGAAGCTCCCGCGGAATGCAGAGATCGCCTGTATCCTGGAACGAAAACCCGACTCATATCGCCCGATTGAAGAGGTGCTGGAGAAGGGGATCTCCCAGGCTGAGCTTCGTCAGCTCGCCGAGTTTGTCTGCTCACTCCCGCCGGCTGCGGTCGAGCACGAGGGGATGGATCGCGAACGGCCGAGCCTGGCGACCAGCATCCCAAACTATCTGCTGCCCTATTATGTCCTCCTCCGTTCGAAACTTCAGGGACTTTCTTTGAAGCTCGCTGGAGACCTCCTCGAGCGGCCGACCTTGTCGCACAAGCAGTACATCGATGGTACGACAAGCTGGGCGCTCGAGGAGCGGCTCTCCCGGGAGGAGTTGTTCTTTACCCTGAGGCAACACTACGGCGCTCAATTTGCTGCTGCGTTACTCAAGCGCTTTCCAGAAACGCTCTGTCCGAAATCGGTTGCGCTCGTGGGATTTGAGCAGGTTCAACAGAACGATAGGTCCCCGCGAAATCCGGAGGTGCTGCGAAGTGCGCTCTGCGAATTGTTTGTCGGAAAGGTGCTGAACGATGTCTCCATTGTCGTGCTCGCCCGGAACCCGGCGCTCGCGGAGGAGCTGTGCGGAATATTACAGACAGAGATGACCGTCCTTCCTTCGACGGGTGAGACGAGCGATCTGTTGGCGAACATCCAAGGGTTGGTAATCTACCCCACGAGCGGGGACGGCCTGCTAATTCTTCAGGTGATTCAGGAGCTTCGGCGCCGCGGGAAGGTCCCGATAGTGGTGCAGGAATCCGGTGTAGATTTCGGCGCCCTCATCGAAGTTTCCTCGGCGCTCTCGATCCAGGATCAAACCGTACAAGTCTTGGAAGGCATCTCCACGTTACTCGAAAGCGCTCAAATCAAGTGAGAGCCGGGATTTAGGGTACAATCGGCCCCTCTTCGTTGGTTTTCATTGCTCCTGCAGCGTCTTTACGTTACGACCTCGCCTGTTGTTTCCCTGAGTCGCGGTTTTTCGGCTCATCCTTGGAAAGCGGCGGCAGCTCAGCGGATTGACTGAGCTTTCCTCCCTGGCGTGGAGAACGATGGTTGACTTTGCAGAACCCGCCCCGCTAAAAAAGCCGGTCAGATCGCCGGTGCTGAGGACGGCCTAAACGGCTGCGATTGTCTCGGGGATAGGAAAATTTAGACCAAAAGAAAGCAGAAACGGAGTTCGATATGAATTCGAAGAGTCTTCGAGAACGGCGCAATGGTGAAGCCGGTCAGGGTATGGCCGAGTACATTATCATCGTCATTCTTGTCGCGATTATTGTTCTCGTCGGCGTGAGGCTCTTCGGTAAGAGCGTAATCAACCAGTTCAACAACGCAACTGGCGAAGTCGACACGCTCCAGACAAACTAACGAAAAGGGACGCCGGGCGCGCGGTTTATTGCGACCGCCCGGCTGTTCCTTATTTTTGGGCCCCCTTTTTTGGGGTCCTTGTTTTCATCCCTTCAATGGGCGCTTTCTGCCGGTGTTATTTTTCGGGCGTAGCCAAAGAGGGAGTTTCCTCCTTCCTTCCGAAGCTGCCTCGGCCCCACAAAATCCTCCACACCGAAGGCCCCCATACCGTTCACCTTTTTATCCCGTGGACGGGACCCTCAAGGGGTTCTAAATCAGAGTCGTAGATACTCCCTGCGGGAGACGAGTTGTGTAAACAGATCGGGCGGGTAAAACCGTCCCGAAGTTGTGGAGCGTTTCCCTCCTTTCCCGGACCCCTCTCAAGCGAATCGGGTCCGTGACCGAAGTGGGATACCTGAAGGATTTAAAGCTAATTTGCACGAATGCTTCCAATGAAGCGGCATCGACTGAGCGCGGCAGGGTCCACGGGCCCTGAAAACGCTTGCGGCTGCCGTCTCCTGCGCCGAGCGGACGCCTCCGGCCAGGGCATGACTGAATACATCATCATCGCCATCGTTGTCGGTGTCGCCGTGCTTCTGGCGGCTCGCTACTTTGGTGGTAGTATCGGCGCACAATTTACGGACGCCAAAGAGGAGATCACCGGACTCAAAAAGGGCGAAGAGCGGATCGAGACTGCAGTCGTCGGCGAGGAACGGAAAACCACTCCCGGCGAGGGCGGTCATCAGAGCGGACAGAACTTAGGCGGTGCGACCGGAGGTGTTGCACCTCCGCCGGATGAGAACGGACCGGGCGGCTCGAGCTCCGGCCCTGGGAGCGAATACGATGCGTTGCGCTCACCCTCTGTCGGAGATCCATCGAGCGGTCTACCGGAGCTTTCGTGGCGTCAGATATTCCAGGTCGCGGGCATCGTCGTCCTGTTCGGAATATTGATCGTGTTTCTCGGCTTCAGGAAGAAAGGGGGCAAGAATACGAAGAAAGAAAAGAAGAAAGCGAAGAAAGAGAAGAAGAAAAAGGGGAGCGCCGGCCAAGCGATGGTCGAGTTCATCTTTGTCGCGGTCACTTTTCTGTTCGCGATCCTAGGCGTTCTGCAGTTGGCGATGATTCTGAACGCCGGCTATGCCGGAGATT
>CAYOAK010000136.1:0-215 GCA_964401925.1 uncultured Bdellovibrionales bacterium | reverse complement strand
ACGGACAAGATGCGCCGGACCGGTGGCCTTGACGGCGAATACCGGTTTTCGCTCGTTGCCCACTCCACGATGCCGCTGCAGTCGGATTATCAGAAACAGTGATAATTCTTCTGACCTCACTATTGTTAGCGCTGCCCATCGGGGCGGTGATCGGACTTCTGATCTATCATTGGACGCTGCGCCGTCTGGCGCGCCGATTCGGCGTCAAATCCGAG
>CAYOAK010000135.1:0-10535 GCA_964401925.1 uncultured Bdellovibrionales bacterium | reverse complement strand
TAGAATGTCGGTAACTTTCTTCTGAATTTCGGAATAGAAATTCACTACTTGTTGGGCGTCTTTAGAGACGACGATTAAGTGAGGATGAGATCCATTCCAGATGTCGTGGCAGAGAATAACTTTATCGTCCCGCTGAACCCGAGCGACGACGCACTGGATTATGAAATTTATGAACGCGTGCGAAACGAAAGGCAGGCTCGCCCTTGCCCTGAAGCAGATCTCGTACACAGCTCCGGATTCTATGTATCTGCGACCTCGCGGCACTTTCCTCCCCCTTATGCCCCCGGATTAATCGAGAGCCGGGGGCAATTTGGTTCCGGCTTCGGAAAAAAAAGTTGGGTTGCACCAGGTCGGGGGGTCTGAGGGGCCGCGGACAGAGCGGGGGCAGAGTTGGGTTGCACCAGTGAGGGGCGGGCACCAGTGAGGGGCGGCACCAGTGAGGGGCGGCACCAGTGAGGGGGGGCACCAGTGAGGGGGGGCGGCAGAACCTGGTGTGCTGCATCTTTCCTTAGAAAAAACCGAGTGCCCTGAGAGGAGAATCGGGCCGAGGAGCGGGCGCGAGGCTTAGGCCGCGTCTTCGAACAGCTCGGCGCGGTTGATCCCGGTGTCTCCGATGTCCACGAGACACTTGTCCGTGATCTTGAACTTCTTGATCACCGGCAGTGCCATGAACGACAGCAACATGAACGGGGATCCGACGATGGCGCCGAGGACGCGCTTCGCAAATCGATCGAGGCTTCGATGTTTCGCCGCGACAACAAACACGTCGTCGTCGGACATGATTCCCGCGATCGGAAGGGGCAGGAACTCCTGGAAACTACCGTCGACTGCGGCAAGGCCGCCCTTGGCACGAACGATCATGTTGATGGCGTTTGCGATCTCTTCATCGGAAACGCCAATCGCGACGATGTTGTGGCTGTCGTGCGCGACAGAGCTCGCGATTGCGCCGGTCTTCAGACCGAATCCGCGAATGAAGCCGACGAAGAGCTTCGCGCCCGAATACCGGCCATAAACCACGATCTTGAGAACGTCGCTATCGACGTCTGTGACAACGAGACCATCGCGAATCGCCGCGGGCAGTACGACCTTGTCCGTTACAATCTGGCCGTCGATCGCTTGGATGCAACGGATCTTCGTTCCGCGAGCCGGAACCTGAAGCTGCGCGGGAGCAATTTCTTCGGCGTGGAAGTTGTTGATGACCACGGCCTTCTGCCGCGGGATCAAACAGGCTTCCTCCGGAGTCACGCGAACACCATTCGGTTCCCAGTCTGCGACGAGCCGGCCCTTTACGTACGTCCGAACAACTCGAAGGTCATCCGAACCAAGCATGACGAGATTCGCGGGGTCGAACAGCCGCAGCCTTCCGATCGGAAGTTTGTAGTGCTCAATCGGGTTGCGTGTGGCCGCGCGAATCGCATTCATCAGCGGCACGCCTTTCTCAAGGACGGCGCGCCGCACGAGATGGCAGATCTGTCCGAAGTCGATTGCATAGTCCGGATGGCCGTCGTCGGTCGCGAACATCACCCGATGAGGGTAGTCGCGAAGCAGCGTCCAAAGCGCTTCGAAGTTCTTCGCGGCACTTCCTTCCCGGATCTGGATGAACTTCATCCCGTGCCTCAGCTGCTCCAGCGCGGCCTCAAGCCTGCTGTTCTCGTGGTTCGTCGACGCGTACATCGCGTAGATGCGCGCTTCTTCACCCATCCCGTCCGGAAAGTGCCCATCGGCGGGCTTGCCCAGCAGGCGAAAGAAGGCGACCGCCTCGCGGAGGAATCCCCAGTTGTTGATCACGGCCGGGTAGTTCATCAGTTCCGCGAGGTACCAAATTCGCTTGTCGCGTCCGAGAGTCTTGAGACCATCGAGATCAATTGTCGCACCGGCGGTCTCGAAGTCGCCACCCAATGAAGGAACACAGCTCGGAGCGCCAAAGAAATAATTGTGCATCGCTCGCGCGCCGCCTTCGAGCATGTAGTACACGCCCTGAAGCCCCAGCACGTTCGCAATCTCGTGGGGGTCCGAGACCGAGGCGACTACGCCATTCAAGGCTAGAATCCGCGCCTCCTCTTCGGGCGGCACCGTCGAGCTCTCGACGTGACGATGTCCGTCTACGAGGCCGAGAGTGATGGTGAGTTTTCCGTCCACGCGGGAATCTTCCAGCACAGCGATGATTCGGCCCCAACAAACGACGACTCGTCCGAGGAACTCTCGCTCGCGGAAAGGATCGACGATCCGTCCCTCCAGGACGGTGGCGCCGATGGCTCCCCACAGGATTCGTAGCAAGTCGTAGCAATGGAACTTCATGTTCCCTCCTTCTGTCGATTCAAAACCGTGCGATGCAGCAGCACCAGCATGAAAAAAGCCAGCACTACTAAACGGTTACCCGACGAAGTGGTGTAAAAGCGACGGAATTAGTGAGTATATCTTTGGCCGTAATCGACAGCAAACAGGACTGAATGAAGTTCTTATGAAGTCCGTGACTTACAGGTCGAGCTCCAGGCTTTCAGCCCGTTCTTGAATCAGCTTCGCCCGGTAAGCCGGCTCACTTCCCATCAGATCACGAAGCGACTGATATGCAAGCTCGGCATCCGTGGCGCGGATTCGAAGCAGCGTCCGGTGCTTCGGATCGAGCGTCGTGTCCCACAAAGTATCCGGATTCATTTCACCGAGTCCTTTGAATCGCACAACACGGGGGCCCGTGAGCTTCTCGCGCTTGATGATCACCTCGAGCTCTTTGTCCGAGTCGGCCCAGAAGACCTGCTTCGCCTCCCCTTTCTTTTTCGAGGTCTTCGTTTCCTTCGGATAGATTCCGTAGAGCGGAGACTTTCCAAGGTAAAGACAGCCTGTGTCGATCAGAGGACGCATGAATTGGAAGAAGAATGCCATCAGCAAAGTGGCGATGTGCATCCCATCGGCATCGGCATCGGTCAGGATGATCACCTTCCGGTAACGGAGCTTTTCCGCGCGGCAGTCTTCGCCTGCGCCGCAGCCGAGCGCGGAAACGATATTTGAGAGCTCTACGTTCTCAAGCGCCTTCTTCGCAGAAGCGGCGATCGTGTTCAGAACTTTTCCCCGTAAAGGCAGCACTGCTTGGGTATGGCGATCCCGTCCCTGCTTCGTAGATCCGCCTGCGGAATCTCCTTCCACGAGAAATAGCTCACACTGCTCAGGCTTCGAGCTGCTGCAATCTGCGAGCTTTCCGGGCAGATTCAATCGGTGACTGATGCCGACCTTTCGGCGCACTGTGTCGACTGCAGCCCGCGACGCGGCTCGCGCTTTCGCGGCGAGGAGGACGCGATTGACGATGATGGCGGCTAGGCTCGGCTTCGCATTCAGCAGCTGTTCGAGATTCTTCGCCACGTTCTCGACGATCGGTGCAACCTCCGGATTGTTGAGCTTCGATTTTGTCTGTCCCTGAAACTGCGGCTGCATCTTTCCGCCGGGGAGCTTTACCGAGACGAGGCACACGAGCCCCTCTCGAATATCCTCAGCGGTAATTTTTAGTCCCTTCGTCTGGACATCGTGGACATTGAAATAATTTCGGATTGCACGAACGATCCCGGCCTTCGCCCCCATCTCGTGCGAACCGCCATCAGGCGTATAGATTCCGTTCGCGTAGGTGTGGAAGATCTCCGCCGTGGAATCGGTCCACTGAAACGCTAAGCGCACTTCGACGTCATCGCCTTTCTCTAAAGAAAACGGCTCTTCGCTCAGCGCTGAGAGCTTCTTCTCTTGGAGGATCTCTTTCAGGTATGCCGTTAGCCCCTCTTCGTAGCAGTAAAGCTCCGCATCGGTGCCCGCACCTTCATCGATGAAGGTGAGCTTCAGCCCCGGATTGAGATAGGCCTTCGTCTTTAGTGCCGCGCGAATGGTTTCCGCACTAAACTTCCGCGTGCGAAAGATCTCGGCGTCCGGACGGAAGAAGATTGTCGTCCCGCTGCCGCTCACCCCTTTCTTTATCGTCTTTAGCGTTCCTTGCGGCAGGCCTCGCGAGAAATGCTGCTGAAATTCAGAGCCGTCGCGACGGACGGTCGCGACCATCTCCTCGCTCAAAGCGTTCACGACCGAGCTGCCGACACCGTGGAGTCCGCCGGCGGTCTTGTAATTCTTGTCCGAAAACTTCCCCCCGGCGTGAAGCGTCGTCAGGATCAGCTCAAGAGCGGGCTTCCGGTAACGCGGATGGAGGTCCACGGGAATGCCCCGTCCATTATCGGAAATCGTGGCGCTTTCTCCGTCTTCGTGGAGAGTTACGACGATCGCGGAGGCATGGCCGTTCATTGCCTCGTCGACGCTGTTGTCGAGAATCTCAAAGACGAGCTGATGTAAGCCCGCGGAAGTATCCGTCCCCGCGATGTACATGCCGGGGCGTTTGCGGACAGGCTCGAGCCCTTCGAGCACCTCGATATCCTGCGCACTGTAACTGCCTTCCCGGCGAGGCTGTCGACCCTTAGCCATACTCTCTCAAAATGGAATGTGTAGTGGTTGCTTAGGGGAAATCGCCCGGACGAGCAATTGCGCATATTCGGCCAATTCTATACTTCGTAAGGACATGACATCTCCGGAACAATTCCCGAGGAAGAAGACGACCTGGCTTCTTCCGTTCTACACCCTTGTCGCGTTGAGCATTTTCGGCGCGCTGAACCCCCCGCAGGAACCGCGGGTGACGGGCGGACCGATCAATCAGGGAGATGTCGCCTGGATGCTCACAGCGACAGGACTCGTCCTGCTGATGACCCCGGGATTATCGTTCTTCTATGGCGGGATGGTTCGCCGTTCGAACGTGATTTCGACCATGCTCCAAAGTTTCATCGCGATGGGGGTGATCAGCCTGCTCTGGGTAACTGTCGGATTCAGTCTTTCGTTCGGCGACAGCTTCGGCGGATTCATCGGCGACCCGCGATCATATCTCCTGCTCAATCATATGAACGGTTCGACACATCCGGATCTTTCGCCGACGATCCCGCTCGTTCTGTTCGCTCTCTTCCAACTGAAGTTCGCGATCATCACCCCTGCGCTCATCACTGGTTCCTTCGCCGAGCGCGTAAGGTTCTCGAGCTACCTGCTTTTCATCTGCCTCTTCAGCATCTTTATCTACTGTCCGCTTGCCCACTGGACCTGGCATCCCGACGGCTTCTTGCGAAAGATGGGTGTTCTCGATTTCGCAGGCGGACCAGTAGTCCATATGTCAGCCGGATTTGCTGCATTGGCCGGGGCCTTGGTCCTGGGGCGGAGAAAGGTTCATATCGGCGGGGAGAGTCATGAGCCGGCGAACGTGCCCTATGTAATCCTCGGCACAGGGATGCTCTGGTTCGGATGGTTCGGGTTTAACGCCGGGTCCGCGCTCTCGGCCAACGAGACTGCGACACTCGCATTTCTAACGACCAACACGGCATCCGCCGCTGCGATGCTTTCTTGGATCTTCTTCGATGCAGCGCGGGGAAAGAAACCTTCGGCCCTCGGCGCCTGCATCGGCGCCGTTGTCGGCCTTGTTGCAATCACCCCTGCCGCCGGATTTGTAACGGTCGGTGCTTCGATTGCGATCGGAACTGTCGCCAGTATTGTTTGCAACCTCGCCGTGCATTGGAAATCAAAATCCACCCTCGATGACACTTTGGATGTTTTTCCATGTCATGGTGTCGGTGGAATGGTCGGGATGATTGCAACCGCCGTCTTCGCAAAAGATGTCGGGCTGATCTACGGAGAGACAACAACCTTCCTGCACCACGTTCTCGCGCTGTTCATCGTTGCAATCTTTACGTTCACGGGCTCCTTTATCATCTATAAGATCACGGATCTCATTATCCCGCTCCGGGTGCCGGAGGATGAGGAGGAAGTGGGGCTCGACCTGAGCCAGCACGGCGAACGGCTATATTCTAGCCGAAACTACGAGATGTCTTAGGTGTTGACTTAAGCCGCCTCGTCGAGGGCGCTTGCAAGCGAAAGCAGGAGATGATCTGTCCGCTGCATGATCGTGCGCGGAATGACGGTCGAGGCCGCGGCATCGAACTCGAAAGTGAGTTCATCAGTACGGGCTTGGAGCAGCTCCAGGAGCGCAGCCTCGCCATGCTTTTCCCCAGCTACTGCATCAATCAGCTCACCATCATTGAAAGTGAGGCGAAACTCAGCGCTTCCGTGGATCGCAACGACTCCGCTTGAGCGGGCTGAGTTAAGAAACTGGATCAAAAGAAACGGCGTGAACGCTTTGAGATTTCCGGCAAGGTCTGGCTGAGGCTCAGACACGAACACTTGAAGCTTCGTCTTAAACTCATTGCCGAGCGGGAGTGAAAAATAGTCGTCCGCCCCCGCGTCGAACGCCTGCTTCCGCAGATCGTCGTCGACACAAAAGAACCAGAGCCGCGGAGGTTGTGGAATATGCCGCCGGATTAACTCGATCACCTTGAGGCCGGGGCCCTCCGGCAATGCTTCGGGCAGAATGAGAACAGACGTCCTCTCCAGTTCTCCGCTGCGATGAAGCTCGAGTACGCTTCGTAACTCGCGCAAAGCGAAGCCGGCGGGGAGAAATCCCCTCACAGTTTCCTTCAGAGCATCACTCGCTCCGCAGATCGATACGATCGTCGAATTCATCTCCCCGGTGGAATCGGCTTAACGGGCCAGAAGGTTGAAATCATGAGAGTTCGACACGTTGTTCGGCCCCGATCGGTTGAAATCCCCGGACCATCATGTGGAAAATTTTCGGAGTTATTTCCGAGGGTTCTCCGGAGGGGATCGAAAAATCATCCCGCTCGACAAATTCGCTCCCCATTACTCTCAATCTCTTCAGCTGTTTGGCCGTTCTACGCCTCTAGGGGTTTTTCCGATGCTGAGCGACGACGGCACTAAGAGACTGCACCTTTCCGATCAGCAGTATCTCGATCTCACACAGGAGCTTGAAATGTTCCGGTGTCAGATCGCGTCTCCGATCGCCTGCGTGATCAGCTCGAGCGGCATGATGGTCGCAAAAGCCGGTAAGGCTCGGGACAAAGCGCTCGTTCTCCTCTCGACTCTCGCGTCAGCGAACTTTGCGTCGAGCGCTCAGATGGCAAAGCTGCTCGGTGAGAAGCACGGATTCATCGCACAGTGTTACGAAGGCGAGAGGTTCAGCATCTACCTTCACGGTGCAGGCGAGGATTATTTAATCGCAGCGGTCTTTGGAAAGAAGGCACCGCTGTCAGTCGTGCAGCACTTCTCCAATATCTACTGCGCCCGTTTCCAGCGGATCCTGGAGCGAATCAATACAGACGGCAGCTTCCGCCGGCAGAAGGCGCTGCTGGAACAGGAGCTCGGCCGCCGTGAGTTCGAAGAAGAGCTCAGTGATAAACTTGGACGGGTTCTCGCGAGGTAATCGAAAGTGTTCATTAATCACGGGCTCGCACAGATTGATCTGAAGATCGTCTATTACGGTCCCGGCATGTCCGGAAAGACTACGAACCTTGAGTGGGCGCATCAGAACATCGATCCCAACCTCCGCTCCGATATCCTGAATCTGAAGACCAAAGAGGATCGGACGATCTTCTTCGATTTCATGCAGTTCGAAGTTGGAAAGATCCGCGGGCTCACTCCGAAGTTCAATCTCTACACCGTTCCCGGTCAGGACATGTATACCCTCAGCCGGAAGATTATCTTGAACGGGGTCGACGGCATCATCTACGTCGCCGATTCTCGGCAAGATCGGATGCGCGACAATCTTTACACGTTGATCGATCTGGTAAAGAACCTGCGAGCGAACAAGCACCAGGTCGAAGACTTTCCTCTGATTCTGCAATACAACAAACGCGATCTGCCGGATGCGCTGCCGGTTGAGTACCTCCGGAAGACACTGAACCGGTTCAACGCCCCGGACTTCGAAGCATGTGCGATTAACGGGGACGGGGTGTTCGAGAGTCTGAAGTGCTGCATCGATCTGATCGTGCGCCGCGTTGGAAGAATTCTTACGACCTCACCGGATCGGCAAGCGCCCGCTCAGCGAGACGCTTAGTCCTAAAGGCTTTTCAAAACTTTTCTTGCCGCGTTGATCGTTCCATCGACGATCTCCTTCGTGTGCACGACACTGACAAATCCAGCTTCGTAGGCCGAGGGAGCGAGATAGATCCCCTCCGCCAGCATTCCATGAAAGAATTGCTTGAACCGCTCGATATTTCCGGCAGAGACCTCTGTGTAGTTCGTCGGCAGGCGCTCATCGAAAAAGAATCCGACCATCGAACCGCACGAAGTCGCGCAAAGCGGAATGCCCGCCTCTCTGCCCGCATCGACCATACCTTTTGCAAATTGACCGGACCGCTCCTCAAGCCGGGGATATGGATCCTCTTCCTTTAGCCGCCGAAGCATCTCCAGCCCGACACTCAGTGCCAGCGGATTCCCGGAGAGAGTGCCCGCTTGATACACGGGGCCGAGCGGAGCGAGCTTCTCCATGAACTTTCGCTTTCCACCGAAGACGCCCACTGGAAGTCCTCCACCGACGACTTTCCCAAGCGTCGTCAGATCCGGTGTCACGCCAAAACGGCTCTGTGCCCCACCGAGTGCCACCCGGAATCCGGTCATGACTTCGTCGAAAATGAGAACGATACCGTAGCGATCACAGATCTCCCGCAGCCCTTGCAGGAAGCCCTTTACAGGTTGAACGAGATTCATGTTCCCGGCGACCGGCTCAACGATGATCGCAGAAACCGTGTCGGGACCCGCAGCTTTCACGGTTTGCTCGAGCAGTGAAAGATCGTTGAACTCGATACTGAGTGTCAGGGCGGCCAATTCCTCCGGCACACCCGGACTACCCGGAATTCCGAGACTCGCGACACCGCTGCCGGCCTTCACCAGCAGTGAGTCTGCGTGCCCATGATAGCAGCCGGTAAACTTAATGAGCTTCTTTCGTCCCGTGTAACCGCGGGCAAGGCGGATCGCAGACATCGTTGCTTCCGTTCCCGAACTGACACAACGCATCATCTCCATTGAAGGGATGAGCTCACGGATCTTCTCTGCGAAGAGAACTTCAATCTCTGTTGGTGCGCCGAAGCTTGTACCGAGCTTCGCGGTTTGGGTGATGATCTCGGTTGCGAACTCCGGAGCGTGTCCAAAGATAAGCGGGCCCCACGAGCCGACATAGTCGACGTACTTACGGCCATCAACATCGAATACGTAGGCCCCTTCACCTCGCGCGAAGAACAGCGGCTCGCCACCGACATGTTTGAATGCTCGAACGGGGGAGTTTACTCCCCCGGGAATGACATCATTTGCGCGGCGAAACAGCTCCGCAGAGCGTGCTCCCGGATAGTACGTGGACATATCAGATGAGCTCCTCGGTGGGAGTCGCCGTCCCAACCGTCATAGTCGAAACCAAGAAGCGCTGGCAGCCCGGGCACTGTTGCGGAGAGCCCGACTTCACAGGGTGGGAGATTCGCACAGGTGTAGTTGTATTGCAGGTAGCACACGCGCCGTCGTCGATCGTGGTAACTGCCCCTTGGGGATATTTCTGAATGAGCTTTTCATATGCGGGAAGAATTGAAGAATCCAGATCCTTCGCTTTGACGGTTCGCTCTTTGGTTATCTCTTCGATTCTCGCCCTCAGATTCGAAATTTGGCCGTTGAGGTCCTTCTCAAAAAGCACGATTCGCTCCTTCCGCCCTTGAGTGGCGTCTTCGGCCTCCAGATAGTTCGTCTCTGCGAGGCTCAGCTGCGCTTTTTTGAGAGCGAGCTCTTTTTCGACAGTTTCAATCACCAAGGTCGCGCGATCATTCTCAGATGACATCGCCTTCGCCGCCTTCGCCCCACCCATCTCGGTGATCTGCTTTTCGCGTTTGCTGTATTGCTCCCGTTCGTTCGTCAAGACGGCGATAGAGTTTTGCACAGCCCGCGCAGCGGTTGAGGCGTCTAGCTCAAGCTGCCGGACTCGCTTCTCGTCATTTGCGAGCGCCGTTTTTTCCGCGGTCAGCTTTGTCGTGAGCTCTTTCTCTCGAGCTCGAAGTTTTCCGAGCTCGGTGTCGATCAACGAAATCCGAACCAAAGCCTCTGTAGAATCCATGCTCTGTGAGTAACACCTGAACGCGCCCGGAATCTACTTTGGGCTATTTCCAGCGAACAATCCCATCTCGCAACTCGCCGGCCTTGGCCAGCTTGCACCCCTCGGGGAGCCGGTTCAGGTGAATATCGATCAGCTTCATGAGCGCGCGGGATTTTTTTGGAGGACAAGACACCCCATAGATCCGGGAGAAATCTGCATACTCGCGTGTGACCCTGAATGCAGTGATCCCAACCCCAGGAAGACCGGTTTCCTCTCCCGGCTTCAATCGAGCCTTAAAGGAAGTCGCTCCGGTGGAGCCCACAACCTGGTCGACAACGATTTCATTGAACTCGGCATCCTGGATATCGTTTCGAATGACGATCTCCCCTTTCGTCCCGAAACTTTTGCAGCCGGAGCTCACAAGAAAGAGAAGAAGTAAGGACCAACGCACCATTCCACTCCCGAAAGGAAATCTGCTATCAGAAATCCCGACGGCCCCATAGCTCAGTTGGTTAGAGCACCCGGCTCATAACCGGAGGGTCCCAAGTTC
>CAYOAK010000134.1:9972-10538 GCA_964401925.1 uncultured Bdellovibrionales bacterium | reverse complement strand
GTCGCCGTCGATGCTGCCGAGGGTAATCCGGCCGGAGCCTTTCGTCGCGGTGATCGCTCCTGCGCTGGACGCGGATTTCCAAGCGACCAAACGGCCGCGAGTGCCAGCAGCAGCAGAACTGAAAGAAAGAACTGTTTGTTGCGGATCACCGTCTAAGCCATCCCTAAAGTTCTAGGAGAATCTCGCAGTCTCGAGGCTCCTATTACTACCGCGCACTCACCCTTCCGGGAACTCTGATAATCGGCGTTCCAGCGGCGGACTTAGAGGGGTACCGCCGGTTTTGGTGTGAACGAGCAGTTAATCGAGACTGCATACGGGTGGAGATACCTGCTTCGATCAGTAAGAGATGTTCGGGAAGATCGATGCAATATTTGTGAACAGTTCCAAACTCTCAATCACCTGCCCCGGACAGTCGACACTTTCTCATCAGCTCATTGGAGCAGTGTTCTCTGGGGATGTAAGTTGTTGCCGCTCCGAGTTTTAGGAGAAAGTCGTAGTGCTTGCCGCGTTTCCGCGGCTTTCTGTCGTAGTGCGCGCCTCTCCTTCCTTCTCCTTGCGCTGCCTTC
>CAYOAK010000134.1:0-9962 GCA_964401925.1 uncultured Bdellovibrionales bacterium | reverse complement strand
CCATAATTCTCGCCCAACCAGCGCCAGGGCCTGAGGCGGACTGGAAAGAGGGTGAGTTCATCGTCAAATATAGCGCCGCGCAGATCGTTGAGCTCCGCGAGTTTATCCCAGAGTTAACCGGCCATAGTGACGAAGCGGTTAAAGACGCGTTGAATGAAGTCCTTGGAGTGAGCACCTCCCAGGATCTCCTCCCGATCGGAGCTGAGGTTGTTGTCGCGGGTTCCAATGAAGTTGATGCAGGCTTCGCAGTTGACCTGCTGCGGACAGGCGTTCTTGTCTATATCGAGCCGAACTATATCTATCGCGCGAATCTCACTCCCAATGACACCTCGCTCAGCTCTCTCTGGGGCATGCATCAGGCGAATGATATCGACATCAATGCTCCGGAAGCCTGGGGCATGACTACCGGAAGCAATGAAGTCGTGGTTGGCGTCGTCGACACGGGAATAAATCAGAATCACCCTGATCTCGTAGCGAATCTTTGGAGTAAGAGCAGCGAGATAGCCGGAAACTGGATCGACGATGATGGCGACGGGTATACCGACGATAAGTACGGCTGGAACGGTGCAGCGTCGAACGGAAACGCAAATGACGACAATGCGCACGGCAGCCACTGTGCTGGTACAATCGGCGGAGTAGGGAACAACGGTTCGGGCGTCGCCGGCGTAAATTGGAAAGTGAAGATGATGGCGCTGAAATTCCTCGGTGCCGACGGAAGCGGCAGCTCAGTGGGAGCGATTAACGCGATCAACTACGCTGTCAAACAGAAGCAGCTGTTCGATAGCGGCCAGGGTGGCGTGAACGTCACCATACTCAGTAACTCCTGGGGCGGAGGAGGCTACTCATCAGCTCTCCAATCCGCGATCGAAGCGGCAAATCAAGCGGGCATCCTTTTTGTGGTGGCCGCCGGAAACAATAGCCAGAACCTCGACGTCAGTCCTTCATACCCGGCAAGCTATAATGTTCCGAACATCGTATCAGTCGCAGCGATCGATTCGAGCGGAAACCTCGCCTCATTCTCTAATTATGGCGCACAGACTGTTCACGTTGGAGCGCCAGGTGTTGGAATTCTGAGCACGGTGCTGGGCACCGGGTATTCGAGCTTCAGCGGGACCTCGATGGCCTGCCCGCACGTGAGCGGCATCGCCGCTCTCATTCAGGCCAAGTGGCCGGGTCTTACTCCAGCCACCGTGAAGAATCTGCTGGTTACCGGCGTGAAGCCGCTCGCCGCGCTGCAAGGCAAGACGAAAACCGGCGCTATGGTGCGGGCTGATTTGCCGCTCGGCGCAACTCTTAATCTCCCGCCGCGGCTGACCGCGATTCCGGATCTGACACTCTCACCAAACGCTGGAACACGAACCGTTCAGATCTCCGCAGTCGACCCGGAAGGCGATCCAATCACGCTTTCATCCACTCTGAGCTTACCCGATCCGTTTCTTCTCAATCTGAACCAGACACACGGACCGTGGGTTGCGGGAAGCTACAATGAAGACTACTACCATCTTAGCGAGAAGTGGCTCCTGAACACGGCGAACCAGCGCTACATCATTCTGCCTAACGGAAATTTCCACCGCGTAATCGCGATAGTAAACGGTGGAATCCTAGTAGATGAAATAGCGAACGTGGGGGAAGCTGTGTACGCGAATCCGACGCTTCTCACGTCCGCGAAGCCGCCTTTCACAACCAACCCGACCGCCTCTCTGTCCGGTTCAACCCTGACGCTTGGACTTCCGCCTGATACCGGCTGGTTCAACGTCACGGTGACCGCTACGGCATCGGGCGGTTCCGATTCAAAGACCTTCAAAGTCACGCTTCAGAACGGGCTTCCCGTCCTCTCGACGATCCCAGATCAGACCATGACACGGAAATCGGGGTCGAAAACGATCTCTCTTGCAGCGACAGATGCCGACGGCGACACCCTGACCTATTCCGGCACTGTCACCAGGCCGGGTCAGCTCGAATACGATCTCAAAGTTCAGTATGGCTTCTATCTCTCTCGGGCCGACGCTTGGTACAATTACTACGGTCTGCAAGAGAAGGAGTTCGACACGCCGTCAAGCGGAACTTTCATTCTCTTCCCGGACGGCACTCTCTATAAATATGCGAACGGGAACTTTAAAGCCCAGTATATAGCGACTATCGCGCGTTCCTATTACGACGATCCGAAAACGCTGGTGAACGCTGCCGCTCCTTCCGGGCCCATACCGGCCACACTCTCTGTCTCCGGCAGTCAAATGACAATCACTCCGGTCGCAGGTTTCGTGGGGTCGTTCGGGGTGAAGGCAGTCGTCTCTGACGGAATCGCAAATACCACACAGACATTCTCAGTGACGGTCCAAGACAATCCTCCGACGATCGCTACGATCCCCGATCAGTCGATGTCACCGAAGTCTGTGTCGAAGACAATCTCTGTTTCCGCGGCGGATGCAGACGGTGACGCGCTCACCTATTCTGCCTCCATCCTGCGTCCCGGCGAGCTCGCTTACACTTTGAAGCAACAGTATAGCTTCTACCTCTCGCGCGCCGACGGCTGGTACAACTACTACGGCCAACAGGAGAAGGAGCTCGAAAGCTCAGCCGGTACCTTCGTGATCTTTCCTGATGGTAATCTGTATTTATACGGCGCCGGCAATCTAAAGCATAAGTTCATCGCGAATCTCGGAGCGGCTTATCACGCCAATCTGAACCTGCTCGTTAATGCAACGGCGCCGACCCTTCCGGCTCAGGCGAGCACCTCATGGTCCGGCAACCAGCTGACGATTACGCCGAACGCCGGATTCAGCGGCACGCTGGCGATCACCATTTCAGTTACTGACGGCGGCAGCACCGCTAATACAACTTTCAACCTAACGCTTCTCAATAACGCCCCGACGATCACCGCCATCCCTGATCAGACGATGGCGCCGAATGCCGGATCGAAGACAGTGAATGTCGCTGCCACGGATCCGGATGGCGATACGTTGACCTACTCGGCGTCGATACTTCGCCCTGGAGAGCTCGCCTACAATCTGAAACAACAGTACGGCTTCTATCTCTCCCGCGCTGACGGATGGTACAACTACTACGGTCAGCAAGAGAAGGAGCTCGAAAGCTCGGCCGGAACCTTCGTCATCTTCCCTGATGGAAATCTGTATCAGTACGGTTCCGGGAACCTGAAACATAAGTTTATCGGAAATGTCGGAACGAATTGCTGGTCGAACTTAAGCGCGCTGGTCAGCCCGCCCGCTCCGTCGGGATCGCCCCAGGGCACCGTATCGTGGACCGGCAACCAGCTGCGGGTAACTCCGAACGCGGGCTTCAGCGGATCTCTCTCAATCGATGTATCTGTGAGCGACGGTAGCTTGTCTGCGAAAACGAGCTTCGCGCTCTCGATCCTCAACAATGCTCCGACAGTCACAGCGATCGCCGATCAGACGATGTCTCCCAAGGCCGGTTCGAAGACGGTGACGGTCTCGGCTTCGGACGCAGATGGCGACGCCTTGACCTACTCGGCATCTATTCTCAGGCCCGGCGAGCTCGCATACAACCTGAAGCAGCAGTATGGCTTCTATCTCTCGCGCGCTGACGCCTGGTATAATTACTACGGCCAGCAAGAGAAGGAGTTCGACTCGGCATCCGGAACTTTTGTCATCTTCCCAGACGGAAATCTCTATCAGTACGGCTCCGGAAATCTGAAGTTTAAGCTCATCGCAAACATCGGGACTTCGTATTGGTCAAACCCGTTGACGCTTGTGAATGCACCTGCGCCCTCGGGCTCACCGCAAGGCACGACGTCTTGGTCCGGCACGCAGCTCACTGTGACGCCGAATAACGGATTTACGGGTGCGCTTACTGTCATTGTATCCGTCACCGATGGAAGTGCGACGGGAAAAACAACCTTCGCTCTCTCGGTGGTGAACGGTGCCCCGGTGTTGGGCACAATTCCCGATCAGACGATTCTTGCAGGAGCATCGTCGAAGACCGTTACGCTTTCTGCGTCTGACTCGGACGGCGATGCGCTGACATACTCTGCCACGGTGCTTCGTCCCGGAGAGTTGGAATACAATCTGAAGCAGCAATACGGTTTCTATCTGTCGCGCGCAGACGGTTGGTATAACTACTACGGCCAGCAGGAGAAGGAGATCGAAACTTCTTCGAGCGGAACATTCGTGCTGTTCCCTGACGGAAAGCTCTACCAATACGGTTCGAACAATCTGAAGTTCAAGCTGATTGCGACCATTGGCACTTCGTACTACGCGAATCTTTCGAGTCTCGTGAACGCGCAGCCACCCACGGCACCGCCCGTTGCGACGGCCACAGTTTCGGGCACCCAGCTCACCATCACTCCAAACAACGGATACAGCGGAACCTTCGGCGTAAACGCTTCGGTCAGCGATGGCACGGTCAGCGCTACGCAAACATTCTTCGTGACAGTTTCGGCTGGCAATCAGGGGGGCAGCTCAAATGATGGGGGAAGCAGCGGCGGCAGTCCCGGCCCCTCTAATCCCGGCTCATCCAATCCTGTTCCACCAGTGGTGAACACAACCGATACGGACGGAGATGGCATCTTTGATGTTCAGGAGGATCTCGATGGCACGGACAAGCTTGACCCGGGAAGCCATCACACGCATCTCCAGAGCCCAGTCCACGCGATGTGGATCAACGGTGCGAAGATCTCGACTTCACTTCTGTTGCGCAATAATTCGACGACGACTCTCCCGGTAACGGTTACGTTGTTCCATCAGAATGGCTCGGTCCTCAAAACAGAGCAGCTCTCACTTCCCGGACCGTCGGTCTCGGAGAAGTTGCTGACCGGATTGCCTGCGAACGGGTCCGGCATCGTTCGATTGGAATATAGCGGAGCGCTCGAGGGTTCGGTCGTCTATTCGCTTGTTCGTCCGGGAGCGTCGGTTGCGACCTATGTTCTGAAACATGATCTCGATAACGATCAACTTGGGGCGAGTGCCGTGAGCTTTACGAATAGCATCGGTCTCAACCGTGAGCTTCAAGTTGCGAATCTGACCGGAGCGGCGAAGAGCTTTACCGTCGTCGCGTACAATCAGAGCGGAAAGGTGCTGAACACACGAACGATGAATGTCCAGCCCCATGGCTCTTCGGTGCTCGCTATGACCAAGGCGCCTTTCACTGCATCCGCGCAGGGCCACTTCGAAATTGTGCCCGCCGATGCCAAGGCTCCTTACCTCGCGCGCATGGTGTTCCGTCAGAATAGCTTCATCGTTCCGCTGCGAGCGCGTGCGGGTAACGGGCGCGGAATGTCGCTGCCCGTATCCCGGGCGTTCGGTGAAGAAACGGTGGTGAACCTGACGAATACGCTCGGTGTCGCCGTCGATGTCGAGCTCACCTACTTCAATTCGGCAAACCAACCGGTTCGGGTTGAAGCGGTGAGAGTCCCGCGCCATTCGGAGAAAGAGATACTCGGGTCGGGGAAGATTCCGGCGAAAAGCGCCGGCCGGGTGTCAATCGTTCCCTCAGTGCGGAACTCTATCGTAGCAAACAGCGAGCTTTATCTGTGGGGAGCGAACCATACTGCGGTGAGCGCGATGATGGCAGTGAATGCTCTCGAGCTCATCGACGGTGAATGGTTTGATGGCTGGAAAGCGATCGTGCAGAAGAATCCCCCTGCTCCGAATAAGCCGGCCGCAAAAAAACCACCAAAGAAGAAGAGATAACCGGTTAGACCGGACTCTCACCGGTCTTCCGTGCGCTCAGGAGCGCTTTCTCCGCTCGTGCCGCGGCACCAAGGGCTGCGTAGATCGGTGCCGCTCCGCCGTTCTCTCGTTGATGGGCCTCTCCGTGATTGGCCGCACCTGAAACGGGGGCGCCGAAGGGAAAGCTGGATTGGGCTTCGATCCGAAAGAGAATCACCATCCTCGCGCGGCACTCTAACCATGCAGCGGAGCCAACCTTCGCGTCACATTTCCTCCAATCCTCAAGCACGGCTTCCTTCTGCTCGTCGAGAGTGCGCGGGCTGACATGGATGCCTTTCGCCTGGGCCAAGAGAGTAATCCGCGCCCGTTCAAACGGCTCCTCCCGGGAGATTACGCCGCCATTCTCCTGCGCGAGGAAGATCTTCCCCAGCCTGTGATGCAGGCGTTGGAACTCGGGCGAGCTCTCGTGTTGGTGCCGGGCCGCCTCGATAATTCCGCGCCGCTCCAGCGCCGGCCCCGCGTTTCCGGAAAGGGTGTTGTAAATCTCCTTTACCGTCGAAAGGAGACGTTCGGCGGCTTTGGCTGGCGCGTTATCGTTACTGATTCCCATTCCGCTTCGACATGTAATTCGCGTTCGATCGAACAGAGATCGTTATGTTTCAACGGCGGAGCGCGTATCGCGTAGCGGCATAGAATATGCACATTAGGGCATGCAACGAGAAACTTTCGTTGGCAGGACTTTTGGAGAGTTCTCCCTCAACCTTTAGGGGCATCTCTGATTAAGACTAGAGCGAAATGGTTCGATTCAATCTGGACCGGAACACCCTCCGGGATCGGATAAACCCAGTTTCAGCCTAAAACATGCTCGAGATTACTCAACTCCTCGCCTTCATGGTTAAGAGCGATGCTTCCGACCTCTATCTGACCGCCGGCCGTCCGCCGAGCTTCAAAGTCAACGGTGCTGTGAAGGCGGCTTCCTCGGCGGCACTTACGCCTGAGTGCACGGAGAAGCTGGCACAAAGCGTCCTGTCTGAGGACCAGATGCGGGAGCTCAACGACAAGAAGGAGTTCAACAACTCCGCATTCTACCCTGAGGTCGGCCGGTTCCGTTTCAACTTCTACCGTCAGAAAGGATGCCTTGCGATGGTTATCCGGAAGATCGAGACGAACATCAAGACGCTCGACGACCTCAAGCTCCCGCAGGTGCTGAAAGATATTTCGATGACAAAGAGGGGGCTCGTGCTGGTCGTCGGTGCGACAGGGTCCGGGAAATCAACCACTCTTGCAGCGATGATCAATCACCGGAACGAAACCGAGCCGGGACACATCATGACGATCGAAGATCCGATCGAGTTCGTCCATGAGCATAAGAAATGCGTAGTCTCGCAACGCGAGGTCGGAGTCGATACGGACTCGTTCAAGTCAGCGCTTAAGAACGCGCTTCGTCAGGCACCGACGGTGATCCTGATCGGCGAGATCCGTGATGAAGAGACGATGGAGCATGCAATGAACTTCGCCGAGACCGGCCATCTCTGTCTCGCGACATTACATTCGAACAATGCCAACCAAGCGATGGAGCGGGTGCTGAACTTCTTCCCGCCGGAACGGCACAGACAGATGTATCTCCAGTTGAGCCTCAATCTAAAGGCGATTGTCAGCCAGCGTTTGATGAAAACGGTCGACGGCGGCCGCGCAGCGGCGATCGAGATTTTGCTCGGCTCGTCTCGAATCAGAGATCTGATTAAGAAAGGAGAAGTCGACACGATTAAAGAGGCGATGGCACAAGGGGGCCGTGACGGGATGCAAACATTCGACATGGCACTGTTCGAGCTGTGTGTCGCCGGCAAGATCTCGGTCGATGAGGCACTCGCTAACGCCGACAGTGCAACCGATTTGAAACTCAAGCTCAAACTGGAGTCGACCCGCGGTGCCGCGAATCCTGCCGCCGTTGAAGAGAGCTCCGGATTCGAGATCGATCGCGGCGCTCCTGTTCCCGCAGCCGCCGGATAACATCACTGCGCCGATTCGAGATTGCGCCGGGGCGAAGATTTCTTTGTCCGTGCTTGCGTATTGTGGGAGACTTCGCGCGTTCAACCCATCCGTTCAGGTATTATGCGACGAGCCGGCCTTTTCCTCATTGGTGCGATCATTCTTGCGACAACTGCAAATGCGCAGGAGGCGGATCCCGATATCGACGCGCTGCTCAACGACATCAATCAGGGCATCAACCAGATCGTGAACGCAGCGACGCTTTTCACATCGCAGGAGTCGGTGTCCTCGGGCTACTTCAAGTTCAAGGCGAACGAGCCGGACGAGTCGGATACCGAGATGGATGTCCTCCGTCTGCCGGCGCGATTCGATCTGTCGAATGATCCGGACGCGCAGCTCAAGCCGTTTGTACGCGGGCAGCTCGGCTACCTTCGTGCATCCGAATCACTCGCAGCGATCGAGGGGGGCGGCGATGCGGACTTTTCGGTCATCAAAACTTTCACCGCAGAGCTCGGGGGCGGCGTGGATATTGTGCTCGTTGAAGGGCTCGTGCTTACGCCGGAGGGTTCGATCTCATACTCACGAGTCGAGAATAACTACGACTACAACAATCCGTTCAGCCAGCAGATCATTCAGCCGCTGTTCGATGAAGAGGCTTTCAACTGGGATCTCGACATCATCACCTACAGCCCGAAAGTGAAGCTCGCTTATACGCTGCCGATCGATCCGGTGAAGATCACGATTTCGTCGCGCTACGCGTATTTTTACAACGATTCGGTGGGCTCAACGAGCAGCATCATTGACATCAGCTCCGATACGAATCTTTTCCAGAACGGCATTCAGGCCACTATTCCGCTGGGATTTTCCGTGTTCGAGAGTGGAGTCGGCTTCCGGCCCTTCTTCGTCCGCAGCGATGTGCACGGGGCGGCCCGTCGAGGGCTTGAATTCGCACATTTCTATGAGGTGGGCGGAGACTTTCTCTTCGGAACAAAGGAGAGCATCGGTCTGCTCTCGGAGTTAAGTGTCGGATCGTCCTACACGTTCGGCCATGACTTCGAAGGCTGGCGAATCGGCGTAGGCTATAAGTTCTAACTTTGCCTCGGCCGGAAGAGGCGCGAATGCTTGATGTTCTTCTTGCAACGAATGCAACTTCGGATTACTTAGAAGTCCGTTGAGAGAGCCTTTTCTCGTGAATATGCTTCCGAACCTCGGAAATTCCACGTTTTTCACCTGCAGCTGTTGTTGTCGCAGCGCAGAGTTCGTGCGGGCGATCGCCTAAACCGCACATGGCCGGCAGAAAAAATGCCGGCGTAGCGAGTTAGCTAAGTCATTTTTTCGGCCGGGAACCGCCGGCCGAACAAACAACAATCTGACTCTTCGACAACCTGACGAAACATTCATACGACCATGAGCCTGCTTGAGCTTGTCGGCAACACACCGCTTATCGAATTGAAGGGCTTTGACACGGGAATCTGCCGCCTATTCCTGAAGCTCGAGAGCCAGAATCCCGGCGGATCGATCAAAGATCGGGTTGCGATCTCCATGGTCGCAGACGCCGAGGCCCGCGGAGTGCTTCCGCCGGGTGGAACGATCGTTGAAGCGACTGCAGGAAATACCGGTCTCGGACTCGCGCTCGTCGCGTCACAGAAGCGCTACCGAGTTGTTCTCGTGGTGCCGGATAAAATGTCTGCGGAGAAAATCAGCCATCTGAAGGCATTTGGCGCTGAAGTTGTTCTTACGCGATCGGACGTCACAAAAGGCCACCCGGATTACTATCAAGATAAAGCCTCGGCTATTGCGCGCTCGATTCAAGGAGCTTGGTTCGTCGATCAATTCTCAAACCCGGCAAACGCACGGGCACACGAGCTCTCCACGGGTCCCGAGGTTCTTCGCCAAATGGGCAATGATGTGGATGCGGTTGTTGTCGGTGTCGGATCGGGTGGAACGCTCGGCGGTCTGACGCATTGCTTCGCGCAGCACGCTCCAAAGGTAGAGATGATCATCGCCGACCCGGAAGGCTCGATCGTGACGCCGTACGTTCAAACCGGAAAGGTCCCCACGTCCTGCGGCTCATGGCTTGTGGAAGGAATAGGCGAGGATTTCATTCCAACAATCGCCGATTTTTCGATGGTGCAGGGCGCATACTCGATTCCGGATCGTGAAAGCTTCCTCCTCCCGCGGGAGCTTCTCCGGACAAACGGCATCCTGGCCGGCTCGTCCTCAGGAACTCTACTCGCCGCCGCACTCCGTTATTGCCGGGAGCAATCAGTTCCAAAGCGTGTCGTGACTTTCATCTGCGACGGCGGATCGAAATATCTCTCAAAA
>CAYOAK010000133.1:0-10576 GCA_964401925.1 uncultured Bdellovibrionales bacterium | reverse complement strand
GCGTAGTCCATCCTTCCCTCCGCCCATCTTCTGAATCAACTTTATCCACGCCTGAGTTCGATGGCTGATTGCATTTTTCTCGGACGGTTCAAGCTCTGCGAAGGTTCGCGTGTCGCCCGGCGGATGGACGACCCGATCATAGCCGAAGCCATGCGAGCCGCGGCTCTCCTCACCGACAACAAGCTCCGTCTCGCCGCGGCACAGATGAAGAAGCTCACCGTCGGGTCCAGCGAGTGCAAGAACACATACATATCTGCCGGCCCGGTTCGATCTTCCCTTCATCGCCTCAAGCAGACGGTCGTTATTAGCCTCATCAAGCTCGAAGCCTCTCAGCTTCGGTATGCGGCGCTCGACGATCTCTCCGCGCGCCCAGTCAATGCCGAGCGCTGAAAAGCTTGCAGAATCGACACCGGGCAATCCATGCAGCGCATCGATCTCAATCCCGGAATCATCGGCGACAACACTTCGCCGCAGCTTGCGGGCATAGGCCTGGGCTTTCTCAATTGCGTTTTCGTCGAAGGTACTGCCGGTCTCCGGCACCGCGACACTAATTGGGACAAGCTCCACTTCTATGCCGAGAGGCGCGAGTATTTGAGCGGCTTCACGCCGCTTCCCTTCGTTCGTTGTAGCGAAATAGATTTTCGAGCTCACCGTGGGGATAGTTACGAGCGCGGCTGCGCCGCCCTTTCGATCTGGGTGAGTACAGACTGCAAGCCGCTTCGGCGCTGAAAAGAAACGAATTCAGAGAGTGCCAGCTCTTCGAGCAATCGATGGGGATTGAATTGCACAATTTCCTCCGCGCGCTGACCGGAGAAAGCCCGGTCGACGAGTTCGAGAAGGCCTCGTACCACCATCGCATTTGAGTCGGAAGCGATTCTTAGCTTTCCTTCCTCGATGCGGGTAACGAGCCGAACCTCGCTCATACAGCCTTGAACAGGAGCTGCACACTCCCGCAGGACATTAAGCTGATTTGAATGCTTCGCACCGAGCTCCATCAAGAGCTCCTGACGTGAGGTCGCATCCGGAACCGACGCGAAGGTAGTCTTTATCGCGCTCACCGCTTCGCTGACGGTTCCAGCCGAAGGTTTTGCAAATGTCAGCCCTTCGGCTTGATTGACCGGGTCAATGCGCTTACCTGCAGAGATTTCACGGAGTGCCGCCGCAAAGCGGTGCACATCGTCCACGGTATTATAAGCGGACCAGGAAGCGCGGACCGTCCCGTCGACCCCAAGTTTCTCCATTAACGGCATGCAGCAATGGTGCCCGGCCCGAACGGCAACTCCATGTTGGTTCAACATGACCGCCACATCCATTGCAGCAAGTCCGTTCAATCGGAAGCTCGCCGCGGACATTCGCTCTTCGGGTTCGCCGATCAAAGTTACACCCGGAATATTTTTTAGCTCTCCGATGACGAGCGAGGTGATCTCCCGCTCATGCGATTCCATCTCCGTCCAGTCGATTCCCGCGATGAACTCGACTGCGGTGCCGAGGGCGATGATGCCTGCAATGTTCGGTGTTCCTGCCTCGAAACGGTGCGGCGGTTCGGCGTAGGTCGTACCGGCAAACGAAACTTTATCAATCATGTCTCCGCCGCCCAAAAAAGGAGGCATCATGTTCAGCAGGGCTTTCTTCCCATAGAGGATTCCGGTGCCGGTGGGACCAAACATCTTATGCCCGCTGAATACATAAAAATCGCAGTCCAGCTCCTGAACATTTGTAGGACGGTGCGCAACCCACTGCGCCCCGTCGATAGCGACAACGGCATTCGGGGCGGCGGCACGAATCCGCTTGATGATCTCTCTGATCGGATGAATGGTGCCGAGCGCGTTGCTCACATGGGCAAGCGAGACAATCTTCGTCTTTGGCGAGAGAAGCGCGGGAAGCGCAGAGAGGTCAAGCTCACCTTTCGGCGTAACCGGAATCGCTTTTACCGAGGCACCCGTGCGAGCAGCAGCGAGCTGCCAGGGCACGATGTTGCTGTGGTGTTCAAGTTCGGAGACAAGAATTTCGTCCCCGGCCTCGAGAGCGATGCTGCCGTAAGAATACGCGATGAGGTTCAACCCTTCAGTCGTTCCCTTTGTGAAGACGATCTCCGTTCGATCAGCCGCCCCGATAAACTGACGCACTTCCTCCCGGACATGCTCATAGCGTTCGGTGGCTCGCTGGCCCAGAAGATGGGGAGAACGATGAACGTTCGCGTTATCCGTCCGGTAAAACTCAGCTTCGACCTCGATCACCGTTCCCGGCTTCTGAGTCGTCGCGCCATTGTCAAGATAAACCAGCGGGTGCCCGTTGACGGTTTGCTGGAGCGCCGGAAATTCTCCACGTATTCGCTCTGCGAATGCTTTCATCATTCCCCGTAGATAGCACAGGAACCTGGCTTTCCGCGACTCACGCGGAGATTCGCGGGCGAGTCTGCCGTGGGGTTCTCGACTCGTACCAAAGATAGAGTCCTAAGAGATCCACTCCCCTCGTTCTACAAAGCCGGCGCTTTCGAGCACTTCAAATCTCCCGGCATAGAGCTTCTCTGCGACTTCGAACACGCGTTTGTCCCGATTTGCCTTGGCTAGATTGTAGGTTGCGATTGCTTCGGCAACGTCCTCGACAATGCCACCTTCTTCACCGTAGCCGGACACTGTAGCACGGTCGGACTTCATGGCTCTTTCGTAGCGCCACTTCTGGAATCGGGAGAATTTCAGCTTGAAGTCCTTATCAAGCGAACAGAGATGTCCGCCTTCGTGAAGGAGAGATGAGAAGACCTCGGTGAAATTGCTCCATTTCTTTGCCGGCTCAAATTGGAAAGTGCGCACGGTGCCATCTCTGGAATCGGCATCCATGATTGTGCGGCCAGATTCGAATGGGGTGAGGATGACACGGTTAAGGGGCCGTTGGAGGTATGCTGGAAGAAGCTTAATGCCTGCGACAATATACGAGAGTGGCGGCAGCTTATTGCCTCCAACGATCTCGTTCTTTGGAGCGACGATCTCGACGACCTTTCCGGTCGAAAGAGTGCCCGTGTAGCGAACGGCATCGAGCTCGACCTCTTTTCCGTCTCTATTTTGAAACTTGTGACGGATGTCTTGGGCCTGGAGCTTTATAGATTTGTCGAAGAACTCCTGGCTGACGTTTCCGGCGAATTGTAACGGGTGAAAATGAGGATTCCTCAGCTTCGGCTGCGGACCGAGACAAGCCGTTCTAATGAACTTGGAGAGTGTCGGTGCCGGCTCCTCTCGTTCAAACGCTTCAATGCATCTTACGAAGTTTTCGAGCTGCTCCGGCTTAAGAACTGATTCAAGAGAGATGCGTGTGTGCGGTGCCGGACCCTTTGCCAGAAGTTCGATCGAGGCAAATTCGTCGATGAGATTGCCCTTCTCGTTGTAGGTCATCGTGCGGAAGGACTCTGATGTCACGATGTTCGCGAGGAGTTTGCTCGTAGAGTACACTTGGCCCTTGTACCGAAAGCTCGGAATCTGGGCGATGGCGATGAGGTCATCCTTCATCTTATCTTGGAGCTCGCCAAAGTTCTGATGCTTGGTGATTGTCTTAAGATACTCCGAAGCCTCGCTGGGCTGGAGATACTTCCCATAAAGGAGGGCTGATTCCTTGACAGCTCCCACAAGCTGCTCGACAGCGTTCGCTATATGGTGGATGTCCATCCGATCGGCCGCGATTCGGCTGATGGCCTCAACCCCGGTCTTGCTTCCGAGCCACGAAATTACGGTGCTCGTGTACTTCGCATTCCCCGAGAGGCAGGAATACAGAACGGCGTGTTTCAACTTCGGGGTCAAGGAGTGGAAGGGACTGTCGGCCGATGGCACGAGGCCCTGGAACGTCGAGATGAGACGGTCTGCCACCTCTTCACGATATCCATTTCGTTGATCCCAAATGAGACTTCTGACAACGCGATCCTTGTGTTCATTTGCCATCGGCTGAAATCCCGGATCGGCTTGGAGCCGGAGGATGCTCGGCCACAGCTGGTGGAAGCGTTCCGTTCCCGATGGGTAGTGCACCAAGAGTGTAATGAGGGAGGACTCAGACATCCTTCCAAGCTGCGCGATCTGCTTTGCGCGGGGGTCGGTGAAAAAGACCTCTAGATTCTTCAGTGCGTGATTTGTGTCTGAGTCGGACGGCATTCCACGCACTGTCGCTTTGATGTTCTCCTGAGTGGATGCGGAAAGTGCCGTGAAGCGGTGGTCGAGCGCGAGGTGCTCGACGATCTTGTCCTTCTGGAGATTGCTCTGATCCAAATTATCCTTCGCCAATTTGGCGAGTTTGGAGTAGGCCCGGCACTTCGCGTCATCGGAAGCCCCCGAATATTGGAGATCGTTAATAATGAATTCTTCTTCAAACCTCGGTGATGTCGGAACGGCAGGGCAGGTATGCGGGAAGCCAAGCTTCGGCGGAGTGTACGGCTTTGACTTAAGTCCCGGCGTGGCCATTTGTTGAGCTACCTACCAAAGCGAAAAGTGCACGCAGAATGCGGCTTACTCGTTATGGGTGCTGGTGAAGCCGGTGCGGTGGGTGCGAACTCGGTATGAAGCTGAATCTGTACGATTCGAGAATATATAGATTCAATTTTCCTGAGAATGTGGTGTTCCTGGCGAAGGCGGGCAGTCCGCTTGAAGCTATTCCTGAGCGGCGGCGGAGCGGCTTCTTGCCGTCGCCATGGGACGGAGCAGCTGTGGGGTTCCACTATGGGATAGCTCTTTGAGGGTGCTGTTTTCGACTATGAGAACTCGATCAGTGAGCCGTCTCGCCTGCCCCAAATCGTGTGTCACCATCACAAACGAGAAACCGAGCTTTGACCAGATATCAAGAAGCACATTCTCGACAGAGAGCGCCGTCTGTTCATCGAGCGAAGAGGTAAACTCGTCTAGCAGCAGCAGTTCCGGGTCGACAATGAGCGCTCGAGCCAGTTGCGCCCGTTGCTGCTGACCACCCGAGAGCTGTGCAGGATATCGCCTCGCGAGCTCCGCCAGTCCAACGCTATTCAGCAGTTGAAGAGCGAGCGCGTTCTGCGCCGAATCTACGCGCCCGAGAGGATAGGTCACGTTCCGCACAAGATTTCTCCAGGGGAGCAATCGGCTATCCTGAAAAACAATCGACGATCGGGAATAGTGTCTATGAATCTCGCCGCTCGACGCTGGGAGCAGGCCGGCGATGATCCGGAGGAGTGTGGATTTGCCGACACCCGAGGGGCCAACAAGACCGATTCGCTCTCCGCGGCGGACAGAAAGGGAGAGATCTTTGAATAGGAGCTCCTCAAATCCAAAACGGATATCGCAGAGCTGAAGGAGGGACTCATTCATAGGCCCACCAGATGAATTTTCTTTCGACGCTCCGCACTATGGTGTCTACCGCTGCGTAGCTCAGCGCGATGGTCAGCATGCACACCATCACCTCATCCGTTGCGAGCAAGCCGGCACCCTCCCACATCCGTTGTCCAATACCCGGCACACCTACGATCTCGGCCGCGACAAGGAGCATCCATCCGAGACCGAGACCGGATCGTGCACTTGCGAGCAACGTGGGAAGTGCCGCCGGAATGAGAATTTCCCGAAGCCGTTGAATCGTTCCGTTGCGGGAGAATGACGCGGCAAGCTCCGTGTACTTTGGATCGACCGATGAGATCCCCGCATAGGCGCCATCAAATACCACCCAGAAAACGCCCACGGCTATGATGAACACCGCGGCCGCTCCGGTAACCCCAAACCAAAGTACTGAGAGAGGCACCCACGCGAGCGGCGGAATCGGACGAAGGAGTCGAATAACGCCGGAGCAGAAGTGATAAACCATTCGATGCTCGGCGCAGATAACACCGCAGACGAAACCGGCAATACCACCGACGGCGACTCCCAGAACATAGTGCTCCAATGATGAGGCCACGGCCTTCCACCACTGCCCTGTCGCGAGCAACGTACTCGCGGATCTCACAAGGATGCTCGGCGGCGGAAAGAGAATCGCAGTTCGGGCCGAGAGCTGGGCAATGACCTCCCAGATTGCGATAACCAGCAGTAGACCCGCCGCTGGAAGGAGCTGCCTTTTCATCGAGTGCTCTCTTCATAGAGGGAGAGATCGAACAGCTCCGAGACCTTCGGCTCTCGCTTCAGCTGGCCGCTTTTGTGCAGCCACGCTGCGAGCAACTGAACCTCACCGATCATCGGTTTAGGGTCGAGGCAGAATCGAGCGCTAATCTTCTTGATCGATACGAGTACGATCTCCCGGGGAACGAGCCCGAGGAGCAGTTCCTCATCCAGAATCTTCGCAACAACCTCAGGTTGCTCTTTGATCAACTTCTCCGCGCGAGCGTAGAGACGAAGCAGCTTCACAATGTCGCTCCTTCTGGTGGTAAGGAGCTCGGTCGAGACCGCAGTGAACCCGCCGTTTTGTTCGAGGAACAGCTCCTCAGCGGTAAGAAACACTCCTGCCCCTGTGATTCTGTCGAGTGCGAGTGATACCAGCGGCTCGAAGAGCGCGGCACCATCGGCGGACCCTGTAATGAAAAGCTGCTGGAGCTGCGCTTGGTCTCCGGTGTTTATGACCTCCACCAGATCACTGCTCTCCCATTGCGGGATGTTTCGCTGCAGCCACACGCGAAGCGAAAGATCCGACATCGAACCTTTTGGATTTGCTGCGAGACGGAGTGGCCGATCATGCAGCCGTCGAAACTCTCTCATCGCCTCGAGCGCGGTACGGTTCGCGCGAGCTGACATCATCTCCGTGTTGCCGACGAGAGTTACGTCGCCGTGCAACAGCGCCCCAATATACCGGATGGGAATTCCTTTCTCATTTGTCAGTAGAATTGAGCCGGCGTTATTGTTGACGACGTCGATTTGACCGGCAGCGAACCCCTGCATCTGGGTCGCGGGTCCGGAGAAGCGAACGATCTCGAGCGGGATCCCAGCCTCCTTATCCCACCCTTGCGAGTGCACGATGACCGGGTAGATAAACCAGAGGTTCGGCGCCGTCCCGACCCTAAGAGGCTCGGCTGCGGCCGGGGAAAGGGCTAGGAGGACAAGAAAAAGCGAGAGCTGAACTCTGAATGAAATCATGCGATTGGGTATACGGTGGCCGGCACCGGCTGTTCCCGGAGGAGAATCCGGCGGCGGAGCCCCACCAGATCGGTAAGTGCCCAGAATAATAGAGGCCAGATAATCGCGATGGCAGAGCTGAAACTCATCTTCTCCGGACACCCGGCACTCGAGCTGGTCGAGGTGCGTTTTTCGCATCCGCTCCTCGGCCGCGAGGTCGCCTCGTACAGAGGAAAGGTTCCCGGCATCAACCGCCTCGCAGGCTCATTCCATCTGAGTGCCTCCGTCATTGCACTCGTGGAGCTGGCACTTCGAACGAAACTCGCTTCGCTCATTCCCGGGTTCGAACCCTTCCTTCAAGGGGAGCGCGGAAGCAGCGCGGCTTCGCTGGAGCAGGCGATCAATAAGCCGCCGCGGTGGCTCGATGAGATGTTCGGGTGTGACAGCGCGGGCAATTCACTGACACGCAGACTCTTCGATCGAACGAATCCAGGGATGAAACGCCCCGGTCCGGTCGCACTGAAGTTCCGGGAGGAACAGCTCACCGGATCACAAATCACAGTGTTCGATAGCAATGTAGAGATCAGTGACGCAGAAGCGCTTCAGATGCTTCTCAGTGCCACATCGCCGGTTCAGAGCGGAGAAAGGCGGAGAACGGAAAATCTTGCCCAGCTTCTCCAGCCTTTCTACGTGGAAGAAACAATCTCCATGCTTCGCGCGACGGAGATTTTCTCGAAGCTGCGTCTGAAACAGCAGGTTGCTTCGATATACGAAAACCCCTCGTTCGCTTCTCTCGCCGGCCCCGCGGGGGTGAAGCTCGAAGGCCTGCTCAGTCAGGCTCGCATGCGCGATAGATTGGGCCTGCGCCGCATCACAGCGGCTCTTGCTCGACCGATCACCATCGCGGTCGGCGGAAACAACGGTACAGTACTCGCGCTTCTTGAGCACATGAAGGCAAACAGTGCCCTTCCACTTCAAACAGATTTCGATTTTCCCTACGCCGTTCCGCTCGTGAACGACCTGCTCGGCGGCCGGATGGAAGCGATGCCGGATGTTTGCGTCGCTGGAATCGCTCCTGCCGCAAAGCTGCTCCGCGATCCCGCAGCGGAGTATGTTCCGGTTTTTCTCGCTCCTCGGATGACTCACCGGGTGGTTGCGAGAAATCATTCGCGTGCAATCAATTCCGGCGCCTATCACTTGGTGACTGAAGAACCGACCACAGGCTCATTCTACTTCGATGAGCTTCAGCGCACCGACATGATCCATCGCTCCGCAATCGATGTTACGCATGTGGAGCCCGATGAAGCGTTCGAAGCATTGCAACAGGATGACGCTCGCTCCGTTTTGTGGTTCCCGCACTATCATATCCTTCGTCACCGGCTGAGCGGCGTGTTCCTCGATCACACGCAAATTGGAATTACCGATCAGCCCTGCATCTTCTTCTTTCACCGCAGATTCGCAGAGACTCGCGAGGCGCTCGCGTTTGAGTCGGCGATTCGAAACGCTTGGCTCGAGATGATTGAGAGCCGCGATGCAGTCCGCACGGCCGTCGGGAGCTTGCTCGCAGACCCGCATTATCTCCGGTTTATCTCGAGAACTTCGGGCCTTTCCCGCGAATAACACCCCCGCATATCCCGCTGATTTGTCTTCATTTATTGGCATTTTTGCCGTGGCCGTCAGGTTTTTCCGCCCCTGAGCCGACTCTAGGCATCACAAGTATGGGCCCATTTCGGGCCGAGCAAGCATGATGAACTCGCGAACCAAAATCCTCGTCGTAGATGACTTTACCCCTATGCGCCGCGCAGTGAAGAACTGCCTAGCGGAGCTTGGATTCTCCGATATCTGCGAAGCAGATGACGCCATATCCGCACTCGATCAGCTGAACAGGGAGAATTTCCAGTTGATCATCTCGGACTGGAACATGCCGGCAATGATGGGAGCGGAGTTCCTCCAGGCTGTGCGCTCGAACGAAAAGTTGAAGGCGATTCCGTTTCTGATGGTTACGTCACGCGGGCTGAAAGAAGAGATCCTTGCGGGTATCACTGGTGCCTCTGCGGATTACATCATGAAGCCGTTTGATGCAGCCGCCCTCGGCGCAAAGCTTCAACTCGCTCTCAGCGAATAGCACCCGTATACAGTCGCTCAGATCGGAGCGCCCGCGCTCCGGCCTCAGCACGGAACACTCCGCCGGCAAGCTCGCTGTCCTGCGGTGTACGCTCGGACGTAATAAACAAGTACTCCCCGTTTTTCCCGCCAAACGAACAGCATGTCGGATGGGGAACCGGCGTCGAGATCGTGTCCACGAGACTGCCGCGTTCGTAAATTCTTACGCAACTCTGCCCCCAGATCGCCGTATAGATTCGCTCATCCCTGTCAAGACAAAGCCCGTCGAGGATCTGCTCGTTCGCGGGTTCGCCCTTCGGAAGGCGGATGAACTCGCGAGGATTGCCGTAGTCGTTTTCGGCGTCGTAGATCCGGAGCACCGATCCCTGCGGGTCTGTGGAGTCCGTGTAGTAAAAGCGGGAGCCGTCCTGGGACCAATCGAGCCCGTTCGAGAGATGAATTCCGTCAATCACCACGCGGCAATCATTCGGGCCGGCGAATCGGATCAAAGCTCCGACCGGACGGCTGAAGGACATCTCACAGGTGCCCGCATAAAACGCCCCGTCCGGTCCTGCCTTTCCGTCGTTGAAGCGAAAGTTCTCGCCCAGCGTCATCGGGTGAAGCTCGATCACCTTTCCAGCGTTCAGATCAATAAATGCGATTCCGCGCTGGCAGGCGCCGATCCAGAGATTCTCGCTCGCTGCGCAGGGAGCAATCGTTCCGAGCATCCCGGTTTCGCCGAAGGTGCACAGCCGATTCGTGATCTCTCCATCCTCCGTCGCTTCGAAGATCGTCGCGGACGGGATATCAACGAAATAGAGGCGATTGTTTCGCCAGACCGGGCCCTCGATCACCGATGGTCCTTTGATCGCCAAAGTTTCGGGATGGATTAAGAGCTCGCTCTTCATGATCAACGGCTAGTTCACTTGGGGAACAGCTACTCGGCCGGGTCCCAATCGAGGGGACTTCGCCAGAGGCGGGAGAGGAAAAGTTCCTTCTCGTAAATCAGTTCCTTCGGGAGCTTGTCGTAGATCCGGATGAAGAGCTCTTCGTGCGAGAGGACCTCGCGCTTCCACTCCTCAAGATCGATCTCCATCAGCTCATCGAACTTCTCCTTCGAGAAGCTTTCGAGGCCCTTCCAGTTCATATCCTCGAAACGCGGCACCCAGCCGGCAGCGCTCTCGATGGCGTAGGTCTTTCCGCGGCTGACGATCCATTGGAGGACACGCATGTTCTCCCCGAATCCGGGCCAGAGGAACTCCCCTTCTTTGTTCTTGCGGAACCAGTTCACGAAGAACATGCGGGGAGAATTCGGGAGCGTCCGTCCGATTTGAAGCCAATGATTGAAATAGTCACCCATGTGGTAACCGCAGAACGGCAGCATCGCGAACGGATCGCGCCGCACCTTCCCAACCGCGCCGGTCGCTGCCGCCGTCGTTTCA
>CAYOAK010000132.1:9613-10598 GCA_964401925.1 uncultured Bdellovibrionales bacterium | reverse complement strand
GGGGCGAATTCTCAGTGCCTTGGCCACCGGAAGCGTTTAAACCTCCCATGCCACCGACCTACAATCTTTTCGCCACCTAGCTCAATCAAGCCTCAACGTCTGAAGGGAGAGAAGCTCTCGCGTCGAGAACACGGAAATCTGTCCGATTGTGGTCCTTATCTGTGTTGTAGGCTCTCGTTCTTATCCCCTCGGCCCCGAATCGCATGCCTCCAATGTGACTTCCCCACCCTGAAATCAAGCGACCGATGTTCGTACTAACCTGGACTACTCCGGCAACATTTGTTGGGTTGCACCAGATTGGGGGGGCGGCGCCGCGTTGAGGCATAAGCTGCATGGATCTTTCGCCTGGGTGTGGGCTAAGATAGCGGCTCATAAGCGACCCAATTACACCTGCCAGTAGCCGGTTTTCGTTCATTCTGTGACCTTCGACGCGGAGCTCTTCGATTACTTCAACGGACGCCTCTTCAGCGCCGTCCTCGACGTCATCCTGGTCTCGATTCTGATCTACACAATCCTGCTGCTGGTCCGCGGGACCCGCGGACAGGCGATGCTGCTCGGTCTTGGCATCGTCGGGGTGTTTTATGTGATCTCGCGTTGGTTCAGCCTGGTGTCTCTCAGCTGGATTCTTTCGAACTTCCTCGGCTCCGTCATTCTCGTGATCGTCGTTCTGTTCCAAGACGATTTGCGCCGGGGATTGATTAAAGTCGGACTCATCCCCGGTTTTGGCGGCAGTCTTCCCGGGGATCTCGATCTTTCGATCCGCGAAGTCTCGCGCGCGATACATGAGCTGTCACAAAAACGAACGGGCGCGCTGATCGTCCTCCGGCGCGATATCGGTCTCGAAGACTATCTCGAGCACGCGATCAAGATCGATGCACTGGTCAGCCGCGAGCTTCTCGTGAGCATCTTTGCAAAGACCTCACCGCTCCATGACGGAGCAGTGATCATCGAAGGGAACCGGTTGCTCGCCGCAGGTGCCGTATTG
>CAYOAK010000132.1:0-9603 GCA_964401925.1 uncultured Bdellovibrionales bacterium | reverse complement strand
CCACTGACGTTCGATCCCTCGATCAGCGGTTCGTATGGAACACGGCATCGCGCAGCGCTCGGACTTTCGGAGCACTCGGACGCGGTCATCGTCGTCGTCTCTGAAGAGACCGGGGCCGTCTCGCTCGTCCGCGAGGGACGCATCACAACGGATTTCGATGAGCGCTCGCTCTACAATGCTCTCCATCGGCTCACCCTCCTCCGGCACCGCCGCCGTCAAAAGCAGGCACGCACGCTCTTGGAGCGAGTCTTCGGACGGCGGCCCGAGGAGCCGTCCGCCGGTTCGCTCGCTGCACAGATCGAGCGCGCTGATGAGACTCCCGGCGGGGAGACCACGACATGAGGGATTTCTTCCGGCGAAATATCGGCTTGAAGCTGATCTCGCTTTTCATTGCGATCTCGCTCGAGACCTATTTCATGAGCCCGCAGAATCTGGTCACGGAAACGATCAGTGCTTCTGTGGACATTCAAGGGCTCTCGGACGATCTCATGATCGTCTGGCCGCCGGCCGCCGATGAAGGTCTGCTTGCAGCCTGTAAGATTCGCGGCCCGGGCCCGCTGATCCAGGAGACACGGAGCACGCCGCGGCGCTTCACGATCTCCCTTCCGCCGAAACCATCCGAGACCTTTGTTGCAGAGCTCAATGCGTCGCAGCTCAAGCTCCCCTCCGGGATCGAGCTGCTCGAAGTTCAACCCGCGAAGTTCGAGCTTCGGATAGAGCCGGTAATCGAGAAAGCGCTGAATGTGAAGGTAAAGCTCAGCGGGGACCTCGATCCGGGACTCCGGCTTGAGTCAGTCGGCGTCGGGCCGGAGACGGTTCTCGCTCACGGCCCGCAGGGTGAGCTTTCACCGATCGCCGATATCGAGACAGAGCCGATCGACCTCAGCCAGCAGAAGGGCTCGGTCACCTTGGATGTTCCTTTGCGTGAGCGGGGCGGACGCACAACCTTGCGCCGCAGGACTGTGCGAGTCGATCTGCATGTTGCACCGGTTTTGGCAGAGAAGATCCTTTCGAATGTGAAGGTATCTGTCGAGGCGCCGGATGGGTTTGCTGCGAGCGTCACACCGACGCGGGTAAAGGCGGTCGTGAGCGGCAACAGCTCCGCGCTGGAAAAGATCTCCGAATCGAATACACAGCTGCATGCAGATCTGACCGGCCTTTCCTTGTCGCAAGTGAATCGATCAGTTGAGCGGGTGAATCTTGTTTGCCCAGGGCTGCCGAGCGGTGTGAAGCTGCTCAGCACTATTCCATCGCAGGTGGAAGTGACCCTATTAAAGAAAGAGGTGCAGTGAAGCTTTTCGGAACAGATGGAGTACGCGGTCGCGCAAATGTTTATCCGATGGATTCGGAGACAGTGCTGCGCCTTGGACGCGCCGCTGCACATACGCTCAGACGCTCGGAAGGACGGCATCGAATTCTGATCGGAAAGGACACCCGTGTCTCCGGGTACATGCTCGAGCAAGCGCTCGCTTCTGGAATCGCTTCGATGGGAGTGGATGTGATGCTCTGCGGTCCGCTTCCAACACCGGGGATCGCCTATCTCACGAAGAGCATGCGCGTGGATGCAGGAGTGATGATCTCCGCCTCACATAATTCTTATGAAGATAACGGAATAAAGTTCTTCGGCCCCGACGGGTTCAAGCTCCCGGATAGCACCGAGTCGGAAATCGAGCGGCTGCTCGAGCCGGGACACCTCGATGAGCTGCGCGCGGATCCGGAGCTCATCGGCAAGGCTGTGCGGATTGACGATGCAGTCGGCCGTTACATTGTCTACCTCCGAAGCTCGCTCGAGCGGCATGTTGATTTCGAGGGGTTGAAGATCGTGGTCGACACCGCGAACGGTGCTGCCTACCGTGTCGCACCGCAGCTGTTAAAAGAGCTCGGTGCAACCGTGATCACCACCGGTGATCGTCCGGATGGAAAGAACATCAATAACAACTGTGGAAGCCTCCACCCTGAGAATATGGGTGCGCTTGTGCGGGAACACGGAGCTGCCTGCGGATTCGCGCTTGATGGCGATGCGGACCGGGTGATTTTCTGTGACGAACGGGGGGAGATCCTCGACGGCGACAGCATCCTCGCGCTCCTCGCACGGAATTTCATGAGCCGGGGCAAGCTTCGCGGCGACGGCATCGTCGCTACAACGATGTCGAACTTCGGGCTTGAGCAGTTTCTAAAAGACATCGGGCTGAAGCTCTATCGATCGGATGTCGGAGATAGAAACGTGCTGCTCGAAATGCTCGCGCGCGGATTAAATCTCGGCGGCGAACAGTCCGGGCATGTGATCTCGCTCGATCACAACACCACCGGTGACGGAACACTCACGGCACTGCTTGTAATCGCAGCAATGCTGCAGGACGAGAAGCCGCTCTCGAGCTATCAATCCCTCATTACGCGTTATCCCCAGAAGCTCGTCAGCATCCGGGTGAAGAAGAAGCCCCCCTTTGAGGACCTTCCGAACCTGAAAGCGGCGCTTCGCAGCGCGAACGACCGGGTCTCCGGCAAGGGCCGGGTGCTGCTCCGATATTCAGGAACCGAGTCGAAAGCCCGTGTCATGGTGGAATGTGACGACGAGCAGCTCTGCACAGAGCTCGTCCAGGAGCTTTCGCAAGTGATACAGCAAGAGATTGGGTAACACCGTGAACGCTTACGAGATTGGATGAAATCTCACGGCATTTCCCGCCTCAGGCGGTTCCCCGTTGTGCTCTCCTCTGCGGAGATGTCTGCAGCTGATACGTTTACAATTCAACAACGCAGGGTGCCGGGAGAGCAGCTCATGGAGCGCGCCGGTGAAGCCGCGCTTCAGGAGATCACAGACCGCCGGGAGGAGATTCTCAAGCTCTGCGTTATTGCGGGACGCGGAAACAATGGCGGAGATGGATTTGTCGTCGCCCGCCGGGCGCTCGAAGCCGGAATTCCGGTCGAAACGGTGGTGCTTTGCGATCTGGCGTCGATAAAGGGCGAAGCGCGAGTTGCCTTCGAGAAGTTCGTCGCGGCCGGCGGCCCGGTGGTCTCTCCCGCAGATTGGAAAGAGGTCGACGAGTGGAAGGATGCGATCGGACAGTCGGATGTCATCGTCGATGCGCTCTACGGGCTTCGTTTTCGCGGCGCGCTCTCCGATTTGGAAAGTGACGTCGCTCATTATGTGAACGAGTCGCGGCGCGTGCGGGGAGTCTATGTTGTCGCTCTCGACCTTCCCTCCGGCGCTCTGTGTGATACCGGTGCGAGCGAGGGAACGGCTTTTGAATGTGATCTGACGGTAAGTTTTCAAGCTTGGAAGCCGGTTCATTTTTGTGCTCCGGGCGCAGTGTTCTGCGGTGAGCGCGTCCTTGTCGACATTGGTATCGACCTTGAGAAGCCGGCAGGTGCGTATCTGATCACTCCTCTCGAGCTGCAGGAGCTCGGCCTCGGCTCGGCGCTCGTCTCTTCGGTTGATCACAAAGGAAGCCGCGGCCACTTGATGATCGCGGCGGGCGGTGCCGGTCATAGCGGTGCCGCTGCATTGAGCGCCCGCGGGGGCCTCCGGGCAGGTGCAGGGCTTGTGACGCTGTTTTCCGATCCGCAGTCGTGCGGCGTAGCCGTGATGACCACGCCTGAAGTGATGACGCATGCGATCGACGAGCTTGCACTTCCGGTCGCGGCGCGGGATGCCATTGATCGGTTGTTGAAGACCCGACTAGCAAACGGACGGGGTGCGTTCGTGATCGGCCCGGGACTGGAAGAGGGTCCGGACCTCTGCCGCTTCATGATTGAGCGTGCAAAGGGATTTAATCTGCCGACGGTGATCGACGCGGCCGCGCTGAAAGTTGTCGGCGAAGAAGGCGTGGCACTTCCGGATCAGACGATACTGACCCCGCATCCCGGCGAGATGGCGGGGCTGCTGAAGTGGAAGACTGCGGAGGTTCAGGCCGATCGATTCGCCGCCGTGCGAAAAGCAGCGAGCCAGTTTGGATGCTGTGTCGTTCTGAAAGGGGCGCACACTCTGATCGGATTTCCGGAGGGGGCCGTGTTTGTTTCGCCCTTCGCTCATGCAAATCTTGGAACCGCGGGTTCGGGGGATGTGCTCTCCGGAATTCTCGGAGGATTACTTGCACGGGGCGTGTCCCCTGAGGTCGCAGTAGTCTTCGGCGTGTTTGTCCATGCGCAGATCGGCTCACAGATCTATCCGCAAGGACTTGTCGGAAGTTTGGCCTCAGAGTTTGCGGAGCTGTTTCCTGACGCTGTTGCCGAATTGCTCAGTGCGGACGAGCCGATGGATGCAAACGCGCTTCCGGCGATCCTATGAGGAGCATCGAGCTGGAAACGCTCGCGGCTGTGCGAGCACTCGCAGAGGCAGAGGCGGGGAGCCTTCCGCGCGGCGAGTTCGTCGGATTCTCGGGGGAGCTCGGCACCGGCAAGACGACGCTGATTCAGGAGCTCGTCCGGGCTTTGGGCTTTCATGGCGAGGTGCTCAGTCCGACCTACACACTGGAGCATATCTACGAGTTGAGCGACGGCACCCAGATTCATCATTGGGATCTCTACCGGCTCAAACCGGACTTTGAATGGCAGGCACTCGAAGAGCTTTGCGGCAGCCCGGACCAGATTATTCTGATCGAATGGCCGGAACGGGTCCCCGAGATCGATTCCCGCGTGCTCACTCGCTTCGCATTGGCCCATTCGGGTGCGGGACGGCGTCTGACCATTACGCGCAAGTCCGTGTAATCCCCACAGATTTCAAAAGCTGACTGCTAGGGGTCAGCTCCGCCGTATGCAGACCACATCCCGCACGCGGCCGCATAACAGACAGAGACTTGTTCAGGGAGAGTTTATGAAGCTGCTTTTCGCCACGGCCGGATTTTTCGGCGTCCTTCTCACACTTCAATCGCCGCAGGCATATGCCCAACAGGGCGAGACGGAGAATGATACCTCGTTAAATGCGATGCAGGTAATTCTGAGTGTCGTGAATGAAGAGCGCCGGCCGGCTTGTACCGGGCAACCGTTCCTTCAGAAAAAACTCCGATTCTGTCCGCTCGTTGCGCGCTGTCCGAATGAGAAACCCTTTTGTGTGACGAGAACCGAGAAGCGCGAAGGCAGCCGCTCGGTAAAGCGCTCATGTGTCTGTTCGAACACCGCGGCGAACCAAGAAGAGACAATTGAGAACGTGACGACCGGAAAGGTCGAGGGGACCATCGTTGTTACCAACAGTTGCGGTGGTGCACAGCGCGAAGGCGATGATTGCAAGCGCGCGTATGTCGGCCGCTACATAATCAAGGACGTCAAAGGTAAGGAGACGGTATCGACTACGAATGCCGACGGGCATTTCACCGTGAATCTAGCGCCTGGGCGTTATACTCTGCTTGTTCGGAACGAAAACTCGGACACTGAGGATGAGCTGGTGGTCCGGAATTCGAAGGTGTTCAATGTCCTCCGCGGGCGAACGGTTGCGGTGCGCCTGGAGATTGACAGCGGCATCCGCTTTCCGATGCCGCAGTAGGCAAGCTACTTTGTATCAAGCGCGGCGAACTGTTTGCGTGCCTTATCGTAGGCACCAAGCGAGAGCGGAGATTCCGGGTTGAGCTGAGAGTCCCGCCGCGCTTTATATTGATAGAACAGTTCGACCTTCTCACGTTCAGGCATGTCCAGACGCGAAAGGCGATTTCTGGATTCTTTGAACAGATTCGTCACAAAGCTCTTAAACGTCTTTCCGCCGTGGACAAACTCCGAAGCCTGCCGCGGATCGGCGTGCTTCCCGTAACAGATCGCAGCAAAGAGATAATCGTCGAACGGCCTTGAACGAAAGATCACGTCGAGCACTTCAGCCGGCTTTGGTGCCTTATCGCGAACGGTTGTCAGGAGTGTTTCGTATGCGCGGTAAAGGTCGCCCCCCGTTTCTGCAAGAGTGATCTGCGAGCGCACAACCGCGAGCTGCAACCGTTCACGCTCCTCCGGACTGAGAAGCTTCTTCTTCGGATTGAAAATCTTGTCTTCGACGAGCCCATCAAACTCGGCTTGCCCGATGATTAGGTATTTTTTGTCGAGTGTTAGGCACGCGGGCGTCTCCTCGCCGCAGACAGATCGATTAGTGGAGAGCACCGCCAGACTGGGTAGGGTTGTACGTCGTGATTCGTAGAGCAGACCGGGGAGCTTCGAGTCGCCTTTCAGCTTCAGGCTGACGTTCTCCATCTCGCCCCATTCGCCCACTGTCGTGACGATCTTCTGGACCGCAGGGGACGGCTCAAAAGTCCCCGGAGTCTTTCGGGTTGGTTCCTCCCTGGTGGGAACAGTGCCGGGGGCGAATATCGGGTTCTGAGCCATTGCTTCGGGAGTTTATGAGGAGAAAGGGAGAATCTGCGACCTCAAAGCCTTAGGGTGACCCGAACAGCGGCAATTTATGAGGAAAAACCATGTTCAGGAGAAAGAGCTGCTGGAAGCCTCTTCTCTACTTTCTCAGCGCATCTGCTGCGGACTGGAGATAGGCGATACGGGCCTCCATGCGGAGTCGCCATTCGCCGAGCTCTTTCTGCTCCTGCCGGGAGAGCGTTTCGCCGTCATGCAGCGGCTCTTCGAGCACCTTCACATCATGCTCCATGACGATGGTCAAGATAGCCAGCTGGGCAATCAGCTCAGTCTTGTCGGCGGCCAGGGAGCGAATCCCGACAAGTGCCGTATCGGCACGATTCACGCGATCTACCAAACAGTCGTGTGCCAGCTCGAGACGGTCTTCGGCGGCCGATCGCGAGGCTGCAGTGACGATTCGCCCGATCTCGGCGCCGCAGGAGGCGTGCCACTCCGAAAAGATGAGGTCGCGCAGCATGGCGACGGTGGACTCCGGATCGGACGCCGCGAGCATAGCAGCATCGCGCACGCTCCGTGCCTTATCCCAATCAGTGACGTCTGCGATCTGCTCTACGTTGAGCAACTTTCCGTCATCGGCCAAGATATTGACGTATTCGAACTGCCGCACAGCTTCGTCGTGCATCAGCTCCAGAGTGGCGAATGCCCAGCGGTCGGCTTCGGGCCACTTCGCTCGTTGTGCACGAACCAACAGGACACGCATCGTCTCTGTCCGCTCCTCGAGGCATGTGGCCAACAACTCCACGGCCCGCTCCCCGCTCCGATTGGGACGGGCGTCTTTCACCGCCGCGATGAGGGCGGGACAGGGCGCGGCGAACTCCTTGGCTGCCTCGCCGTAAATGGCGAGGGCGGCCTTCGAATCGGCCGGAGTTCCCTTCTGTTGTGCAGAAAGCGGCATAAAAAAAGCCGCGAGCGTCAAGACTGCGTAAAGTGTCTTCACGTGATTGGTCTCCCATTCTGATTCCCGGCGATGGTTTCGGCTGAAACTTTGGTGCCGGAAGCGTTCTGACTGAGGTCACAAGGCGTCCGGCTGTAAAAACAGATCCACTGCTCAGGTCAGATGTCGGGGGGAGAGATCTAATTGCGGCGGCAGGTAGCACATCGATAGAGGCAAGGCGAGTTGGGAGGGGAGCGGGGGGTCGGTTGAAGAGGGAGGGAAAGCGCTTTCTCCTAGAGATCCGGTGCCTTTGGGCCTGTTCGTGTCAGACCTGTGAATCGGCGATGCCCTCCGCTCCCGCGGCAGACAGCAGATTTTTATGCCGCGGACGCATCTAGCCTCTTTAGTAATCAGACCTTGTCGTGTAACGACCAGTCAGCGTTCTTTGTTCCCACTAACCGGTCAGAAGTCCAAGGCTTTCCTGAAGCTGTCTCCCCGCGCTTCGCGCTGAGGGTAGAGAGCTGCACAGGAAGTCCGATGCTTTATTAGGTTTTCCACAGCTTAACCGACCGACTGCTTTTACACGCGCCGCCAAATTGCACGCACGATCAAATTTACTGCCTAGAGCCGGCGGCTTCGGAGTCCCTTTAGTTCCGCATGCGGAACTGAGGGGAAACCGGAGCCTCAATCTTATCAGCCGATCTTGCGTTCGCTAGTCAACGATGGTGCAAGTTAGTTGGTTGGTCAGCTGAGAGAGGAAGGGCTCCGGGTTCCAGATTCCAATTCGTGAAAAGGACCTTTGAGGACAACGTTATGAAGAACCTGACTTTCGCAGTAGTGGAACAGAATCAGGGTGGCATGGGCACGCGCCGCCGCCAGAAGAACAACCGCCAGGATGCCACGCCGGGCGCTGCCATGCCGGGAATCAACGCGAACGGCTTCGGCAGGACGCACCTGAATCGCCGGATGCAGTGCGGGCGCAACTTCCGGTAGAGCTGCTCCCAAGAAGCTGCTGTTCGAAACGCGGGCCGGTGTCTCCTCGCGAGCCCGGCCTTTGCCTCTCCTTCCTCCTACGGATTTTTCCATTTCTACCGTAGGTGCATCGGCTTCTTGTCTTTTCCCTCACAAAAAAATCTTCGGACGCCGGAAACAAATTTCGCAGCCGTTCGATATGAACGGTATGCAAATCTCCTCTTCACCACTTTCATCGATCGCGAGCTCTCCGGCACATCCCGCTCGGCCACCAGCGGAGCTTCCGCGTCTGGACTTCACCTCTGTGCTGCAGGGGCTCATGGACAGCTGGACAAAAGCGCAGGGCTCAGTCGAGGCCAAGGCAGCCCAACTTCCGAAACCGATCGGGGACCTTCTCTCCCTTCAACGCGCCGCTAGTACCCTTCAGCTTCAGTGTGAGTGTGCCGCGCGTGTGGCCGATTCTGGGGGAGCTACGATTCGACGGATGCAGCAGCTCGGAGGTCAGTAATGGAAGGCTCCTCGAGGATGGAAGACCTTTGGGGCAACATTGCCCTCGCCGCGTCGTTCAAACGGATGAACGTCGAGAAGCAGCAGCGCGCGCGTAGACGCCTTGCAGATCACGCGAAAATGCAAGCATCGGCGCTTGACGAGCAGCGAGATATCCTCGCGCTGGAGACCCCGCGCTCTGTCGAAGCGACCGGCGACATTTACAAACTGTCTAGCGGACTTCGACTTCTGGCTGCGACCTATCGCGGACGGGCAGAAGACATTCGGCGGATACTGGTTGCAGCGAATCCAAAACTTCGGAAGCTCCGTGAACGGGAGGAGTTCTGTCTCTCGCAAATCACCGCATGCCGTCGATTCCGGCGAACGGCGATCGATCTCATCGGCGAGGAGGAAGCTCTCGAGGCACGCCATTCCCGGGCTAGGCATGACTGACCAGTTTCTAAACACGCCGCTCGGTATCGGAGCCGTAGCCTTTGGCCTCTCGTTAATGCCCGTGCTGCTACTGATGATCACGCCATTCTTGAAGCTGACCATCGTGTTTGGCGTCCTGCGCATCGGGTTTGGAAGTCAGGGGGTGCCGGGGCCGGCGACCGCGGGTGCGCTGGCATTAGTGCTCTCGCTCTATGTCGCGGGACCGTTTCTTAGTGCGATGTTCGAGGAGGTAAAGAGTGTCGCAGTGCCCCCTTTGGCTGAGGGTGCCGGGAAGAAAGCGCAGAGCACCAAGCTGGTCACGGTCAAGCAGCTTGAAGACGCGGTGAAGCGCGTTCTTTCGCCTGCGGAGGACTTTTTGAAGCGGCATACCGGCCCCGGAGAGCTCTCCTTCTTTCGCTCGCGCGCACGCGAGGATTCACCGGAGATATTCACACTCATTCCTGCCTTCGTGTTGTCAGAGCTGCGGGCCGGATTCGCGA
>CAYOAK010000131.1:0-10612 GCA_964401925.1 uncultured Bdellovibrionales bacterium | reverse complement strand
GGTCCTTGGGTGTTGCCCCTTGGGAGCGGCCGGGCTTTTCATCCTCGCGCCGATCCGCGGTGAGGAGATCTTCCATTTCAATAGCCGGCCGCTCAAACGGGTTGAGGCGCTAAAGCCGGACACAATGCTGATCGGAAATTCGATGCTTCAGACCCGCATCGACTTGGGAACTCTGAAGAAGCTTTCTCCGCGCAGATTCTATGCGTGGGCTGATGGGGGCTCCGCCGCGGCGAGGTGGTACCTTGCATTCAAGAACTATGTCGCTGCCGCAAAGCGGAAGCCGAAATCAGTCGTCATCTTTTTCCGCGACACGGAGCTGACGAATACCTCGTTCCGCACGAACGGAAAATATCGTCCGCTGATGCTGAAGATGATGAAGGGGCCGGAACCCGTGCTCAAACAGGCGTTACTCTCGAGCCGCACTTGGCGTGAGATCGTCTGGGACGGGATACACACGATCTACCCGCCCGCCGCCTGGGGAAGCTACGTCAGCGAAGACCTGGCGTACGACAACGTTCAGAAGCTGGTGATACCGTCTGACAAAAACCGCTCCTCGTTCCGCCGCTCGCTGCTCGAGCGGTTTCGCCTTGAGGCCCTCAGAAATGACCTCGGCGGGGACCTGAACGAAAGCGGAATCGACGAGCTTAAGGCTTCGGTCGCAGCTCTCGAGGTCAGCATCGAGCAGTCGCTGCTGCCCGATATGCTCCGAATTGCCAACGAGAATAATATCCGCTTGATCTTTTTTCGGGTTGAGCGCCTTTCGACCCGGGATCGGGCGGATCCGGGCCAGCTGCTGTTTCTCGATCTCTTGCAGAACTACATCGAGCGAAACGGCGGCGTGTATATGAGTGAGAAGGATGCACTCGGCGCGTTGCCGAACGATTGGTATGCCGATGGCGATCACATCCGGCGCACGAAGAAAAAGGATTACACCCGGCTTTTCTACCGAAAGCTCGAGGATAAGCTCCGTTGATCTTTCACAGCATAGACTTCCTGCTGTTTCTGCCGATCGTGGTGATCGGCGCGAGAGTCCTTCCGCATGCGCTGCGAAACTGGTTTTTACTCATCGCGAGTTATTTTTTCTACGCCTATCACACGCCTTGGTACGCAATTCTCCTCTTCGGCTCGACACTGGTGACTTTTTGGGCTGCCGAGCTTTTGAAGCGGCGTCCCGCGGAGGAACGCATCTGGCTGTTCCTCGGAGTCGGCGTGCCCTTCCTCCTCCTGGTCTTCTACAAATACACCGGCTTCCTGTTGCAGAACTTGTCGGAGCTTCTGCGCCTCATGAATGCCGGAGAGATCAGCCCGTTTGCGATCGCGCTCCCGGTGGGAATCTCGTTCTCCACCTTTCAAGCGGGCTCGTACGTGTTCGACGTGGCCCGCGGAGATCTCAAGCCGGCAAAGAAGTTCCGCGACTACGCACTCTATCACGCCTTTTTTCCTCAGCTTGTCGCAGGACCTATTGAGCGAGCGACCGCGCTCCTCCCGCAGATCGAGGCAGATCATCGTCTCCAGCTGAAGATGGTTCGAAGCGCCTTGGTGCTGATCTGCTGGGGCTATTTCAAGAAGCTTGTCATCGCCGACAATCTTGCCGTGATCTCAAACAAGATCTTTGCGCTCGGACAGCCGGGTATGCTGCTCGTCTGGGCGGGGACCCTCGCCTTTGGCATGCAGATCTACGCCGATTTTTCCGGATACACCGATATCGCCCGCGGAGTTGCCCGTCTTTTAGGCTTCGAGCTGATGAAGAATTTCAACCATCCCTATCTCGCATTGTCGCCGGTCGACTTCTGGAGGCGGTGGCACATCTCCCTCTCAACATGGTTTCGCGACTATCTCTACATACCGCTGGGTGGAAACCGGTTTGGGGTGGCAAAGACCATCAGGAACACTTTCATCACCTTTCTCCTCTGCGGGCTTTGGCACGGAGCGAGCTGGAATTTTGTTCTGTGGGGCGGTTATCACGCGCTGCTCCTCGTCGGCACCCGCTTCTTCACCGACCTCGGGATCGTTCCCCCAAAAGCAGTCCGCTGGCTGCTCACCTTCATCCTGGTGCATTTCGGCTGGCTCCTGTTCCGGGAGACAAATCTCTCGCAGCTTGTCGCCGACATCGCGCTTTCGGATTCTTTCTCTCAACCAGGCGACGCGATGATTGCCGGATACTTTGCCGCGGTGACAGCGTTCTTCGCGTTCCCGCTCTTCATCCATCCGCTCGTTGAGAGATGGGCGGAACACATTCCCTACGAGGGGAAGCTGCGAGTCGGCTTGGACACGGCTTTCTGCGGAACAGCGCTGTCAGCGATGCTTGTCTTCTACAGCCGCACACAGAGCGACTTCATTTACTTTCAATTTTAGGGAGAGAGTCAGTTTGAATCTGAGGAAAGGCGATACTGGGATCGCGGACGTCCCCGTCCGCCTCCCGGTTCACGCTCTCGAACAGTGTCGGGCTCTATGCTGCTGCGGCTACTTGCAAGCAGGCGAGACGCCTGCGGTCCCAGTCAAACTGACCCACTACCCTGTTAGGGTTTACGGCGCAGGAGGACAGTCGGAATCTTCGGGTAGATTTCGTAGATTCGATCGTACTTCGCCTCGAACTCCCGGCGGGCGCGATTTCCGAATTTCGGAAACCTCGCGAGGAGGATCAATTTGGGCTGGCTCTGGTGTATCGTCCGCACAAGGTCGTCCTGCTTCAACAGGCCCGTGCGCAGCCGCTTGGCGGTGACGACAGCGTGCGGGACGACGTAATCGGCATTCGCGAGGAAGGTATAGATCGGTCGATCAGTGTAAAGCTGTCCACCGTTCTGTAGATTCTCTTTGATAAGAGCAACCACCTCCGGAAGGATGCGGTAGCCGATCGAGTTCACTCGGTCGCGGCCCGACGAGATATCTCGATAGACCGAGAGTCCAAACCAGGCAGCGAGCGCGGCTCCAACCAAAGCGGCGCCGGCGCGGCGAGGCTTACTGCGCGTGCGCCGATAGAGTTCCACGAGGATTTCGTAGATCCAAGTGACTCCGAGAGCGGAGAGCCACGCCAGCGGGATGCCAACCAACGGATAGTGATGCGCCCAGACCGGGCGATGAAAATACAGAAAGAGGAGAGCACCGGCGAGCAAGGAGATCGGCTGAAGCGCTCGTTTATCCCGCTTCACCCACGCATAGATCACCCCGGCAAATGCGAACGGCAGCAAGGCAAGATCTGGCCAGATCAGCTGACGGATGCGAGACCACCCGCGGGGCATCTTCCGAAACGCCCGTGCACCGATATGCCCCTGCACTACCTCGAACTGAGATCCGGTGAATATACCCGGTGCTAAAAGAAGCACGTAGACGAGCGCAGTCCCCGCACCAAGGCACAACCAGACGAGATACTCTTTGGAGAGAGTTCTTCGATATTGAAAGAGCAGCACGAGGATCGGCAACCCGAAGACTGCCCCATAGAATTTCGTTGCGACGGAGAGCATGCTGAACGCACCGGCTACGTACGCCATGGTGCGGGATTCTCGTGTGAAGGCGAGATTCGCTGCGAGCAGCGCCAGAATTCCGAACGCCGCGCAGGGAATTCCGATCATGACCGCACCGCCGACACGGAGAATTTGGTTGGTCGAAGCCAGGATGATCACACCGATTATCGCCGGATACAGCCCGCGCTGACGAGTGATCAGCTCAAAGAATGCCCAGACGAGCAGCGCTGTCAGAGAGAGAACAAGACAACGGGTGGCGAGTAACGAACCGGGGAAGTAAGCGGTCACACCTGCCAGAAGATGCGGGAAGAACGGCGGCTGATCCGCCCAGATCTCATGATACATCCGGTGGCCGTGATTGATCATGTGCGACTTGATGAGGTTAATCCCCTCGTCGTAGTCGATTTCACGAAATTCACGCGTGCGAATCACGCCGAACAGCAGGAGCGGAAAGGAAAGCAGCGCTGCGAGTGAAGCAGAGAACCGAAACAGCCGCGCACCGAACGTTCGCCGTCGACTGGTGATGGCGGCTACGGGCCGACCGATATCACTCTCACCAATTAACTGATCGAGGGGCGCCAACGTTCAAACCAATCTGCGAATACGAGTGCGCACCAAAGCTCGTTCGCATGATCTGCCGAGCCTGACTGATGCGCCTGCCATCTCTCTCTAATCAGCCGGCAGTCGATAATCTCACCACACTGCTTCTCGAGGAGCGAGAGCTTATCCTCTCCCCACGATCGCAGCTCCCTCCGCAGCCAATCGCCGACCGGTACGGAGAAGCCCATCTTCGGCCGCTCATAGAGCTCAGCCGGCAGATACTTGGAGAGCAGCCGGCGCAAAAGATATTTGCGCTCTCCACCCTTCGCCCGGATTGCGGTCGGAAGCGAGCTGGCAAATTCGACGAGCTCATAATCGAGCAGCGGTGAGCGCGATTCGATCGATGTCGCCATCGACGCGCGGTCGACCTTCGCAAGCAAGTCCTCACAGAGATAATTACCGAGGTCGAGCAGCAGCACCTTCTCCAAGAAAGTACGATCAGACGAGATCATGTCCGCGGTCAAAAAGCTTGGCTTCGACGGCTCGCGCGCTGTCACCACCGAGCCGGGCCAATAGCGGGTAAGCTGGTCGTAGAGCTCGTCCGGGGTCTCGCAGTCCATGAAACGAAGCAGCTTTTTTGCCGCGTCCCCTGGCCTTCCGGGGCGTTTGCTCGCAGGCAGCGCCTTCGCGAAAAGCGAAGCACCGCTTTCGAGCATCCCAGGAGGCATCGCCCGAAGCGCACCCGTCATGGCCTTCCGTGCGCCGGCAGGAATCGCCCGAAGCTTATTGATAATAATCTCAGGATAGACATAGCGATTGTAACCGATGAAAAGCTCATCGCCTCCATCGCCGTTCAACGCTACGATCACTTTCTGCCGCGCCACTTCGGAAACAAGATAGGTCGGAAGTTGCGAAGCATCCGCGAGCGGCTCGTCAAACATCTCTGCCAGACGGGGGATCAACTTCAGTGAATCGCTCGCAGAGAGATAAACCTCGGTGTGATCCGTTCCGAGATGCTCGGCGATCTTTCTCGCATAGTGCGCCTCGTTATAGGCGTCTTCTCGAAATCCGATTGTGAAGGTCTTCACCGGAATGCCGCTCTGCTTTTGCATCGCCGAGACGACGAGCGAGGAATCGACACCGCCGCTGAGAAACGCCCCCAGGGGCACATCGGAGATCATTCGAACCTTGACCGCACGCTCGAACAGCTCTTGAAGCGTGCTGAGCGCCCGATCTTCGCCCCCGGGAAAACGCTGGCGGCGGGAGACCTCGGCGACTGACCAATAGCTCTTCGGTGAAAGCGGTCCCGTATCGGGATACTCTGAGAATGATCCGGGATCCGCGAGCTGCACTTCATTGAGCTGCAGTACGCATCCGGGAGGAAGCTTCCAAACTCCCGAGAGAATCGACTGCGGGGAAGGAACATAGCCTCGCTCAAAAAATGAGCGCGTTGCGCCCACATTTAATCTCCGCTCAAAACCGGGAAAGCTCGAAAGAGCTTTAAGCTCGGATCCAAAAACGAACGCTCCGTTGTTCCAGCCATAGTAGAGCGGCTTTTTTCCTAAACGATCACGGACGAGCGAGAGTGTGCGTTCCTGCTCATCCCAAACAGCCATGGCAAACATGCCGGAGAGCTTGGGCAATGAAGAAACGACTCCCCACTGCTCGAATGCAGCAAGAATTACTTCGGTGTCACTCCCGCCCTTGAAGGATGCTCCGCCGCTTTCGAGCTCCTGCCGCAACTGAAGAAAATTATAGACCTCGCCGTTGAAGACCATCGTGAACCGGCTCGTTCGCGAGAACATCGGTTGATGTCCCAGCGGACTCAGATCCAGAATTGCGAGCCGGCGAAATCCGAGCCCGAGGGGAATCTCGGCGTGCGTCCACTCTCCGGAATCATCCGGCCCCCGATGCTTGATCGCCCCCGCCATAGTGGCGAGTATTTGCGCTGAGATTCGTTGACGCGGGCTATAGGCCCCGCAGATGCCGCACATATTTAGTTCGTCTTGAGAAGCAGGTGCTCTATAACAAATCCTTCGGCCGAAGGCTTTTCCCCGAGAAAAACATACACCCGCTTGATTCGATCGAGCTCAAAACGGCGGCCCGACGGGGTCGTCAGCATCTCGCTGAACGGAATGTGGAATCGGTTCTCTCCCCGCTGGAGCTCGAAAGTTCGATTGAACCGATCTTCAAATTCGACGTTCTTGCGCTTGTCATCGATCCGGATATTCAACTGCTGGCTGGTCAATGAGCTGATCACCAGCTCCAACCCTGAATATGCGGACCAGTCGAGCTCCTGATTTTTATAAACGACACCGGCCCAGCGTGCGCCCGCTATGGGGGTGACTTGGAGCGCCGGGCCCTGAGCCGTCGAGAGAGTGCTCGACGGAACTTCGTTCGGCATGTTCGACGTCCACAGCTCGCGCCACATCAGATCATCAAACGCTGCAAGCTCCGGCACCCGCGATTCTTGATATTCGAGCGACTGATACCGGCTGATGATCGGCAGCATCAACAGCGAGCCGAGCACAAGCGCAGGGAATATTCGCCAGAGCGGTGAATAGCCGGTGAGCCACCAAGCGCCTACTACCGCACCGGAGGCACTTGCCAGAAAGTCGTCCAGATTTCCGTCCCGCTCGATGAAAGGTTGAATCGATTCGATGGCGCCGGCTACGACCGCGAGCGCGAATGCGGCAGCCGCAGGCTTTTTTGTGAGCCGGCCCGCAAACAGAGAGATCACGGCGTAAAACCAGAAATGTCCCGCATCCGCGATCCGGCCGATCACGCCGTCGTATCGTCCGAGATCTGCCGGCACAAAGGAGAGGAGCAGCAACAAGAGGAAAAAGAGTTGAAAATCTCTGCGCCGCCAAGGCAATGCCGAGCGATCAATTTTCAAACTCTTGCTGATCGGATCGATTATGCTTCTCAAGGGTATCTGCCGGCGGCACTGCTTCTGGTGAGAAAGGACCTTCCTTAGTATAGCTCCTTCATTCACCGATACGGAAAAACCGGTTCGAAAGCACGATTGAGCTGTTCGGCCATCTAATATCGACAGTTCACCGATGAAGCGACTTCTGGCGCGCCCGAAAGTTTCGAACCTCTTAGCCCGGACGCTCGGAAGCGGGCCGTTTCTGAAAACTTTTTCGGAGTTCATTCAGGCGGCTCCCATTGGATCGGTACATTTCATCTGTACGGGAAACATCTGCCGGAGCCCTTTCGCCGAAGTACGCTTCAAGAGCTTGTCGCCGCTCACAGTCCGCTCCTCCGGCTTGCACGCCACAGCGGGCCGCGGCGCTGACCCTTCAGCGATCAGAGTCGGGTCGGAGTTCGGAGCCGACCTCAATCTGCACAAGACAACCCTCTTCGATCCGAAATCGGTGCGTGCCGACGAGCTTCTTGTCGTGATGGAATACGAGCACCTGTTCGAGATCGAACGCCGTGCACCCGCCCTCGTAAAGCAGACCGTCCTGCTCGGCGCGCTGACCGTCGACACCGGTCATCTGCTTGCCATCGCCGATCCTTGGGGAAAGGACGATCCGATATTCCGAAACTGCTTTCGGCAGATCGAGGTCGGCTTAACAAACTTGAGCGAACGTCTGAAACGATGAGCGTGGACCTGATTCTCCTTGACGGCAACACGCGAGCAGCGCTCGCCGCCTGCCGTTCGCTCGGAGAGTTTGGATTGAAGGTCGGCGTTGCAGGAGCGGCCGGCAGCATTGCTCATGCGTCAAAACATTGCGCGCGTCGTGTGGTGACGCCCTCACTCAAAAACGAACCGAAGCGCTTCGCAGAGATCATCGGGAAGGAACTCATCACATCACCGGGAGCGCTGATCCTTCCGGTTACAGATCTTTCGCTCCGTTTTATTCTCGCTACGCCGGAACTTTCCGGTCAGAGCATCATTCCGCCCTCTGAGGCCGCATCATCCGTTCAAGAGAAGCAACGGCTCCTCGAAATTGCGAAACGGTGCGGGGTCCGGGTTCCGGAGTCGATCGAGGTTCATCGCGGTGAGCGGCCCCGCTGGCAGCGTTTTCCGGCTGTCCTCAAAGAGGGCGTGGCCGCGGAGATTCGCGCAGATTGGGTCAAAGGTGGTGCGCGCTATCTCAATTCGCAGGACGAACTTTTCGCGGCACTCGATAATTTGCCGGAGGGCCTGCCGTTTCTCCTTCAGGAGAAGATCGAGGGGACCGGTGCGGGAGTCTTTGCCCTCTGCAATGAGGGAGAGACTATCGTTACTTTCTCCCATCGGCGCATATTGGAGAAACCGCCGTCGGGCGGAGTGAGCGTCCTCTCCGAAGGGATCGCCCCGGACTCGTCTGCGATTGAACACTCGAAGAGGCTGCTCCAGGAGCTGAGCTGGTCCGGCGTTGCGATGGTTGAGTTCAAACGAACCGCATCCGGAGAGCACCTGCTGATGGAGATCAATCCGCGTCTCTGGGGAACTCTCCAGCTCAGCGTTTTTAGCGGTGTCGATTTTCCGGTTCTCCTCTGGCTCTGGAAGAAGGGTGAGCTCGGCTCAGCCGCCGGAGCGGAAAAATTGCGCCGCGCAGCAAATTACCTGACCGGGCGCCGGCTCCGCTGGGATCTTGGGACAGTCGACCATCTCTTCATTCGGCTGAAGCGCGAGGGGATCGGCGCCCTGGCCGGTATCTTTCTGCGGAACGAGCTGCACCTGTTTTCGGGTGACGCGACTGCGCATGAGACGTTCACTTGGAGCGACCCCCTGCCTTTCCTTTCGGAATTGCGTCAGTATCTCTTCGGGAGGGTGGAATGAAGATCCTCTTCTTCATCGAAACCGGGGGGCCGGGAGGCGCCGAAAGAGTTGTCCTCGAGCTGCTGCGCGGATTCAAAGAGTTGGGGCATGAGGTCTCGCTCGCAACACTACGAACGGGCTGGCTCACCGAAACCGCGCAGAGCGAGGGCTTTCCATACTTTCAGCTCGTGAGCACCAGACGGCTCGATGTCACACTCCCATTCCGGCTGGCGAAGCTCATTCGAATCCTCGGCGCGGAGGTTCTCCATACTCACCTGCTTGATTCAAACTTCTACGGAGCGCTCGCTGCGCGGATCTCCGGTGTGCGGCATGTTGGGACCGAACATGGTGATGTTCACCATCTCGATCTGCGGAAGCATCTTCGAACCAAGCTGAAGCTCGCATCATCCGGACGATCGATCCTCACTTCAGTCTCGGAGTACTCAGCCCGGCGCCTTGAGCAGCTCGGAGTCAATGCGGCGAAGATCAGGGTCGTTCCGAATCCGGTCAATCACCCACACCCGAGCGCCGCACGAGATCAAGTTCGAGCGGAGCTTGGGGTCACCTCGGAGTGGCTCTGGTTTCATGTGGGAAACCTGCGGCCCGTGAAAGATCAGCTGACTCTTATCCGAGGCTTTGGCGAGTCTTTCCATTCGGGTGCGCGCGAGCAGCGGCTTGTCATTATCGGTGAGGGCGGTGAGCGGCCCGCGATCGAAAGTTTGATTAAACAACTTGAGCTCCAGGATGCCGTGCGGCTCCTCGGGCACCAAGATAACGTCGAGCGGTTTCTCTCTGCCGGTGATGGGTTCATCCTTAGCTCCGTTTCGGAGTCGATGCCGATGGCGCTCCTCGAAGCCATCGCACAAGGCCTCTTTCCAATCTGCAGCTCTGTCGGTGGAATTCCGGAGATCATTCCGGTCGCGCAACTTTTCGAGAAAAGACATTTCGGCCAGCTTGGGGCGCTCTGCACCGATGCTGTTCGCCACCCGGAGCGTTCGAAGGCCGCCGCCGAAGAGCTTCAACGAAAAGTTCTCGGTGAACGCGGCCGTGACGTAGTGCTGGAGCAGTACTTGCGCTTGTATTTGGCCTAACCAATTATCTGGTCGGCCGGGAACCGCCGGCCGAACGAATCTGAGTGAGATCTTCGAGAAGCCGCGGAAACTCAGTGAAACCCGAATGACTGTTGAGATGACCGCCGTTCGGAATCACGATCAGCTCCGTCTCCAGCCGCTCCGCGAGCTCAACGCCCTTATCAAGCGCAACATAGGGATCGTTGTCTCCGGCATACACGAAACACGTTCCCGCATTCCGCCGAATTGTCGGCCAATCGAGCTCCTCGCTGAAGAACGTCGCGTTCAACGGATCGTAATCGGGATTTCCGATCGCCCCAAGAAACCCCGCAACCAGGAACGTGCCCCGCACCGGCGAAGCGGCGCGGTTCAGCAGATTCAGCACAAATCCGGCCCCGATGCTGTGACCAAACAGAAGATGCCCAGCAGAGAGTGCACCGATCTCGGCGGCGAAAGTCTTTCGCCAGGCATCGAGACTTTGTCCCTCAGTTGTTGGGAATTGAGGAATGGCAGTTGGGATGCCGCGGCGCTCGAGCTCTCCCTTCAGCCAAGGAAACCAATGGATAGCCGGGCTCCCACCCGTGCCATGCACTATCAGAGCAGTGGTTGATTGGGTCATATTAACTGCTCCGAGTCGGGAATAGTCAGTGAGCCGCAAGTGGCGATATGGATAGACGTCATCAGACGCATCTTTAGATCGATGCGAGGTAGAGATCCATGACCTGGCCAGAACAGTAGTGGCTCCACTGGGACCGCGGGCGGGCGCGGCCGGGGGGGACGGGGGGACC
>CAYOAK010000130.1:0-10650 GCA_964401925.1 uncultured Bdellovibrionales bacterium | reverse complement strand
TTCCCAACATCGTCGAATCCCGGCTTAGCGAGAATGATCGGCACCTTGATGAAGGTAGATTTTCAGAGGTCGGTCCTCGCTCGCGTGCCGAAAATGGAGGCGCAGCCGGACAAGCATTTTCGTCAGGTTCTCTTTCTGTGTGACGAGTACCATGCATTTGCAACGGTCGGAGAAGGCGATCCGACTGGCGATGAGAAGTTCTTCAGCTTGTCGAGACAGTCGCGGTGTATCCCGATAGTGGCCACGCAGAGCATTAGTTCTCTTCGCTCGGCGCTGTCCGGTGAAGCCTGGCGAACGTTGCTCCAGACCTTTCGAACAAAGATCTTCCTTGCCTTGTCCGATGACTTTAGCGCCCGCGTGGCAAGTGATCTCTGCGGTCGCGACGAACAATTGAAGGTCTCCTACAATTTTTCCGAGAACGGGCAGGACGCGCGGGTAAGCTTACTCACCGGGCGTTCTACGGCCCAGCGGGCAAGCATCACAGCGTCGAAGAACTACAGTGTGCAGCGAGACAACATATTCGAGGCACGAGTGTTCTCCGAACTGAAGAACGCCCAGGCAATCGTGCTCGCCTACGACGGGCTGAATCCACTTGCGCCGACGTATTGCTATCTAAAACCATACTTCCTTGATCCGGCGGTGTCGTATTTCGAGCATCTGAAGAATGGGGCGATATGAGCTTTTCCATTATTCTTCCGTTCTTACGAGCGATAGAAAAGTTCATTCTCGATGAGGAGATCAGCGAGGTGATGGTGAACGCCTCCGGACGTGTTTTCGTGGAACGGCTTGGCAGGGTGGAGGAGATAGCGGGGGTAACGCTTGATCCAAGACATCTGGAGGTCGCGGTCAAGAACATTGCGCGCCGCCTGGGTGACGATATTTCTGAAGAGAAGCCCATTCTCGATTCAAGGCTTCCTGATGGCTCCCGAGTGGCGGCTGTGTTTTCGCCTTGCTCTGTAGGGGGCACGACGCTGACAATTCGCAAGTTCCACAGCAGATGGTTTTCCATAGAAGAGCTTGTTGAAATGGGCTCTCTCGATCGCACTGTTGCCAAGCTGCTACTTTCTGCAATTGAGGAGAGAAAGAACATTCTCATAAGCGGGGGAACGAGCACCGGAAAGACCACGCTGCTGAACGCCCTGGCTGGAGAAATTCCTGACGAGGAGCGAATTATCGTCATTGAGGACACCGCCGAGATTCAGCTTTCGAAGCCGAATTTGGTTCGGTTTGAGGCTCGGGGCCCACGGCCCGAACTCCCGGAGGTGACGATTCGCGAGCTGCTGAAGGCAAGCCTCAGGCATCGACCGGACCGAATCCTTGTCGGTGAGGTTAGGGGAGGCGAAGCGTTTGACTTGCTCCAAGCGCTCAATACCGGCCATTCAGGTTCGGTGTCTACCATACACGCAAACTCCGCTGCTCAAGCTCTCACGCGTTTTGCACTTTGTATTCTGCAGTCCGGAATCGAGCTTCCGTTTGTTGCCATTCGAGGTGGCATTGCGGAGTCTATCAATCTGGTTGTTCAGATCGAGCGACGACAAGGCCGGAGACAAGTAACTGAGGCGATTTCGGTTGAGGGGTTCAACTTCGAACGGGATGCCTACGAGCTAAAACTGCTGTATCCATCGAGTCCTACTTCTGGCGGCATTTCGACCTTGGAACCGGGGTCGTTACCGCCACGCCGCCGCCAAGACTCCGCTCGGAAGTCGATGCAGCGAAGTGGCTTCGGCTCTTCCGGATAGAGTGCAGGATAGAGAGCTGCTTGGGGCGGCTCACTCTATCCTGCGTCTTTCATGGGGCGAATCTTAATCAACAAGGGCCTGGCAGTTGCGCTGCCAGGCCCGAGCTGTTTTTAGGCGGCTTTTTCGCGTGCTACTGTTTCCATTCGCCGGCGCGCGGCTTCTGCATGAAGGGCATCAATCTCGATTCCGACAAACCTGCGTCCGACTGTCTGGGCAGCGACGAGACAGGAGCCGGAGCCACAAAACGGGTCAAGCACGAGCGCATCGAAGCTCGAAAAGGAGACCACGAGTGGCACAAGGACGGAGAGCGGCTTCTGCGTCGGATGAAGCTTGTTTCCAGTGTATCGCCACGTCAGCACGTCGGGAATTGGGTCCTTGGGCTTCGCCGGTGCGCCCTTCGCAAGGACGTAGGCGACCTCGTGGTGTGCTCTCGTGTATCCGGTGAACGAGGCGTAGTTCTTGACAAAGCTCAGATGGCTGACTGGTCGAAAGCCGGCATCTCGAAACGCGGAGAGGAACAGATCCGCAGCAGGCCATCCGTAGAACGTCACGCAAAAGGCGTCTCGTCGTAGAACACGGTAAATCTCGGAGAATGCCGGCCGGAGCCAAGCGTCGCTGCTGTCGTTTGTCACGGTTCGGCCATCGCGGGGGCGATAGGACGCCAGGTAAGGCGGGTCCGTCAGAACGAAATCAATGGACTCCGATGGGAGGTCGCGAAGGATGTTCACGCAATCGCCGGTTAGGATGGTGTTCACGGGTCGAGGAGTAGTGCTTTTCATAAATGTCTTCTTTTGAAAGAAAAGGAGCACCGGCCCGGAGGTCGAGCCGGTGCCGTGCCAGTTAGTATTCCGAGGGGAGAAGAATGGTTGTGACGCTGCGGTCAGCCTCGGTGATTATCCAAATTTTCGTTCCGTCTCTGAGATGGTAAACGGAGAAAAGCCGGAGTTCGTTTTCTAACGCGAACTCGTTTGCCTGACGGTCCTCCTCGCATACTTCGCCCCAGTCGCCGGAGGCATGCCTCATGAGAAAGACAAGCGAACTTTCATCGGCGACCTCGAAAGCATCGAGCGCCCCCGGAGTTGCAAACACCATTCCCATACTGAACTTCGTTGCTGTTGTTTCCATTGTTTTTTCCTTTGTTGAGCAAAAGGCGTTGCGCCTGTCGCAATGTCTTTTGGCGAGGCCTCGCCAGTAAGAGCGGGGTGGCGAGGTCAAAGGTGGAATTCGACGGGAGGGGAATCACCCGCATGCACGGAGCGGCCCGTAGGGTGAGCGAAGCGAGAGCGGAGGAAGGCGGGGAAACCCGGAGAATCGACCTTGACGGAGCGAGGGGCAGAGCCCCTGAAGATGAAGGCTACTGACTGTCGAGCGTAGCTCGTCAGCAAGGAGGGGCATGGGGGCGGGAAGAATTAGGGACGAAGGGGAACGACGACGCCGGACTTCCGGGGGCGGTCGTTCGCGTCTTGCCGGCGGCTCAGTCGATCGTGCCTGTGACCAACTTCCTTCGATTCGAACGCTCGAAGGCGTCTCACCATTGCCTCGAATCCTTCCAGCGATTGCGCAACGAATTTTGGCTCCCCGCGCCAGGTCACAAGCAAGGGCTCTCCGATTCCGTCGATGAGTCTCGACAGTTCATCTGGGGAAAGAGATGTCAACTCGGACAAGGACTTTTGCATCAGAGGCCGTTCGCAAGAGTTTGGAGCTTGAACGTGCGTAGCATAGATTTGTGGCGAGGTACATCGTCAGACATTTGCCCGGAGGACAGCGGCTTATGCCGCTTCCTCCAGTTCCTTTCCTGCAATTCGATTCATCCAATCCACGGCTTCCTGGGCCTTTGCCGCAGCGGTAAAGATTGCACGCTTGTCGTTCTTCAGAACCTTGAGCCAGCTCGCGATGTAAGGCGCATGATCTTCGCGGGGATCGGTGGGGAGTCCCAGTTCGGCGCAAAGGAAAGCCGCTCCGAGTTCGGCTACCAATTCTTCCACGGCGTAGCTTTCGGAACCGAACCGGCCCGAGAGATCCCGGTCGAGCCGATGCTTCGCGCCGCTCCAGTGCGTCGTCTCGTGCGAGAGAACCGAGTAGTAAAGTAGGGGCTCTTTGAATGCGTCAAACGCGGGCATGTGAACGGTATCAGTTTCCGGGCGGTAGAACGCGCGGTTCCCGCCGGGCTGCACTTCGAATCCGAGATTGCGAAAGAAGTCTTCCGCCGATTCGATTCTCTCTTCGGGGGATGCCTTCGGTTCCTCCGGTGGGGCGTAGCCGTCAACCTGCTCGGCGCTGAACACCCAGTAGTCACGGGCCATGGGAATGCGACGGGATTTCGTTTCGCCCCCGCTGTTGTCAGTCTCTTCGTCACGGTCGAAGAACTTCCAGAACACGACGTTCGCGGACTTCTCGCCCTTCCGCACTTGCGCTCCGAGTTCCTGCCACTGCTTGTACGTCGCCCACGTCCCGGACTTGAAGCCTTTCTCCTCGGCGGTCGCCCAGAGAACGAGAACATTAATTCCCCGGTACGGCCGCTTCGTCACGGCGTTGATCGGTGAGTTCGCAAATCCCCCTGATGTGCGCCAGGGCATCCGGTAGGACCCTGCGCCCTCCTCGATGGCTTTCACGATCACATCAGTGACCCTCTGAAAGATGTCCTTCTTCTCGGTGTTCATGTTGTTTCGCTCCAGTTGAAATGGGAAAATTGCGTGCGCAATTTCCCTCTAGGCCCACGCCAATGAGTGGGGGAGGCAAGGGCAGTGGCCGGAGCAGCCGGAGGGGAATCACCCGGCCTGCACGGAGCGGCCTGCAAGGTGAGCGAAGCGACTTGTCGCGCAGCGAAAGCGGAGGAAGGTTGGGGAGACCGGCTGCGGAGCCGAAGAGGCGCGCCTCGAAGGGAAGCCTTGACCGCGCCAGGGGCGACGCCCCTTAGTTGTTTTACGGGGCGTTGCGGGGTGTCCCCGCTAGAAGGGGTAGCGGAATGACGCGCTTGCGCGGCTGGAGCGAGGGGAAGGCTTTCCCCCACGATCATCTCGGAAGAAATCTATGGCAAAGGTTAGGATCTCGGTGGGGGAGGAGAACGCCCCGGACTCCACACTATCGGTGACGAATTCGTAGAGTTCTTGGGGCAAGATCAGGTTCCCCAACTCTCCCTCTGCTCTCATCTCGGAGATCTCTTTTTGCACTCGTTGAAGTTGCCGGGCCGAGAGCTTCTTCTTCGGCCTCTCCGGACCGAGCATCGCTTTGGCCCAGGCGACATGTTCCCGGAGACGGTCGTGTGTCGGGAGCATTTTTTGCCTGAAGCACTCTAAGACGTTGCGCATCTGATCGTCGAAGGATGTACCGGCTTCCTCGGCGTAGCGCCGAAGCTCGTCTTCGAGGTCAACGGGCAGATGGGCTTCGACCGAGTAGATCATCTCATCGAGAGAGCAGGGCAGGGTTGGCGGGTAGATCCCGGTGTTGTTGGCGGCGGCCATCAGTCACGCGGAGCGCCTGGCGGCCTCCGACAGCGATCTCCTCACCGGTTCGGGCTGTCTATGGAGCGAAGGCGGGCAGCCAACGAGCAGTTTGATTGATCAGAAAGAAAATGTCGGATCTACAGGAGTTTCAATCACAATACCGGAAGTACCATCCAATCCCGGACTCGATTCGACTGCGTCCAAACTGACACCCGTGCTAGCGACGCTTACGGAAATGGTTCCGCTGTTCCCCCCATCACCGTAGGATCCCCCTCCACCACCACCCGTTGTAACAGTATTTCCTGCCCCTCCAACTATTCCGCTTGGTCCACCGGTGCCTCCAAGTACATTGGTAACTCCGCCGTTGATCGAGGGACTCACAAAATGAATGACGCCACCACCTCCGCCCCCACCGCTTCCCGAGTCAGTAAACCATGTATCGGCATTCTTTCTGATGCTGTTTGCTGGGGCTGAGCCACGTCCTCCTCGGGAGGATATCGTTCCAAAGTTTCTTGCAGCGTTGGCAGAGGCAAGCACGACGACACCACCACCTCCGCCTCCCGTTCCTATCGAACCGTTCGCACCGTCTGCACTGATTGAGCCGCCAGGCTTGATAACGATGTCACTCTTTGCGAGGACGAACATAGCTCCACCGCCGCCCGCATTGTTGCCTGTTTCATGAGCTATGGAAGTTGCTCCCGCATGTACCAACCCTGGTCTGAGGTTCGCAGCCGACACTTTCCTTTGCAGCCCACGTCCACCTCTCTTCGCTACGACGAAGCCGGTAAAGCCAACGACCTGCTTTTGGTTTTCCGGGGGAAGTAGGCTAATGCCAGGATTGCCGCCAAGCTCTGACCCACCTTGCCCGAAGACCGTAAAGGACGGACTTGGCGCAACAATCACCGAGCCCGAAACATTGAAACTTCCGGTGCAGCGAAATACGTAGCCGGAAGGTACCCTAAGGGTTGCACCTGCCGCGACGGTGACATCGGTGTAGTAGTTAATGCCCGACGTGGGAGGTGACACAGTCCAGTCGGTGTCGGTTGAGATCGACAATGGGCCACTCGAACCATCACCGTAGATTCTTAATGAACCGTCGATTCCATCGGCACCATTGGTACCGTTCGTTCCGTTGGTTCCTCGAAGCTCCCCACTCGTAAGAAGCCGCTTTTCTCCTGAACGGCATGTCGTTCGAGCAATCAACCGGGCGGTCTTTTTGTTTGCACAGATTACAAGTGAGTCTGCGCTGGCTTCACCGAAGAGACAGACGGCTCCCACAATTATCAGGGGCAGAATTCGTCTCATTGTTCCTCCACACGTCGGCTATCGCTTCATTTTGATGCACCGGCGCAGAGTGCGGAAGCGGTTCATTTCGCGAGGCGGTTCGAGTACTTTCGTCCCTGATCGAGGCTGTTATCGAATATAACCGCTATAGCGACCTCAGTCGCTGAACTAAACACTCCGGCTTCGACCTGGTCCCTGACAAATTCCTAGAGTTCTCTGGAGAGGATGACGTTGCCGACATCTCCGGGCCGCTCTCAATTCTTTGATCTCTTCCTCCGAGCGGCGACGGAGACTGTTCCTCTGCCTTGGAGAGAGTTTCTTCACGGGCTTGGGCGGGCAAAGCTCCTGCATCCGATGGATTGCCCAGGCTACGTGTCGCGCGTTTTCACTGTGGGCTGGGAAGGCGTGAGCTTTTATCGCGCGGTCGCCGCGCTACACGTTCGGATGACTATCGAGTAAGAGCAACTCTGCCTGAGTGGTATCGCTCTGGCTCAAGAGGATGCTGCTGGCATCGGGCGAAACGCTCAGACCCCATTCCGGGACGGCGTCTGTTCGGTATAACTCGGTGATTGTTCCGCCAGAGGATCGGCGGAGCTTGATCACAACGGATCGCCTTTCGCGATCCACGTAATAGATTCCCTCCTGCCGAATCGCGAATAGCGTGCGTCGAGCGAGCGCCGGAAGGACCTGCGCCGGTGTCCCGCCGTGAAGCGGGACGCTCCACAATCCAAGTTCGGCTTCCGGTTTTGAGAAGTATAGAGTCTGCCCGTCAGGGGATTCCAGGGCATGAGAGGCACGTGCACCATCGGTTAGCTGCTGTATTTCGCCCGTCGCCATTGAGTACCTGTAGATGTCGATGTCCTTCTTGAATTGGTTGAAGTAGAGCCACTTCCCATCGCGGGAGAGGCTGCAAGGAACGCCGGGAACACTCTGAAGCTCTCGTTCCTGCGCGCCTGATCGGTCGATAACGAAATTCCTGAGCCCGAAGGTTCTTGAGCGCACACTGACGACAAAGCCGGAACTGTCCGGGAGCCATACCGGGAGGATGATGTCCGGGGCTGTGTACCGGGTCACCTGCCGAGCGTTAGTGCCGTTAGCGTCCGCGAGCCAGACCTGGTTTTCGCCGGACTGCCCCGAGACGAACGAGATGAATCTGCCATCGGGCGAGAACTCTGCGGAGATCTCATGACCACTGGAGAAAGCCATCTTCGTCTTGTTCGCGGGCACTCCTCGGTTGAGGTCGATGCGCCAGACATTCGACTGCGTTCTGTTCCGCCCGACAATCAACTTGTCAGTAGCGGGGGACACGGCGAGGAGTTCAATCCCAGCGCCGGTGTTCGAAATCTCGACCCGATCTGACCTCCCGTCCACGGCGGTAATGTAGACGCGAAACTTGCCGAGCGTACCGCTGAGGTAGACGATGTGCTTCCCATCGCGCGTCCAGCGTGGGTGCGCGACGCGCAACCGGTTCGATGTAAGCCTTCTCGCGCTGCCCGTAGGCCGAAGACTTCTGTCCACGGGGAGCAGGAAGAGGTCTGCCGCTTCGCGAGTTTCCTGGCGCACGAAGGCGAGAAGCTTTCCGTCCGGGGACAATGCCGAGTAGTGATCTCCTCGCCGGTCAGTTGGGGGGGCAGTTATCTCCCACGAGGTCTTCTGCTCAATGTCGTAGCCGCGCGGGTGGGGCCAGAGGCCACCTTCACTGCGGTGAGCGAGGATGAGCGAGCCGCTGTTAGGGCCCCATGAAACGCCGAGGACGCCGCCTTTGAAAACGGAGCGCTCACGCTCGCCATTCAAAGAGAGGACCGCGACGGTCGCTAGCACTTCGCTTTCTCTGCGCTGAAAGGCGACGAACTTTCCGTCGGGAGAGAGGCTGAGGTTTGATTTCAATACATCGTCAGTGGTCAGCCGAGTCACTGTGCCGGTATTAAGGTCCCTCCGAAACAGGTCGGCGTATCCGTAGAACTCGTCTCCAGCAAGCACGTAGATCTGTGTCCCATCCGGTGAGAGGCTTAATCCCCGCAGCTGGCCCTCAATGGCTCCAAGCGAAACCACTTGCGGCTTGCTCGGTGCCGTCCGGTGTCGAAGGATTGAATAACCAGCGAGTGCGAGGCCGCTTGCTCCAGCCGCGCCGACTACGAGTGCCCGGCGTCGGATAAACTTCTCCGCTCGGTACAGAGCACCACGCCCACGGGCTGAAACCGGCTTAGAGTTCAAGAACCGGGAAATGTCATCGTGTAAGGCTTCGACAGAGGCGTAGCGTTCACTGGGCACCTTTTCGAGCGCTTTCTGAAGTAACGCTTCGATGTCTCGTGGAAGCCCCTGGACGGGGGCGGGATCGTCCGAGAGAATCCGGGCTGGCAGCTCATGTTGAGGAAACGGGTACGGCGAGCGGCCAGTGACAATCTCGTAGAGGAGGACTCCGAGGGAGTACACGTCGGTCGAAGTGGTGATCTCCTTCTCGCGGCGAGTCTGCTCCGGGCTTGCGTACTGAACCGTCATCCGTTCCAATCCGGATTCAGTAAGGCTCGCGCTGTGATCGGCGAGGATCGCGATTCCGAAGTCGAGCAGTTTCGGCGCTCCGTCGCGGGCGACGAGGATGTTCGAGGGCTTGATGTCACGGTGAATGATCAAGCTGCGATGCGCTGCTGCGACGCCCTCGCAAACTTTTAAGAACAAGGTGAGCTTTTCTCGAAGGGGCAGGGGGGCTGCGAACTCATCGACTCGCTTCCCGTCAACGAACTCGGTCACGATATAGGCGAGGGCTTCGCCGGTCGTCCCTGCTTCGAGGAGTCGAACGATGTGAGGATGTTCTAGGCGAGCGAGAATCTTGATCTCGCGCTGGAACCGCCGAAAAACCTCATCGGAGTGAGAGAGCCGGTTCAGGAGCTTTATCGCGACCTGCTTTTCGAACAGGTCATCTCCCCGGCGGGCTAGGTAGACCGTGGCAGAGCCGCCCCGTCCAAGTTCCCGCATCAGCTCCCAAGGGCCGATTCGCTTCGTTTGAAGGTCACGTGTTGTCGGCTCAAGGATGCGACTCGCAAGCGGGGTGCTCATGAACTCGCCTGCCTCGTCGTGCCAGCGGAGAAGCTCGCTTGCCCGGTCGAAAAGCTCAGGCTCGCTTCCGAACAGCTCCCTCAGGAATACCTGCCTTTCGGCGGGCCCCATCGCGAGCGCCTTTGCGTGGGCGGACTTCACGCGTTCCAGATTCTCGGGGGTCATTCCTGAGTTTGGTTATACCTGAGAACGAGTGCCTCTGTCCGCAAGCGCACCAAAAAGCCAGGACCGCGCAAACTGCCAATCGGCTTCTACCGTACCGCCCGAGACGCCGAGAATCACGGCGGCTTCAGCGTTTGTGTAGCCTCCAAAGAATTTTAGTTTGACAACCGAAAGCGCCCTTGGATCAATCTTACCGAGACGTTCAAGCGCCTCGTCGAGCGCGAGTAGTGAATCGTCATCTCGTTCGTTGCCCTTGTCCGCTTCGAACAGGGGCACTCGAAGAAGTTCTCCACCGCGCTTCTGAGAACGGTGCTTGCGGCCATAGTCGATCAGGATCTGGCGCATCTGATGCGCGGCGAGCGACAAGAATTCGCGAGTGTCTAGCTTCTGATCGGGCTGCTTACCGAACAGCCGTATGAACGCCTCATGCACAAGGGCTGTGCGCTGAAGGGTGTGGTCGGACCGCTCCCGCCGGAGCATGCGTGACGCCATCTCGCGAAGTTCCGGGTAAACGGCACGAACGAGGTTCGCAGCGCTGTCCGGACTGGATACGGCGGTCACAGCACCATTCTACGCCACGCGCTGGCGAAGTGCTTTTGCGGCAATACTATATCCAAGCTCGTGGAGAAGTTTTGGGTCTTTGGAGGACTTCTGCGCTTTCAAATATGTGGGGAGTTCCTTCGTGCATCAACCATACCAACGCGCTCGTTTAGGCATCAGCGGCGGCAAACTGGCTGTTCTTTTGCTCGCAGCCTTTAATTGTCACTTAGAGGGACAAGTTGTTTCGGTCGCCGTGACTGGCAAGATCACCGACTTCGAAACGACCGCTCGATTTCCAACGCCGCTGCCTCTCCGGAACCTGGGAATTCAGGTTTCCCTTAACACACTGGTGCACCTATCCTCAGAGGGTGGACTCGGGGGGGTTGTGACAAGTCCTGGCGGAAGCCTATCCGCGATGTTCACCGATG
>CAYOAK010000129.1:0-10668 GCA_964401925.1 uncultured Bdellovibrionales bacterium | reverse complement strand
TCGCACGGGCCCCGGATCAAGCTCGTATTCCAAGAAGTTTCAGAAGAAAATGCCGGCGAGCGGATGCTCGAGGTCTATCAGGGCATGCGCAGCGCCGGCATACAATTCTTTATCGGCCCCGCCGGAATGGCGACGTCGCGTCCCCTCGCGGAGGCCGCCAAAACTGAGGATGTGCTGATTATCTCCCCTGCTCCTTTTTTCCCTGTTGAGCAGATCTCGGACCGGTTCTTCAACACCGCGGGACAGAGCGACGCGACTACTCGAGCGAGTGCGCGCGCGCTCATTGCGAAGGGTGTGAAGAAAATTGGGATCTTCTCGAGTCTCAAGCCGTGGGAAGAGGCACAGGCGAAATACTTTGAAGAAGAAGTGGTGAAGCTTGGCGGATCGATCAGCAACAAGGTTGCGCCCCTTCCGAGCGATACGGAGCTGCGAATGGATGCACTCAAGTTGACGGCCGGAAAGCCGGAAGCGATCTTCATCGCTGCCTATGACCAACAGGCTCTCGCCGCGCGGGCGTTGGCGTCGATGCGATTCTTCGGGCCGACATATGTCGCGCGCACGGATACCTATCGCCTCGTCGAGGCTCAGGGCGCGCTCGAGAAGGCACGCTTTTATCAGGCTGCCCCCTCGGTGGGGCTTTTCAGAACTCTCTATCGGGTCAAATTTGGCACTGAGCCCGAGTTCCCATCGGATTTTGCGTATGACGCGGTGTCTCTCCTCGCTTCGGCGATCGACTCTGCGAAATCGATTGAACCGCTGAAAGTGAAGGCCGCGCTGCTTGAGATCTCGATTGATGGGAGTGATGGGAAGCGCCTGCACTTCACGCGCGACCGGGTGATTGAGCGCCCTATCCGGCACATGGAGATTCGCACGGGACGGATTCAAGAAGTTGATGCGCCGGAAGATTAGAGTTTTCGGCAGCGGAAGATTAGCTCACCACCGCAGATGTATGCCTGCTCCAGAACTTCGAAGCCGGCTTTCACCAACTCGGCTCGAAGCGACGCATTTGTGTAGTGCGTGATGTGCTCGTCTGCGTAAGCGTTCGGAAGGAGCAATTTGTAAAAGAATTCCGTGATGGGCCACCAGATCCGGCCATAATCCGGAGTGCCGATGATGAGCTTCCCACCCGGCTTCAGAACACGATTGAGCTCAGAATAAAGTCGGGGATCGAGCGGGATGTGTTCGATGACTTGCGAGTGGATGATTGTGTCGATCGCCCCGGATCGGAACGGGAGCTCGAATGTCGAAAGGAGCACGCGCTTCTTATTTGTGCGGCTCAGATAGCGGAGCTTTGCGAAGGAGCGATCTGCGGCGATGGCGTTTGGAAGCTGTTGGATGATGCGGCTTGTTCCGCAGCCGATGTCGAGCACCTCCCCTGATTGCTCTCCGAGGAAGCCCCGGACGAGAGAGCAGCGCTTGCGTTGCCAATACATCTGGAGCGGGATGCGGCTGTAGTAGGCGCGATGATCATAGTCGGCGCTGTCTACGGAGTTTCGAAGCTTCCACATCCGGAGCGAGGCTTTGATATAGGCCATGCCGAAGCGGAAGAGCTTTACGTGTGAGACTCCGGCCTTCCGCGGCTCATAGACGAGCGGGAGCTCGGCGAGCTTGTGACCGGTGGCATAAAGGCGGACGAGGATCTCGAGGAGGATTTCGAAACCGGAGGATTCATATTGGTTCGGTGTGAGTGCGTGGCGGCGATAGAGCCGGTAGCCGCTCGAGAGGTCCGTTGCGGGTACGGAGAGCATCTTCGGCAGGATGACGCTGAGGGTGCGGGAGAGCAAGCGGCGGATCCAGGGGCCGCCGGCTGAGCCGCCTGGGAGGTATCGAGAGCCGATGATCAGGTCGGCGGTGAAGCGGTGTTCCCAGAGCTTTGCGAGCAGGTCCGGAGGGTGGCTGCCGTCGGCATCGAGCGCGGCGATGTAATCTCCGTGAGCGGAGTTGAGGCCAAGGCGAAGTGCTGCACCGTAGCCCGGCTCCTGTTGCACCAGCACGCGCGCACCGTATTGTTCAGAGACCTCACGGCTGCGATCCGTCGATCCGCCGTCGACGACGAGGATCTCCGAGGAACAATGGAGCTTCTCGAGCTCACTCCGGAGCTGCGGAAGGAGCGCCTTCAAATTATGCTCTTCGTTGAGCGTGAGAATGACGAGCGAAAGGTCCACTGAGGGGAATCATCATGCGGTTCCGAAACAATAGATGCAAATGATTTGGCGTGAGTATCCGCTCACGCCGATGAAAATAGAGCGCACATCCGGATACTCTCTTGCCCCCTCAGGGGGCGCCAGGTCTTCATGGGTCTGTTGAAAAACGGATATGTTCTGGGAGGTTCACGATAGAGGGGAGAAAGTTTTCGAAGGTTAGATTTTTCCAGTGGTTTGAGAGAACGTTCATCTACGAGCCGTGTGATTGCTCGAACGCTGCCCCCGTTGTTTGTCGCGCTCTTCGAGCGCGGGGCCCGAAAATGGCCGAAGCGGCCATTTCGCAACGGGCCCTTCATAGATCCGGGTCTTGTGATACGAGCGCCAGAACGGTTCAATTCAGTATGGCCAAGTGTCTTGCCCTCGCCTTCGTTGCACTCTTGATAGTGCTCGCGATCCTGCCGGCGGGGCCGTTCGAAACGTTTGAGCAGCTGCGCCGCGGAAACATCGATCTGCTGAGCTTCTGGAGCGCTTTTCAACTCTTCGGGAGCGGCGCCAATCCCTACGACCCGGCGCTGCTCCGTGAGCTTCAACAGGCGCGGGGGCTCGGTGCCGAGCCGGTGAAGCTGACTTGGAATCCGCCCTGGTTTTTTGTGCTGTTCTGCCCCGTGCTGCTGTTCCCGCTGGGAAAGGCGACGGTCGGGATGCTGGGAGTGAACCTCCTAGTGACAGCAGGTCTCGCACGCCTCAGTCTCGCTCGCCCGTCGGCGCAGAATTTCGTCAGAGCCTTTGCATTGGCAATTCTGTTCTATCCGACCCTGCAGACTCTCGGGTTCGGACAGAGCTCGCTCGTTTTAACGGCGCTCGCAGCAGGAACGATCTGGGCTGCGCGTGAGCGGAGGGATGTTGCGGCAGGAATCTGCTTCGCTCTTCTTTCCATCAAGCCGCATCTGCTTCTCGGATTCATCGTCGTCTTCCTAATCTGGATTCTCGTTGAGCAGCGATTCCGAATTCTCGCCGCAGCTTGCGTTACCTTCGCAGGTCTTGTGCTTGTCACAGCGTTCTTCAATCCAGCCGCGTTTACGAATTGGCTGAGGGTGTTCAGTGGAGGAGGTTCAGCGCTTGGTGTGAGCGACTGGCAGACAGCAACGCTCTGTTCAGCGCTTCGGTCGGTGCTCGCAGGAGCTCCGACGTGGTTGATCCCGGCATTTGTGCTGCTCTCAGTCGGGCTCTCGGTTCTCGTGTTCGCGCGGCTAAGGGGGCGGGTGGCGGTGGATGAGCTATTCGCGCTGACGCTCTTAGTTTCGGTCGCTGCGAGTCCGTATGGCTGGGTCTTCGACTTCAGCCTGCTACTGATTCCGCTTTTGGTGGTGTTTCGGCGTGCGTGCGAGAGCGGGAACGGGCGCCGGGCGTTCCTGGCGATCGCCGTCTGCGAGGTGCTTTTTCTGCCGCTCGCGTCGGCGCTGAAGGAGCAGCAGCAGTTCTTTTTCTTCCCCTTGCTCTTCAGTGTAGGTTGCTACGTCGTCTGGAGGGCATATGGAAGACATCCGAGCGAGAATTGAGAGCCACCTGAAAGAGAACGGTGTGTCGTTCCGCGGCATCGAGCATCCGCCCGCTGCCAGTGCAGCGGAATACAACTCGACGCTGCACACTCGCTATACACAACAGGTAAAGGCCGTACTCCTCAAATACAAGCGCGAGGGCACCGAAGGTTACGCCCTCGTCGCTATCCAGGGGCATAAAAAGGTCGACGTCGATCGCATGGGCGAGATGTTGGGTTACAAGAAGATCCGCCTTGCAGACAAAGAGCAGCTTCTCGCCGCAACCGGTTGCCGCTTCGGTGAGGTCCACCCCTTCGCCAAACTATTCGGCCTCAAGCTCCTCCTCGACAAAGACTTCTTCAGCGAGGAAGAGGTCTACTTCAACGCCGGCCGCCTGGACTACTCCATCGTCCTCCACCCCGGAGAGATCGAGCGCCTCGAACAACCGCTCCTCTTCTAACCCCCGCAATAATCATATCGCGTATAATTAATTTCTGAGGATCTCCGAAACGTTGAGCGACTCGTGCACAGAAAATTTAATTATACGCGATATGATTTTGTGCGTTCTAGGCGAGGGGTAGCTCGGAGCGGACAGCGGCGAGGCGGTCGTGCTCTTCGAGGACACGGAGGATGTCGTCCCGCTCAGGCGCATCCCCGAAGTGCGTGAGTAGCTTGCAGGTTGCGTAGCCTGCGGCGGCTTTAAGGTATTTGGATTGCCAGCTGTCGGCTGCCTTCTGCTGCTCCGGTGATTCGAAGGGGAATTGAAACGGCGGCGGTTCACTGTTGCAACGCCAATGCTTCGGCGTGAGGCGGGCACGGAAGCTTTTCTGCAGCTCGCAAAGCTTTTGATATTTTGGGTCGGTGCCGCAGGCCTCGAACAACTCCCGGACTTCCGGGGCGTTCGGATCATAGAGATGCGAGGTGAGGATGTAGCGAAGTCCGGCAGCAGTCCGATACACCCGGAAACGGTGGTCTGAATGGCGGCTCTGCCAATGCTGGAGACGCTGGATTTTCTCCTCCTCCTGCGGGCTTCTCCCCGCTGATGCTTCCGGCTTCTTTCCGAAAAGTGAGGAGAGAAAGCCGGGCTTCCCCCCTCTGTCGTCCTTTGGCAGGAGGTCGACGTCGATGAAGACGACGCGGTTTGTGTTTAATATCTCACATCCTATTCCATTCCTGGTGACAACAGCCTCGAGCCCGTCCGGAGAGTCGGTCGCCAATATGCGAAGCACCGGTTCTCGAAGCGGACGATCGGAGTAGCTGTATGACGCAGGCGCGCGAGAGCTGTCGCTCCAGTTAGCCATTGCGGCGGCTTGTGCTCGATCGCGGCCTTTATTTCGCGCCTGCTCAACGCTGATGTCGGACCATCCCCAGGCGACAGTTTCAACGGGCTCTCCATCGCGCCCGTTTCCTTGCCACGTTGCCTTTGCCCAGTAACGCGGGAAATACATTACTGAATCTGACCTCGGATCTCTCCACCGGGATTCGCGGGGGAGTGGATGTTTACGTAGAGGCCCCCATTGTGGAGCTTCGTAATGAGGTCGGCAGTGGCAGCACATGATCCGCTGACGCGAGTTGCGGTGGTGGAGAGCTCGCAGACGACAGGTCCGTCAACTCCAGTCGCGGCGTCGTGGATGTGGGCCATCGACACGTTCGGAACGTTATGAGTGCAGGCAACCTCAATCAGGGTCTCATTGGTTGTGAGCGCAACTGCACAAGCCCCGGTTGCGGTCGTTGTTAGCGGCGGCACTTCCGCTGTTCCGCTCAGACTGAAGGTGTAGCCTGTCGTGACCACGAGCTTCGGCTTGTTCGACGAAGCTTCCGAGGAAGCGAACCAGACACCGCCAGCCTTGAGCAGATTTGTTTTCTTGATCAACCAGCCGAAATTCTGGGTGTTCGTCGCGTTCAGGAAATTGAATACGGTGTTCGAGACATCGAAGACGATCTCCCCGAGGGTGTTGTTCTTGATTGATACAACCGACAGCGGGGTGTTCACAAACGTGCCGCCCTTCCACTTCTTGGTGCAGTTCGGCCGCGTGTTCTTTACGTTCGAATCGGTTGCACAGTTCCAGGTGACTCCTCCCCCGCTTCCGCGGTTTGAGCTTTGATCCGCCTCTTCCCCGGTGTCCTTGTCGACCTTTGGCACGGTCGCGTTCGAGCCATTGCCTTCAGTCCAGTTCGTCGAAAGCTCGTGTGCGCCAAGGACTCCACCGGACTTGCCCCAGGCCTTATTATTATTGGTGATGAAGAGGCGCAGCTCTGCGCCGACCACTTCCTGACCGGCGGGAACTTGGGACGCAATCGAGGAGAGGTCAAAACCGAGCAACGCTCGGCGGCGGCCAACCCTTCGGACGGAGAGCTTCTTATTTCCACCCTCGTTCGTGTTCGGGGCGCCATTCCGGAGAAAAGTGTCGCGGGTTGCGGTGAGAGTGATCTCCTCTGCGAAAAGCTCCGCGGGAATAAGGAGCGCCAGAAGGCCGGCCGTAAAGCCCGTAGTAAAGAGTGATCTGAATGTGCGCATGGCTACCTCGTAGAGAGTGTTGCATGCGGAACCTAGCGCTCGCCTCGGTGAATGAGCAACAGAACGAAGATCGGTAAGCGTGTGATCGGCAAAGGGGATTAATTATACGCGATATAATTAATTCGAGGCGGAAGGGAGCTGGGAGTACTAGGTGGTTCGCTGCTTCCGAGGCTTGTGCACAGGGTTTTGGGCGAGGCGGGTCGCGGATTCGGCGGGGTTTGTGGCGTTGGATGCGAGGAGGGCGAGCTCAGAGGAGAGGCGGGTTTGGAAGTGCGGATCGGAGAAGAGGTTGGCAGCGAGAATCGCAACGACCCGGTTCTTTAGGTCCTCTGCGGCAAAGCGTTGACGGCGGGCGGCGAACTCTCCTGATAAGTCCGACCAGCTTTTGTGCGAGTCGATTGCTGTGATGAGCGGGGCGATACCCTCTCCGGTGGTGGCGATTGTTCGGGTGATGCTGGGGGTCCAACCTTTTGCCGGGACGAGCCCGAGGAGGGTGATCAGTTCCTTTTCGAGGCGCTCAACTCCCTCGTAGTCTGCCTTGTTGATCGCAAATAGGTCCGCGATCTCCAATATACCGGCCTTGAGCGCCTGAACTCCATCTCCCATGCCTGGGACGACCACGACAATGACAGTGTCGGCGGCGCGGACAACTTCGATCTCCCCCTGTCCCACCCCGACAGTTTCAAGCAGTACGAAATCATAGCCGGCAGCATCGAGGGCATAGATCACTTCCCGGGTCCGGGGAGCGAGTCCGCCGAGCGCACCTCTTGAGGACATCGAGCGGATGAAGATGTCGCTCCGTTCACTTGCACCAACCATCCGGATCCGGTCGCCGAGGAGCGCCCCACCGGTGAGTGGGCTGCTCGGATCGATGGCCAGGATCGCGACCTTCTTCCCCAAGGCATGCAGCTGAAGAGCAAGCCTATCGGTGAGGGTCGACTTCCCGGCTCCCGGAGGACCGGTAACACCGATGACCCGGGTTGCTTTCCGGTGCGGATAGATCTGCCGTAGGAGATCGGCGCCTGCGCTCCCTCCCGCTTCAAGCAGAGAAAGAGCGCGAGAGAGCGAGCGTTGGTCGCCTGCGAGCAGCTGCTCAACAAGTTTCGTAATCTCTATCGCTTTCGGTTCTTTCATCAGGCCCGGTTGAGGCGGTTCTCGCCTTTTTTGGCCTTTTCCCCAAGGAAAAACGCTAAAAAGTCCCGCTCGAGGCAATAAAAAAGGGCCGGATAAACCGGCCCTGATCCCCTGATGCTCCCGAAAAAGGGAACTCAGGGAGCTAGAAGACTACGCCTTGCGAGCTGCCTTCTTCGTAGCTTTCTTCTTCGCAGCAGCCCGTGCCGGCTTCTTGCGAGTAACCGCAGTCTTACGAGCAGCAGTCTTGGTCTTCTTAGCGGTTGTCTTTTTCTTCGTTTTCTTAGCAGCCATAACTTTTTTATTTCCTGATTTTAGCGAGCCTCTTCGGTGAAGGGCTCTTACTTTTTTGAACCGCCCCGGCGCTTAATTTGCCGGGCGCTGTTCATTTTCATTCACCACCACATCCACCGGTACAACTTTCCACCGACAGAACTTTTGACGGAAAAAGATTCCTCACACAAGCCCTGTACGTTCATGAAGACCACAAATTGTTGTGATCATCAATAGAAATTCTCTTGCAACCTTTGATGAACGCGATCGGCGAATGGTTTCAGAGATTGATCTGCGTGCCGGATCGAATCGCAATTCGATCGATCTGCGCATGCTCGATCGCGCGCAGATCGCCGTTCAGAGATTGAAACGGAAGTGCACAACATCGCCGTCGCGCATCGTGTAGGTCTTCCCTTCAACACGCAGGAGACCCTTCTCTTTCGCGCCGTTCTCTCCGCCGCATGTCACATAATCGTGGTACGAGATGACCTCTGCGCGAATGAAACCTTTCGCGAAGTCAGTGTGGATCTTCCCTGCGGCATCCACGGCGTTCGCTGTTCCCAAGCAGGTCCATGCATGCGTTTCCTTCGGACCAACCGTAAAAAACGTAATGAGATCCAGCAGCTTATAGCCGGCCAGCGCGAGCCGATCGAGCCCGGAGCTGGTGAGACCAACGCTCTTCAGGAACTCTTTCCGTTCGAGCTGATCGAGCTGACTGATCTCTGATTCGACTGCGCCGGAGATGACGACAACCTCAGCTTTACGTTCCCTCGCGACATCGACGAGCTCTTTCAGCGGACCATCGCCGGGACTCTCGGGGGACAGTGCGGCAGAGGACTCAGCCACATTCGCAACGAACAGGGTGGGCTTTGCGGTGATGAGTCCGAGTCCCGACAAGACACCCGCGGGGTCATCGACACCGCGCGCAACTCGTCCGGCGGCAAGTTCGACGTATGCAGCCTCAATGACGGGGAGCTCTGCCGCGAGGAGCTTATCGCCGGTCTTTGCCCCTTTCCTTACACGGTCGAGCCGTTTCTCGACGGTGCTGAGGTCCGAAAGAATCAACTCGGTCTCAATCACCTCGACATCCCGCCGGGGGCCCATTTGGCCATAGACGTGCACGATGTTCGGATCTTCGAAGCAGCGAACAACGTGCACCACCGCATCGACCGCCTTGATATGCCCGAGAAACTGATTGCCGAGGCCTTCGCCCTTTGACGCGCCTTCGACCAGGCCGGCGATGTCGACAAATTCCACCGTAGTCGGAATGATCTTCTGCGAGCCTGCGACCTTGGCAAGCACCTCGAGCCTTTCATCCGGCACGGGAACGATCCCGGTGTTCGGTTCAATTGTGCAGAACGGATAGTTCGCTGCTTCTGCCTGAGCCGCCGTCAAAGCGTTGAAAATCGTCGATTTCCCGACGTTTGGAAGCCCGATGATACCGCAATTAAAGCCCATGAATCCTCTTCTCTCACGGCCGGCCTGTATCTTTTTTCGGCGCCGGCCGTCGTCTCTCAGTTATTTCTCTCTGCGCCCGCGAACCTCGAGCTCGGCGATCGACCAGTCGAAGATCGGGTCTGAGCCGAGCTGCTCGAGCCGGATCTTCCGAGCCTTCAAAGGCGGCGTCGAGAAGCGCAGAATCCGGCCGAGTATGTCATGCAGCACCGCGGTCGTTCCGTCAAAGATGCTGCAGCTCTGCCCCCCCGCCTGCTCCACCTGCACCGAAAGATAGCGGGCTGAATCGGTGAGCCAGAATCCGAGATCGACCTCGATCCCCTGAACGACTGACCCCTCAAGCACCTCCCCCTCGATGAACATACCAGGCTGTTGAGGCTGCCCGCTCCCCCACCGCGTTGACGCATTTCCATCGACCAGCTGATTGCTCCAGCTCTGACGGCTCGTTGTCCGGACGTTAAATACGGGGAGAACCTCCTCGTCGACAATCTGATGCATATCGAGAGGGTCCGCGAGATACATGCCGAGAGTGGCGACCGGCTCCAAAATCACATACCCGGAGACTTCGCTCCGCACATATGGCACGTCGATCTGCTGGAGTGCAGCGGCGACCTTCGTCTCCTGCGAAGGAACCAGAAGAAAGGGGGTCTCCTCCAAATAGTCCCGCCCGATCTCCTGGTAACGGGGAATTCGGACGCCGTGCGGCTCGTCGAGCAGGGTGAAAGTCACATGCTCTTTGGTTTCAAAGGCGATTCTGAAGCCGATCCAATAGTTGGTCCGGATATGGCGAAAATGGCGCTTTTCGAGCCAGCGGTAGAGCTCCGTGTGGTCCTTTGAGACCCGTTCCCCGTTCGCAACGAACGGCTGTCCCGGAACGCTGATACCACCGAGATAGTTCGAGCAGAGGGCGATCAATAGAAATCCGGCCGGAAGAACTGTCACAAGCCGGGAGGGAAGCTGCGTTGCAGCAACGCCGATTAGGACGAACCAGACCGAATACAGCGGGAGAAGATAGCGCGGCGCGATCGTCAGCCAACCGTATGCGCTCAAAGAGAATATCAGCGGGGTCATGAACAGCATGAGGAGAAGAAGTCCAAGTCCCCGGCTTGCTATGCGCCTTCGGAATACAATTGCGACACCGATCAGGGTGACAACAGAGAGAGCAAACGCGATCGCCGTCGACTCAACGAAGACGTCATCATGAGTCCAGAACCGCCGGGCACCGAGGAGGATCGGCAGCGAGTCGTCGAATACCCCATAGAGGTGCTCGAGAGTCTCCTTTGGAAACTTGGAATGGCCGCCAAGCTGCTTAAAGGTAGCGAATCTCGGCTTCACCATCAGATTCGCATACCAGAACGGAAGCCCGCCGATGATGAATGCGGCGAAGCACTCAGCGGCGTGCCGGAGCGAGCGAACAAATCCACAGGTCCGGAGCATGTGCGGGGCGAGGCAGAGTCCGATGGGTGCGATGTAGAAGATCGCCTGGTTGTTCACCCACCAACCGAGCCCCAATACGAAGGCTAACAACAGGAGGGTCGCACGGCGCGGAGGGCTCTGTCGCAGCGCGGAAACTGCAAGATTCAGCGCAATTGTGCCGAGCAGCAGCACC
>CAYOAK010000128.1:0-10692 GCA_964401925.1 uncultured Bdellovibrionales bacterium | reverse complement strand
TGTATGTTGAATACATTCCGTTTTTCAAAATTCTCGCGCCTAGTCTTTGACTCAAAATCCGATTTTTTAGACTCACTCTTGGTAAGCGGTGAAAAAATTATATGACAGTGAGTGCCGCAGTTGAAGGAAAGATCGGAAGATTGACCTTCTCTTCGCCGAAGGCGAACTCGTTGGACTCCGGCACTCTCCGGGATTTTGCCCGTCTGGCTACGGAGCTTGGGAATAATCCGGCGTGTTCGGTAATTATTATCGAGAGCCCCGGGAAGACTTTTTGCGCCGGCGCGTCGCTCGACGAGATGCGAGCACTGAAATCAGTGCAGGATGCGACAGAGTTCTTCGCCTTATTTGGCCGCGCAGCCGTTGCGCTGCGGGCTGTGCCCCAGCCGGTAATCGCCAGAGTCCAGGGCAAAGCCGTCGGCGGTGGAGTAGGGATCATCGCCGCTGCGGACTATGCGCTCGGTACACCAGAGGTCGCAGTGAAGCTAAGCGAGTTTCAGATCGGAGTCGGGCCGTTCGTGATCTCGACTGTGCTTCAATGGAAGATCGGACAAGCGGAGACTCTCGCTCTTGCGCTTTCCCCCGAATTTAAAGATGCGGCCTGGTGTGTGCGAACCGGCCTTTGCTCGGAGCTCGTCGCCGGTGAAGCGGAGCTTGATCAGAGGCTCGCATCGCTTTCTACCCAGATCGCGGGCTTCCCCTCCACAGGAGCAGTGGCCCGGTTCAAGGCCTTGAGCTCCCCGGCGGAGCTCTCCAACTTGGTGGAAGAGCGGGCGATATTGTCTGCCGAGTCCCTTTTTTCGGACCCCCGGTAGGCACTGATTCGAACTCTATCCTGCTGGAATCACGTAAATTTCGGGGGATCCCATAATTACCCTCAAGTTTCTCAATAGGGGGTCGATTCATTGAGATGCAAGGGAAGGTTTTAGCTGGATGCGACAAGCCTTTAAGCAGTTGGAGTGCACACGGATATGGGCATTGAGAGCAGTGAAGTAAAAGCCGCGGCAGCAGCGGATTTAGTCGCAAGCGTTGCGAAGAGCGCACCGGAACCAAAGCCGGTGAAAGTCGAATCCAAGCCAGTTAAGCCAGTCGAAGACGCCCCGGAGCCGGAGGCGAAAACCGCCCCTAAGGCGGAAGCGAAGCCGCTCAAGCGTGAGCAGGCCGAGAAAGTCGCTTCCGAAGTCGAGGCCGCGTTGAATCGCAACAACCAGACGGTCGTACAATTCAATGTCTCCCTCGTCGCGGGTGATGGCGAAGAGAACTCGTTCAAGTTCCAGGTGGTCGATCGGAAGACCGGCAAGGTCATCCGCCAGTTCCCGCCGGAGGACATCCTGAATGTGCAGGAGCGGCTCTCTGCCGACCCGCCCAAACCCGGAGTCTTCGTCGACAGCCAGGCGTAAACGGCAACATCCTCCCCTGATTCGGAAAATGTTTCCGGATCGGAGAGGCGTAACTCGCAGATTTTTTAGGGAATAGGGGGCTGGAACGCCTCTTGCTCGTGCTTTTCTGGGCTCAACCGCCCGGAAATTGGCCCCGCTTCGGTTTCGGCGGTGCACATGAAAACGCACAGGCGCAAGGAACCTATGCCCGCGATCTCTTTCTCCGGACTGGCATCTGGAATCGATAGTGATGCGCTCATCAAGGCCACTCTTGATGCGCAACGTCTCGCCTTTCGGCCGATGCAGGCAAACATCGACGACGGAAAGCGCGAAACGAAATCGCTGCAAGGGTTCAACACGAAGCTCCTCAGCCTGAATGACTCGCTGAAGGATTTTCTCAGCCTCGCCGGGAACGGCATCTCGAAGATTGGAATCACCTCTGACAAAGATCTCGTCGGGGTCTCCGTCGCTGATTCTGCTCCAGCATCGTCGACGACAATCAGCGTTCAACAACTCGCAAAGGGAGCGACGTTTTCGTTCAACGACCGCTTCGCATCGCTTACTGCGCCGATTGCGCCGGGAATTGCCGGCACGGAAACGATGACCTTCACAGTCGGCACTGGCGCATCAGCGCAGACAGTCACTGTCGACATCACAAACACGACGACATTGCAGGAATTGGCAGCTACTCTGGCACAGGCCGGTGACGGGATCCTTACGGCTACTCCCGTGAACCTCGGCACCGATGCGGTTCCTCAATATGGGTTGGTGATGGCGTCGGCAGAAACCGGCGTGGAAAAGGGCACATTGGCGGTGAGTGTCAGCGGCGGATTAACCGGCGCAGGCCTGTTTGGCGCCTCGACAATCGATCAGGCCCAGGATTCGTTGTTTACGCTCGCCGGAATCGGGCAGATCAGCCGTTCGAGCAATAAGATTAGCGGCGTGATTCCCGGCGTTACATTCGACCTTAAACAGGCCGCAAACATCCCGGTCCAAATCACCGTCAACAACGACAACGACAAGACCACCGAGCGTTTTGCCAAGGTCGTGAGCCTCATAAACGAGCTGACAACCTACTCAAAAGAGAACTCGCAGATAACGCGCGACGAGGAAAAAGCGAATACGAACGTCTACGGAGATCTCGCGAAAGTTCGGCTGGATGACCAGGCAGTTCGCGATATCAAAGCCGCGCTCAGTGACGCAATCTCCTCAAGCGGGGGTGCCGCGCGATCATTTGCGGATCTCGGTCTCTCTACGAATCGAGATGGAACCCTGACTCTCGATCAGGAGAAATTCAAGACGGCGATCGGGCAAGACCCGAAGGGAGCAGGCGATCTCCTGAATAACTTCGCAGATAAGCTCGGCGCGACCGGCGGCATCATCGACGGATACACCCGGTATCAAGGCACGATCCAAAGCGCCATTAAGGCGAACGAAGATCAGGCGAAGAGTCTTCAAGATCGGATCGATACAATCGAGGCGAATCTTGGGCGGCAAGAGCAGATGCTAAAGCAGCTCTATGCAAACCTCGAGAAGAAGGTTGGGCAGCTCCAATCCTCGGCTTCCGCGCTGACCACCCTTTCCAGTCAGCTGTATAACGACTCGAAATGACCGGGTAAGACCAGGCAACACCAGGTTATTACATCGCTTTTTCTTGAGATGGGGCAGGTCCTCCGGCCTGCGCCTCAAGTTCCCCCCCACTAGAGCCGACCTATTACTCACGGAAACCGATCCGATAGCGGAGCGGGCCGTCTTCCCATGGGGGGAGAAGCACAACGGCATAAAGGTACTTCTCTAGCACTGGATGTGTCTGGGGATGTCCCACGGAGGGAATAATAAATGGCAGCGCCGATCGCCCAATTTTCTGGCCTCGCCTCTGGAATTGACTCCAAAGCGCTCATCGATGCTGTAATTCAGGCCAAACTGAAGAACAACGAGCTGCGTCAAGAGCAGATCGATTTCATCACCTCGGAGAGCGACGCTCTCGCCGAGGTCAAGAAGAAGCTGCTTAATCTCAGCGACCTGATCGACAAGTTCCGCACAGCAAATGGCGGCGGTGTAACGAAGAAAGCGTCGAGCTCTGATGCCTCCGTTGCAACAGCCGCTGTTAGCGCGTCCGCTTCGAACTCAAGCATCGGGATCGTTGTCGGTTCGGTTGCCGCAACAGCGACCGGATCGTTCACTGATAGCTACGCCGACGGAAATGATCTTTTCGCACCGAACGCTGTCGGCACCCAGACCATTGGTGTTTCCATCGGAAGCGGTGCAAGCCTCGTCAACATCAATGTCGACGTAACGAGTGCTACGACCGCCCAAGGCTTTGTGGATGCGTTTAACGCAGACGCAAACGCTCAAGGCCGGGCGACCGCTTCGATCGTAAAAATCGCTGACGGCGACTACCGTGTTGTGATCTCCACTGCGAAAACCGGAGTTACTGAAGGACAGCTAGCCTTCACGATTCCGGCTGCGGGTGTCGGATTCGGTGGAAACACTGATCTTCAGACTCAGACGGTTCAGCAAGCGACCGATGCTGCGTTTTCTATCTCGGGAATCGCGGGCACAATCACGCGCTCAACGAACTCTGTGAGTGACGTGCTTACCGGGGTGACATTCCAGCTTTCGAAAGCGGGAACCGCCACCATCGGAGTCAGTGACGACGCCGATACGACAGCAGACAGCTTCAAAGAGATCGTCGATGCGTTCAACGATATCGTTGAATACGCGAATGAGAACAATCTCACCTCGCAGGACAATAATAGCTCTGACCGGAAGATTATCTACGGAACTCTCGCAAAGACGAAGATCGATGACGACTTCCTTTCGCAGTTCCGTCAGGTCCTGCTCGGAGCAGGATCGGAGACGACGGGATCGGTACAGAGCTTCGCGGATCTCGGAATCACGACGAACCGGGACGGAACGATCAAGATCGACCAAGAGATCTTCAAGACCGGGGTTGGCGGCGATTCAACCGGTGCGGCGCAAGTGCTCAGAAGCTTCGCCGATGCGTCAGCCGGTGTAAGCGGCTTCATCTATCAGTTCACCACCTTCCAAGGTTTCATCGACAACGAAACCAAGTCGAACCTTACACAGATCGACAATCTGAACGACCAGATTGAACAGCTCCAACGCTCAGCGGATTCGACGCGGGAGAGCCTCACGAAGCGGTTTGCGAACCTGGAATCAGTCACCGCACGGCTGCAGCAGCAGCAGAGCGCACTGACGGCCTCCCTGGCCGGCCTCCAGGGCGGTTAATCCTCGGGCAATAGTCTTCAGTGGAGTCTGGCGACTTGGCGCGGCCTATGAGCGCTCTTCAAGATTCCTCCTCGATTTGCTGAGGGTTTCCTCCTCCTCCTCCTTTGGCGCCTCGTCTCTGAGACGGGGGGTGGACCTATCTGATAATGCCGGGGCCTCTTTTTGAGGGTTTTTGCTCAGCAAAACCAACCTCTTATGGATATTGGGTGCTGCACGGATCTGACCGCAAGTTGCTCATCGGTATGATTGGCTGCGGTTTTTGGATGTTTTAGCTCAGAAATATCTAGAAGATTCTACTCAAGGATTCACTGAGTTGGACCCGATATTCATTCTGGAAGATGTGCCTTGGCTGTTCGGATCGAACGGGAAAAGCGGACCAACATGTATCAGAAGCTCGCAACTCAGAGTTACCAGAACGTTCAAGTCGCAACCATCGATCGGGGAAAGCTCCTCCTGATGATGTATGAGGGCGCCATCAAATTCCTGACCCATGCGAAAGAAGGGGTCGAAGCAAAAGATATCCCAAAGTTTGCGCGCTTCCTCTCGAAAGGCCAGGCAATCATCGCCGAGCTGATGAATACGCTCGATTTCGAGAAGGGCGGCGATATCGCGCGTGACCTCGATCGGCTTTACGATTTCATGCTTTTCTATCTCACCGAAGCAAACATCCAGAAGGATGGAGCGAAGATCGGCCGAGTGATCGCGTTGATTGAGATCATCTCCGGCGCTTATCGCGAGATCATCGAGGGCAAGAAAGTTGACCTCGAAGAAGCGGTCGCAAAGACCCAACGAGCCATGGCAGCTGCTCAAGCCGAAGGCACAAGCGGCTATCGTCCGGTTCGCGTCGCTCTCTAGTCGCAATCGTGTCGGTTACCAAAGGGAAACAGCATGTTATCCGAAGGGTTCCTTTGCAGAGTGCCTAACTCATTCAAATCTCTGTCTTTTGCCTCGCCGTAAGGCGGCGCAATCCTTAATCCCAATTCCGGCATCAAACCTGAGTGTTCTTGTGTCCGAGACTTAGGCGCTCGACCACTCGGGTTTTTTTGAGATGGATCAGGAAGAGGTTTCTTCAACGGAGAGGATGCGGGCGGAGTGGGACCGAAGGGTCCGGCACGACTACCGCTATTGGATGAGCGACGGCACCGCCAGCGACGAGCTGATGTGGGTGACCGGCGAGCGCGATCTCTCGACACTTCTCTCCGATCTCCCAGCATCGTTCACCTCGAATCGAACCGCACTGGACCTCGGATGCGGCGTCGGGCGTCTGCTTCGGGCGGCCTCGGACCGCTTCGCAAAAGTTGTCGGCGCTGACGTCAGCGTGCAGGCGATCGAGACCGCCAAGCGATTGCTGAGCGGAATCTCGAACATCTCATTCTATAACGGCACGGGCGATTCGCTCTCCGGAATCGAATCCCAGTCGATCGATCTGGTCTACTCTTTCGCCTCTGTCGGAAGCATACCTGCACAGGTCTTTGCCGCCTATCTAACCGAACTCTCGCGAGTCCTTCGTCCCGGCGGAGCGGTGCGCATTCAACTTTTTCTCGGAAAGGAGATCATCCCCTGCGCCGAGGATACTCTTGGAATCCGTTGCTACGACTTCGGCCGTTTCCAAGCTGCATGCGAGGCGGCGGGCTTCATCTCGGTTTCGGCGCGAGAGCTGAAGATGGAATTCGAGATCTCCGACAGCGATGCCGGAATGATCGCCCACATCGTCTCGATGGAACGCGGCACTCTGCCGTCGGCAGATGCGGAATCAGTCTTTTCTCAATTGATCTCCAGCGATGAGCGGACAGCGGGCAGTGAGTGGATCGGCTCCGAGACAGAGTATCAGATGGCCGTCGCCCGGGTCGGCTACCATCTGGAGAATGGCGACTTTGACCAAGCACGAGAGACTCTCGAATTCGCCGTAAAGAATTTTCGAAATGTCGAGCCCGAGGTCCTGCAGATGCTCGCTCAATTGCGAGCGGCGAAATGGGATCAGGCCGCCGCGGAAAAAACCGCGGCCCGTGCCGCGTCTTCGGGTGAGGCAGTGGCTTGCGACGCGGGCGATTGCTTCGAGCGGAACCTTCAGGCCCTGCGGAACAAAGGTTTTACATGTGCCAGCCTTCTGCCCGCTGAACCAGGAACCGGGGTATCACTCACAACCTCGCCCTCCGGAGAGCCGGTGCTCGTCTCTTCCGATACTCCGCTCGACAATGTCGAAAAGCCGCGTCGCGCAGCCGAAGTGTGGACCGAGAGAACTCTCGCTGTGGAGCGGATCGCCAATGCTCCCGCCGTCGTCATCGTCGGTATCGCCAGCGGGTACCATCTCGAAGAATTTCTCCGCAGATATGCGGGGAAGGTTCACCTCGTCGAGCCGAATATCGAGGTGCTTCGGCTACTCGTGCGAAGCAGAGATATCACGGCGCTCATCGGCCGGCTTGAAAGCCTCTCAGTTACGCTCACAGAAAGTCAGGAGATCCTCGCAAGATCAGGGGAGCTACCGGAGATCGTCATCCATCCGCAGACACAGCTTCTTGCACGTTCGTTCGTCGATGAATTAAAAGGCGCTTATTATTCCAAGCGGGGCCGGAAGGATCTGCGACCGACGATTGGTGTCGTCGGGCCGCTTTACGGCGGCACGCTGCCGGTCACACATTCTGCGATCCGCGCTCTGCTCTCGATGAACCAGCGAGTGCGCAGCTTCGACATGAGCCCGTTCTATCGGAACTACGCGGATCTCGAAGGATGGGTTGGCGACAAGACACGGCGTGGTGCCCTTGAAGGTTACTATGTCGAGATGCTCTCACAGATTGTGCTTGAGAGCGTGGCCGAGAAGCCGGTCGATATCGTGCTCTGCCTTGCCCAGGCACCGCTATCGTTCCGCGCTCTGAAGGAGCTGCGAAGCCGCGGCATCATCACCGCCATGTGGTTCATTGAAGATGGCCGCCGGTTCACAAGCTGGGAGCATCTCGCACCGCACTACGATTACTTTTTCGTGATTCAGAAGGATGGCTTCCCTCAGAGAGTCGAAGCAGCGGGCGCCGGCCGAGCGATCTACCTGCCGACTGCATGCGACCCCGTGGTTCACCGTCCCCTCTCAGCAGAGGAGATCGGAGAGCCTTCGAGGTGGGGATCCCAGCTCTCGTTCGTCGGTGCCGGCTACAACAACCGGCAGCAGATGTTTGCGTCGCTCGCTAATCGCGATTTTAAGATCTGGGGAACTGAGTGGTCTTCAATGCCGCCGTTTGATCACCTCGTTCAGGAAGGAGGAAGACGGATCGCACCGGAGGAATACGTGAAGATCTTCAATGCTTCACCGATCAACCTCAATCTGCATTCTTCTTCGGAGCGCGATGGCGTTGAGCCGAACGGTGACTTCGTCAATCCGCGAACGTTCGAGCTGGCGGCCTGCGGGGCCTTTCAGCTGGTCGATAATCGGACCCTCATGCCGGAAGTCTTCGAGGTGGGGCCCGAGATGGTCACGTTCGCCGATCTGCAGGAGCTCGAGTCGAAGGCCGACTACTATCTGGCTCATCCCGCTGAGCGCCGCGCAACTGCCGATGCTTCACGCGCTCGAGCATTACGTGACCATACGTATGAGCGGCGCCTTGAATCGATGCTCGGTTACATCTACGCAGATCGATACGAGCAGCTCCAGGCGCGCGAGTCGAGCGGTCCGTGGACCCGTACGCTGAAGGCCGCGAAGGAATTTCCTGAGCTCGAAGAGCGGCTCCAGCGGCTGCATGAGCGCGGCGAAGATCCGAAGATCCAAAATCTGATTGCGGAGATTCAGCTGCAAAAAGGGAAGCTGAGCGAGATCGAGATGAAGCTCCTCTTTCTCTGGCACGTTCGCCAATCCGTAGCGACCATGAACGAAACGAGGGCCGGCCGTGGGTGAGAAGGTTGTAAAGAACATTCTCGTGGTCGCCATCACTCGCATGGGCGACATGTTGCAGGCGAGCCCCACCCTTGTCGGACTCAAGCGCCGTTATCCGGAGGCAAAAGTCACCGTCTTGATTGAGCGCAATTTCGCCTCTATCTGCGACGGATTGCCCGGAATTGATGAAGTATTTCCGATCGATCTCTCACTCGTCGTGCAGGCGACGACTCGGGAGAATGATGGAATTGTAGACGCCTATCGCTACTTCGAAGAAGTTCTGACGAAGTTGCGAGCGGCAGACTACGACATGTGCATCAACATGGCCTCATCCGCTTACACCGCGATGTTACTCAGGCTCCTGAATGTTACGGACAACCGAGGCTGGGTTTCAGATGATGAAGGCTTTCGGCTGATCAGCAATCCATGGGCGATGCTCTTTGCGGCATTCGTCTATCACTCGAATCGCGACTTTAATTCCATCAACCTCGTCGATATTCTTCGCTGCTCCGCGGGAGTGGGTGAACATCCGCGCACTCTTGTCTACAACGTCCCGGCCGATTCGAAGGATTTTGCGGAACGGTTCTTTGCCGCGAAGAATATCGATCTGGCGAATGCGCCGGGACCGATTATCGCCGTGCAAGCCGGGGCAAGTCAGGAGAAACGGCAGTGGTCACCCGCGCGATTCGGCTTCCTCGCACGCACACTCATCGAAAATCTCGGCGCGACGGTGGTTCTGACCGGGTCAAAGTCCGAGAGTCGAATCAGCGATGCGATTGTGGCGCATTATAGCCATCCGCGTCTTGTCTCCGCTGTCGGCGAGACTGGACTTGGTGATCTGGCTGCTCTTGTGAAACGCGCTGATCTGCTCGTCACCGGCGATACAGGCACGATGCATTTGGCGGTTGCCGTAGGCACTCCCGTTGTCGCCCTTTTCCTCGCGTCCGCTCTCTGCTTCGAGACGGGCCCGTATGGTGAAGGGAATCTCGTGCTGCAGCCGCAGATCCACTGTAATCCCTGCAACCCGAATCTTCCCTGTTCCCGCCCTGATTGCCACGACCAGATTCCGCCGGACTTGGTGGCAAAGCTGGTGGAGATTCGGCTGAATACTCCAGCCGATCAGTTGCCCTCGCTGACGATCTCCCGTGAGATCGCCGACCCAGCGCAGATTGCGGTGTATGTAACGACCTTCGATACCGAAGGCTTCCTCGATTTTAAACCGTTGAACGGCGGAGCCAATCGCAAGGGATTCGGCTCGAACTACTATCAAGCGATCCGCGAGAGTTACCGCACGGTGTGGAAGAGCGAGTTCGGCGCAGAGCTCGGGCTTGCCCGGAGAGGCACGCCAACTGTTCCGGCTGTCCCGAAAGGGGAGATCGAGCGAGCGCTCGAACAGATCGTCAATCTCTGCGGTGAGGGCCAGAAGCACCTTGAGATTCTGGAGCGTTACATTCTTGACCCGCAGGTGCCGGCGAAGCTCCTGGGCGAGGCCAATATCGAGGTTACCCGAACCGATCGGGCATTGGAGAACATCGGACTATCTCAGGGACCAGTGGGTGCTTTGGTCCGTATGTTCATCATGGAACGGGAGAACCTCCGTGGTGAGGACCCGGTTCTGCTTGCGAGGGCTACGAAGGGGCTTTACGATGACTTAGCCCGTCGGAGCCGCCTATTCTGGGAGCAGTATCGATTGTCGAGCGCGGAAAACTACTAAGCTCGCAATCGATCGTGACACGTGGAGGGGGAGAGGATTCTATGGGTTTTAGCGCAGCGCAGAGAGCGGTCGACTCTATGAACGTAACCGTCAACGGCAAGCCTTTTCCCTATCCCGCTGACGCGGTCAAAACGATGGCCGACCTTGTCGAAGCTATCAAATCGCAGATCGATCCCGATACGATTATCACTGCCCTCCGGTTGAACGGCCGCATTCTGGACGACAATGACTGGCGCATACCGCTCTCGTCGCAGTCCGGTGTGACGCTCGCTGTCGATACCGGTTCCCGCCAAGGCTACATCGAAGAGCGCCTCTCGTCGGCTTCACTCTATCTCGACAAGATTATCCGCGAGTTCGCGCAGGCGCGCATGCTGTTCAAGAACGGCGATGTTCAGCCGGCGAATACCGAGCTCGCAAAAGCAGTGCAAGACATGCGCGCTTTTGTTGATTGGTACCAGACGATCCTCCAAATGATCTCGACCCCGCCTGAG
>CAYOAK010000127.1:0-10872 GCA_964401925.1 uncultured Bdellovibrionales bacterium | reverse complement strand
GATGAATATCGCCCCCAAGACCACAAATGTTCGGGTGTACCAAGGGGGATCACTGTCCGGCGCGGCGGAGGAAATCTTCCTCGGTGAGAATAGGGACGCCGAGTTCGCGGGCTTTGGTGAGTTTAGAGCCAGCGTCGTCGCCAGCGACGAGAAGGGTTGTCTTTTTGCTGACAGAGCTGGTGACCTTACCACCGAGTTGTTCAACCAGGTCCGAGGCCTCGTCTCTCGAGAGGCGGTGCAGCGTGCCGGTGAGCACTACGATTTCGCCCGCAAAGGAGCCGCTGGATTGAGGCGCTTCTTCTGTTTCGGTAATTCTGACACCGTTTCGCTGGAGCTTCTCGATGAGCACCGCCGACTCATTTCGAGCAAAGAAATCCGTAATCGACGCCGCGACCTTTTCCCCGATGTCGGGAACTTGGAGCAGCTCATCCGGGGTCGCTGCGGCAACTTTCGCGAGCGAGCCGAAGTGACGGGCGAGATCCTTTGCCGTTCGCTCCCCTACTTGGCGGATGCCCAGCGAGTAGAGAAATCGATGCAGCTCGACCTCTCTTGCCCCCGCGATGGCGGCGAGCAGATTGTCCGCCGACTTTTCACCCATTCTATCGAGCTCGAGTAGCCGATCGCGGTCCAGCGTGAACAGATCTGCCGGGTCCGCGATGAGACGGGCGGCGAGAAGCTGTTCGAGAATCTTCTCCCCAAGGGAATCGATATCGAACGCCGATCGAGAAACGAAATGGGAGAGACGTTCGAGTTGTTGTGCCGGGCATGCTAGATTAGAACATCGAACCGCTACGCCTTCGGCGGCAACTGGCTTGCCGCAAGAGGGGCAGAAGTCGGGCATCTGAAACTTCCGTTCGCTGCCGTCACGCTTCTCAGGCAGCGACGCCACGACCGCCGGAATGACGTCGCCCTGCCTGCGAACGACTACCGTATCGCCGATTCGTATATCCTTTCGTTCGATCTCCTCCTGGTTGTGCAGCGTTGCGCGCTTTACCACGACGCCACCGAGGCGAACCGGTTCGAGATCCGCGACTGGCGTCAGTACACCCGTCCGGCCAACCTGCACGAATATGTTCAACAGGCGAGTATACTCCTCCCGTGGGGGGAACTTCAGAGCAACCGCCCACCGCGGAGTACGGGAGCGAGCACCTAGCTGCTCTTGAGCGCTCAGTGAATTGAGCTTCACGACTAGCCCGTCGATCTCGAACGGCAGCGCGTCACGCCGTTCGTTCAACTCTCGGTAATGTGCAATGATCGCCGCCTTCTCACTAGTAACCAGGGTCCCAGCCTGCGTCGCAAACCCGGAACGCTTCAGAAACTCCTGCATCTCTTTTTGCGTGCTAAAGCCGAGCGGCTGAGCGGCGAGCGCCGAATAAGCAAAAAACTTCAGCGGACGCGCCGCAGTTACCTTCGGATCGAGCTGACGCACGCTCCCGGCGGCGGCATTTCGCGGGTTGGCAAACGCCGGTTCGTCACGAGCAACTCGCTCCGCGTTCAACTGCTCAAACGCCTTCACCTCGAAAATCACCTCGCCCCGAATCTCTACCGAATCGATCCCCGGAATCTTCAACGACCGGGGAATTGTTGCAATCTCCAGGGCATTCGCGGTTACGTTCTCACCAGTGACCCCATCCCCGCGAGTTGAAGCCACAACCAAGCGGCCCCGTTCGTAAACAAGCTCAAGAGCAAGGCCATCAAACTTATACTCAACAAAATATTCCGGTGCCTCGACCGAGAGGCCCGCGCGCACACGATCATCGAACTCTTCGAACTCCTCTTCGGTGAGCGCATTCGCCAGAGAAAGCATCGGCTCTCGATGGGTCACCGCTGAAAATGTCACGCCAATCGCCGCGCCCACTCTCGCTGTCGGCGAATCGTCAGTCCGCAACTCCGGATGCCCCTGCTCTAGCTCCTCGAGCTCTCTGAACAGTTCATCATACTGTGCATCCGAAAGCTCAGGTGCATCTTTGTTGTAATAGCTGTCTGCCGCGGAGCGAAGAATTGCCCGCAGCTCCGTCACCCGAGAAGAGATTTGGTCAGACACGCGAGACATCACGAGCACTCGTGCTGTAAGCGAGGCGCTCAAGCCCTCCCACGGCACGCGCAATCACTGCGGGCCAGGAATACTCCCGCTCCACATATTCGCGCCCCTGGCGTCCGAGCCTGCGAGCCTCCTCCGGATGTGTCCCGACAAACCGCACAGCGGCTGCAAATTCCGAAGCGTTTGCAAACGTGAGCCCGCAGTCACCGTCAAGCGCGTGCTCTGCCGTCACCGGACATCCGCCGTGAACAAGCACGGGAGTTCCCTCTCGCAGCGCTTCAAGCAGCACGATCGAAAACGATTCATTCGTAGACGGCTGCACAAGGCACAGAGCATCACGCATCAAGGCAAGCTTCTCCTCCTCGGATACGAAACCGAGATCCATCACGCCATCTGGCAACCCCGTTCGAAAGTCTATCGAACCCGAGCCGACAAGGACGAGGGGAAGCTCCGCGCGCTGCACTGCCGGAAGCCGCTCGTAAAAGTCGAGCAGCAAATCCAGATTCTTTCCCGTCTCCTTCCGGCCTGCGTAGAGCAGATACCCTCCGGAGCGCAGATTCTCCCAGCGCGGCCGCGACTCTCCCGTGCGCCTTTCGAGCAACTCAAATCCCATCCCCACAACCGCCGAGCGTTCGACCACCCCCGCGTTCGGATAAATAGACGCCGCAAGTGCCTGTTCTGCGCGCGAATTGAAAAAGAAACCGCGCACTCGCGCGAACATCGTTCCAAACACCTTTTGATAGGCGTATGGCTCATCGTGAAGGCAGGGAATGATCACTGAGCGCTCGGGATGAATTTGTGCGCCCCAGAATGTCGTCGCGAACAAGTAGGGTGCGAACAGCAAAAGATCGAAATTCTCCCCCTCTCGTTCGATCCATTCGTAGAGCTCTTGCGAATTGACGCTATTCTCCATCCAAAGCAGCTGCTCGTCGATTGAGACCGCGTCCCCCCGTGCCATTTTGTGCTCCGCGTCAATAAACGGCTTCAGATCGCGCTCATCAACAGGGAACCGCCGAACAATCACTCCGTCTTCGCGGGTTACGCCCGCGGTAAGCTCATTCTTCCACGTCCGATGATCGCGGGCACATGTTGTCCACACTTCACATTGCGAAAACACGCCACCTGCCAGTAGCTGAAGCGCGAGCTCTCGCGTGAGCGTCTCGGCACCACCGCCTAGGGACGCACCATATCGCGGGAGAACTACCGCACAGTTTACGCCCATAGCCGATTCTCCATGATCGCAATTGCGTTATTGGACCCATCGACTGCAACCTTTCTGGACGTCGCATGGCTCCGAATGACACTCCGCAGATCCTCAATCACTGCATCCGGCGAATGAACATCCTCAATATACTCTATCGCGCGCTTCGAAAGCGCCGAGCGGAGGGGCGCCGATGTCATTAACTCAGTTAACGCCCGGCGAAGCGCCGCGTCCTCTCCTGCACCAGCCGGCACCCTGACGACGACGCTCTCGGGTAATTCAGATACGGGTCCAAAATCTAAGACGACCGATGGAACTCCGAGCGCTAAAGCATGGTACAGCGCAGATGTCGGCGACCTCAAAAGATCGCCTCGCAAAAAGAGAAATAGGTCCGCTGCCGCAAGTGCTATCCGCTCAGACTCGAAATCACGCACCGGAACAATTCGAACAATCTCGCTCAAATCCAATCCACGCCGCTGAGCTGCGATGGAAAGAAAGTCACACACATCCTTCTCGTTACTGCGAGTACAAAGCCAATCAAGCCGAATCGAGGAGCCGGCAGCGATCAATGACAGGACTGCATCAATCACTGCTCGCGCGCGGTCCTCAACAAAATAACGTGCCGAGTAGGCGATACAAAACTTCTCGCCGTCCCGTTCTGCCGCCCGCTCTTTTTCGCCCGCCGATGCCTGGCGAATTGGTAGCGCCGTTCCGAACACCGGCTTAGCGAGCAGAAGGCTCCGGACTTCGCCCGCCGCAAATGCGTTCATCACCCCCACCGCAAACGCCGGCGCGAGCGTCTGAGTAACAACAGGAACATCTTTTGGATCTTCGAACTCCCACGGTGACGCAACAAACATCCGCTCAAGCGTCGCATCAATCGCCACACACAATGCGCCCGATCCGACCAATGCAAAGCGTGTGAACAGATTCCGCGGGGAATCCTCAACAAAGGTCAGCACTGCATCAAACGGAGCAGCATTTTCACGCTCGAACATCCGAAGAAAATGCTGTGCCTGAATGCCTTGCACTCCGCCGATCTTTACGCCGGCATCATCAGAGAAGAGTTCCAATTCAAACTCGCTGCAGAGCCGGGGAGCGAGCTCTCGCGTCCAGAGCGCACTCAATGAGAGCTCTGATTCATCCAATGGCGAAATGATGGCGAGACGCTTCCGCATAGGCAGCACCCTATACCGTGTCAGGCTAAAGTTGTCCCATCCCCTCCGCCGCAAGGGGGTGTTGCAGAGGCGAATCAGTGGGCGGTTAGTTCTTCGTGTCGCTATTGGCGAATCAAGTTCACAACCTTCCGATCCGGCCCTTGTTCAACGGGTGCGGAGTTCTCCGGCGCGGTGACAACTGCGGGAGACATGACGAGTGCAGGCGAAACTCCGAGCGTTGCCGGGCGGACAAATTGCCGTCCACGATCGCGCATTCTTCGAACAAAGATCGTCGTCAGCACTGCGCCGACAATAGTGAGCAGGAACACCGCTGCGCCCAGTCCGGAGAAATTGAATCCATCGGAGCGGCGATGGCGAATTGCAAAGACCTCCTGAGGTTGCGCGCCAGTCGACGCCGGATTTACAGTTCCCAGCCCGTATTCGCGGTAGAAATCAAGAACGAGCTTCTGTGAAGCAAGACCCGGTGCGAGAGCCATTGAGAGTCCCAACAGCTGTTTCGAGCGAAGCACATCCCGTCGTTCGAGAACATCGACCGAAGCCACAGCGACGAGATGTGCGGCGGCGCGCTTCACCGCTTCGTCGGCGAGGAAGAACTCATTGAAACTACCGGATTCAATGAAGTGCCGCACCGTGTCAGCGCGGAATCTCGGGGAGGCATCGTGGCTGAGCGTCAAAAGCGTATTCGCGAGCGCTCGATTGCTATGCGCATTCATGTAGCGCCCGTCCAGCGTCGACAGAAGCCTGATATCGCGCTCGAGATCTTTCGGATGGCTCTCGACATAATCAGCCACTACTTCGCAGCGGGCGCGCTCGAACGTGGGAAGGAACGACGGATCCGAGGGAACGGAATAGCTAAGCAGATAGCGCGCGGGCAGTGTCGAAACCTCACGACTCGTCAGTAATTCTTCAGCCGAAGAAACGATGTATTCAAATCCCTTTTTTAGATCATAGGCACCACCGTGGACTGTCGTCACATGCAGTCCGTGCAGAAGCAGCGCCGCGGTTTCCAAGAAAAGTCCGAGCTCACGATTTTGCGCGATGATGCTATCCACATAGCTACGTGCAGCCGAGGGTGACCCGTCATTTGCGATATTGCTGCGCGGCCAAGCCTCCCAATCCTCTTTTGTGAACTTTGAAAGCATTGTCTCCAACGCCTTCTCCTTCAAAGGTGGAAGGAGCGCCGTGGAGTAGTTCGGAATTCCCTGTAAAAAGTCGCTGCGCAGCAGCCTAAAACCCTCCGAGGTGGGGTCTTCGAGTGCCGTAAGCAGTGCTGCGAGGCCCTTTCCGAATGAGAGGCTCTTCTGGAGTGAGCGCTCCTCTTCGGACGCCGGTTTGAAGCGAAGCCCGGCGCGGACGAACTCTACGGCAGCATTCTTCGATTGAGCTTTGGCAGTGGGGTTGGTCAGGCCCCGCCGTTCGGCGAAGTGGAGTGCCGCACCAAGGGAGCAACCGAAGACGAAGAGCCCACCATAGAGCAATATCCGCTGGTTACCGGGCACGCACTCTCCCCAAATGAAAGGACGGCGAAAACGGGCCGTCAAAGGATTGATGGTCTAATAACCGACTAAAAAAGTCAATTACACACTAATTCGATCAGGTGTTCGGAAAACTTGACCGCCTTCTTTCCAGCGACCTTTAACCAACCGAAATTCCGCCCTAAAATCGAAGCTCCCTACCGCTTCGGACTCATCCCGAGGAGCGAGGGGCTAGGTACACCCCAACTTTGGATCGCCCGGAATGGGGCCGAAGGTGCACCCCACCACGAAGGTACATCCCAACTTCGTGGCATCTGCGCCCGAGGTACACCCCAACAAAGGGGAAGCCGGCATGGCGAAACGCAAATGCCCCGTTCAGTTGCCTGAACAGGGCATTTAACTTCGATTCCCGCGACGAAGCGCGGGCCCCATTCCCGACTACAGAACGGTGTCCTTCAACGCCTTGAGGGCGGTGAATGCAACCTTCCGCTTTGCCGGAATGTGGATCGGCTCTTGGGTGGTCGGGTTACGGCCCATGCGAGCCTTCGTCCGCTTCACCTGAATCTTTCCGAGTCCCGGGAGGACGACTTTGTAGCCGGCCTTCAGCGAAGATTGGAGCATCTCCTGGAAGCCTGCGTAGAACGCCTTTGCTTCGCTCCGAGTTTGGAATCCGCAGCAGCCCTTGATGCACTCATAGAGTTCACCCTGGGTGTACTGACGTGAGCCTGAGTTCTTCGGTGTAACGAGAACGGGCTTCTTCGGCGGCATCGGGGGAGCCTTCTTCGGTGCCGGTGCTGCGACCATCTTTTTCGCCGGAGCTTTCGCTGCAGCTTTCTTCGCTACCTTTTTCGGAGCAGCTTTCTTCGCTGCTGGTTTCTTCTTCTTTGCCACTATCTTGCCCTCTAATCGATCGCCGGAGCTCTCTCCGCCGATCCGTTTATCTTTCGGTCCACGAACTTCAACCGAGAATTTTTTAGATCCCGCCGCCGTTCGAGTTGCTGTTTCAGTTGCAATTCGACCCGGCCGACCTAGCGCCTGAGGCCGATAAAATCGACCCCAACTGCACCTCCGGCTCTAATGTGTCTGCTTGCTGCGGTCAAGTGCTTTAGTCTCTAGGGTGCGCTTTTTCAGTCATGTGCACTAACCTCCTGCATTAGCCTTCTGCACTAACCTCCTGCACAGTGCCTCATACAGATCGACGACCCCGGACCAGCTGTAATGGGAACGGGCACGCTCTCGCGCAAGGCGCATCAACTTGCTGCGCTCGACTGAGCCGGGCAGCTCGGCGAGGAGCTCCGAGAGAACCTGAACATCGTTCCGTGGATACAGCCGTCCAGCGTTCCCAAGTACTTCAGTGTTTTCCGGGGTCTGGTTGGCGACAACGCAGTTCCCAAATCCCATTGCTTCGACCAGTGCGGGGTGCGTGCCCCCGACCTCCGTAGCCTGAATGTATACAGCTGCTCCCAGTTGCAGTGCTCGGTAGGAATCGCCAAATTGGAAGCCAAGGAATCGCACGTCGCCTGCAGCCATCGCCCGGAGACCGGCAATATACTCCGAGGCGTATGGAGCGTTTCCAACGATGACGAGCGGATACTGAACCGCTTTATCCTGATGACTCTCCACCAGTATACGGTAGGCCTGTAAGACGATATGGGCGTTATTTTCCGGCTCTAGTCGGCTTACGTAGAGGAGATACCGCCCGGCTTCGAGTCCGAATGGCGCAAGCCGCATTGAGAGATCGTCTCCGTAGCTGCCGCTCAATTTCGCTTCTACAGCGCTCTCCTCTTGCTCATTGTAGCCGTAGGTGATCACCTCGCTTTGCGCGCCATATACGCCCAGATAGTAGCCGCGTATCACCTCTGCATCGCTGACAATGACTGAAGCAAAACGAGCCGCAAGCCACTCCCCGAGGCGATACCAAAGGGCGCCCGCACTGCCCCACTTCCCCCGTTGGCGCTCAATCCCATCGACGTTCAATGCGACAGCAATGCCAAGCATTCGAAAACAGGGGATGAAAATCGCGTTTGCCGCATTACAGAGGATGATGACCTCCGGAAGTGGCCTCCTACGCAGGGCTTCGCCCCAAAGATAAGCAACGGAGAAGAAAGTGTGGGAGAGGGTCTCCAGATGTTTCGATCGGAGCGCCGGCAAGAGCACCCGCGACAGTCTCCGGTTCTCCGGAAACCAAGTATCCGGATAGAGGTAACGCCGGCAGTGAACTGAGACCTCATGCCCCTTTTCGGCTAAGCGGCGGGAGAGTTCGGCCGCGAAGGTCTCAAAACCTCCATATCGCGCGGGAATTCCGCGTGTGCCTAGTATCGCAATCCGCATGCGGGCGCTGTAACCTGTTTTTATGGAAGGTGTGAAGCTGTGATCTGGGGGCTGAGGAACCGGGGCGGACAGCACCCGGTTCGCACAAATAAGGGGGAGGCGCGTGGAACGGCTGCGTTCGCACCTGCCCTCTCACGGCTCCTACCGGGCGGACCACTCGTCTCCATAGTCCTCCCCGTCTACAATCAGGCGGGCATGCTCGCCGAGTCGGTTTCGAGCATTCTCTCTGAGCGAGAGATCCCACTCGAGCTCATCATCGTAGATGACGGTTCGACTGACGACCCTGCCTCGGCTGTGCGCAGTTTTCGGGAGTCGGATACACGGGTGCGGTTCCTCACTAAGCCCAACGGAGGGATCTCGAGCGCGTTGAACGCCGGATTTGCTGTCACGGAGGCGCCGCTTCTGACCTGGACCTCGGCCGATAACCGTTATCTCCCAGGAGGCCTCCGCGCCCTCGTACTCGATCAACTCGCGCACAGCTGTTGTCCGCTGTCCTACGGCAACGTGCGCCTCATCGACGAAGCGGGCCGCCCTGCCCGGAAGTCGGCCTACCGCCCCAGCGACCAATCCCCCACCGACCCCTCAATCCTCCTTCTCCCGCGCAGCTCCGAGCTTCTCTTCGAGTTCGACGACAACTTCATCAACGCCGCCTTTCTCTACCGCCGCACCTTCGCCGAAAATGTTGGGGTGTACCTTTCGGCCCTCCGGGGCTACGAAGATTACGACTACTGGCTGCGGCTGACGGCCTTCGCTCCGGCGAGACATGTCGACACCGCCGATCCGCTTTACGAATACCGGGTGCATGGCAACTCTCTGACCGGCCGGCTAGACCCGGCGAAGCTCGCTTCCGAGACCCGCGCGCATCGTCTTCGTATGCGCACTTTTCGCAACAAGCTCCTCTCAGAGCAGCCTGCCACGACCGCACCAGCGCCTGAGTCGGTACTGAAGCGTGCACGCGATTCCCATTTCGGCGCGGTATGTGCCTCCGGGGAAGTGGCAGGAATTATCGGGGGCGCGCCGGAGTCCGAGCTTCTTGGAGCGCTAAAGGGCGCGGGGAAGACTGCCGCGATCTTTGTCACCTCTCCCGGCACGGCTGAGTCATGGCGCGCGTGTGCCGCGCCTCTCGGCTTTCCGGTGATCGCCGATTTCCCCGAGGGGTTTGGCGAGCTCACAGAGAAGGAGTACCGTCAGCGCTCGCTGATGTTCTTTCTCAGCAGCATCGATTGGATTCTGCACGTTCAGGGCGAGGACACGCTCCGCGAACAGGCGCTGTATGCGGCACATGCAGGATTAACGCTCCGCTCCTTCATGGCCGGCACGTCCGGAAAAATGTCGTCCCGAGCTGTAGAATTTCTCCCCGCTCCGCACGTCGAATTCTACGGCTCCACAGCGGAGCTTCTCTCTGCACCGGCGGCTGCGATCCCGCCTTCGCCGGTTCTCGATGAGTGGATTCTCTCGACCGGGGAGGCGCATCGGCTCGCGATATCGCGGACGGGAGCGCTCTGCTCGCAGGTGGAGCGGATCGCAATCTCTTGAGGGGCCCGTTGCAAAATGGCCGTTTCGGCCATTTTCGGGCCGCGCTCCCGGAGGGAGTAAATGAAAACAGGGGCAGCGTTTGAGCTTCGCCGTTACCCGGGGAGGAACCTTCTTTGAGATTCCTGGAAAAATCGAAGCTTCCGAAGAGTTCGTTGCTCATATTTCAAATATGTCGTTCGTTTTTCGACAGACCCCTTAGGTCAATTGAGCTCTGAAAATCTGATTTCCTTTGAACAACGAAGGTAGTAGACACCCGGAACAAACTATTTCCCTATTGAGCTCCCCTATTAATAATTGAGAAAAATATGACTATTAAATCTCTACTCACGGGCGGCCTCTCCCTGGCTGTCCTCCTGACTGCACCGCTGCTCTCTCCCGTCCGGGCGGAGATCTCCGATGCGGATTTTACGAAGGCGATGGACGCCTACTTCGCGAAAGATTCGAACATCGAAAAGATCGCCAAATCCTTCGAGCGCTACGCGATGAAGCGTCAGCGCGCGAGCGCCGCCGAAGAAGCGGAGAAGATGAAGAAGGAGATGGAGGAGCAGTTCAAGAATCCCGTCAAGTTCGACATCGGCAGTTCGCCTGTTAAGGGCAAGGCTGACGCTAAAGTAACGATCGTCGAGTTCTCCGACTTCCAGTGTCCCTATTGCCGGAAAGGCATGGAGATCATGGACGAGGTCACGAAGATGTATCCGAACGACGTGAAGCTTGCGTTCAAGCACCTCCCGCTCCCCATGCACCCGGAAGCGAAGCCGGCTGCGAAAGCCGCTTGGGCCGCTCAACAGCAAGGAAAGTTCTGGGAGATGCATGATATGCTCTTCAAGAATCAACAGGCGCTGGGCAAAGAGGCATATCCGAAGTTCGCAAAGGATCTCGGACTCGACACCGCGAAGTTCGAAGCTGATATGAACAGCGCGGCTGCAGACAAGGCTGTCGAGAGCGACGAGTCCTCCGCTGAGCAACTCGCATTTAACGGAACTCCCTCTTTCCTGGTCGGCGGAGTGAAGGTCAGCGGTGCGCGTCCGGCTCCGTTCTTCAAAGAGATCATTGACCGCCTGCTTGCCGGTCCGAAGAAGTAACAGCCACTTAAGCATTCGAGAGGCTTCG